>JANXDJ010000068.1 GCA_025059545.1 Archaeoglobaceae archaeon
GCCACTTTTTAAGTATTAACCTATTGTGATAACCAACTGGTCTTGCGATCCATTTGATTTGTCCCGGAGTAGCACTCATCGCCACAAATGCTCCGGGAACAGGAATTTCACCATAGAGGCGATCAAGTAGCTTTATTATGCTCTTTCTTTCCCATCTCCATGGATCTTTGAATACCTCTACATCGTCTAAAACTGGCGAAGCGGGAAAGCCAAGTTTTTTGGCAAACTCAATGATCTCGTTAAGGGTATGTTTCGCAACCCATTCTTCAACGATCTTATTCAACTCCTTGATCTTTTCCTTCTTAAATCTGTCTTCACCTCTTAAGCCATTCACTACACTTGCAAGCGCTTTGAATTGTTTGTCAGTCATTATCGATATTGCTACGAATTTCTCGTCAGCGGTCTTGAAGATCCCAGAGGGGCTTGCACATGGATCTATGTTTCCAGTCTTGCCTATTTCCTGACCCGTTAAGGTCAGATAAGGAATATCATACATGAATCTAAGCAAACTCTCGGTTTGTGAGACATCGATATACTGTCCTTTGCCAGTTTTTTCTCTATAGTATAGAGCATTTAGGACTGCAAAGACGACCATCATTGATGGAAGGAAGTCACCAAAATAATCTGGTAGCTTGTAAAACTCATCGACATCTTCCCAACCAGTTTTAACTGCGAGTGATGCGACACCTTGCGCTGCAACGTCGAAACTTGGAGCTTTGCTCAATGGACCATATTGCCCAAATCCAGAACAGCTGACATATATGATCCTTGGATTTACCTTGCTGATCTGAGCATATCCAACACCCATCGCATCTGCCAATCCCGCTCTGAAGTTCTCAACAAAAACATCCGCTCTCTTTGCAAGCTCGAATATGATCTCTCTTGCCTTTGGATTTCTTGCGTCCGCAGCGATGAAATACTTGTTCGCATTTTGTATCCCATAGACAAGATTTGTTCTATTGTAGTATCTGCCAAATACCGCTGCAAGTCTATATCTCTCACCTTCTCCTGGAGTCTCTATTTTTACAACTTCAGCTCCAAATTGAGCTAAGATCTTGCCAACGTTTGGTCCAAAGACGAAGTGAGTTAATTCAACAACTCTAAGTCCTTTCAGTGGTGGCTCTCTTTTCTCTCCCTCCCTAAATAAAGATTCCACATAACTGAAATAGTCCGTCATAAGCCCAAATACACCCTCCTCACGTTTTCATTTTTAGCCAACTCCTCACTCGAACCCGACATCCTTATTCTCCCATTTTCAATGATATAGGCCCGATCGCTTATTTGAAGA
This sequence comes from Archaeoglobaceae archaeon, assembly GCA_025059545.1. The sequence goes on from JANXDJ010000068.1 coordinate 1,289, forward strand.
ACTCTTCTGGCATTTTGGTCAGAAAGAAGTATTGTTATTTTATTTTCATCTCTTAAGGACTTGATGAGCTTGTAGACTTCCAAAGATATCTTCGGAGCTAAACCTAAGCTCGGCTCATCGATCAGTAGGATTTTTGGTGAAGCCATTAAAGCTCTCGCAATTGTAAGCATCTGTTGCTCTCCACCGCTCAAAGTTCCTGCTAATTGCATTCTCCTTTCTTTTAATCTTGGGAATTTCGAGTATATGAACTCCAGAGAGCTCTTTCTTTTCTTCCAGGCTTCACCATTTATAGCTCCCATCAAAAGATTTTCTTCTACGGTGAGAAATGGAAATAGCTTTCTGCCCTCTGGAGCAATTGTAACGCCCTTTTTTATGATCTCATAAGTTGGAAGATTCATCAAGCTCTCTCCATTTAGCGTAATCTTTCCTTTTTTTGGCCTTACTACGCCGATTATGGAATTCATTATAGTGCTCTTTCCAGCTCCGTTTGGTCCTATTAGTCCAACTATTTCCCCCTTCTCGACTTTAATTGAGATACCATCTACAGCAAGTATTTTTCCATACCAAACTTCCAAGTCTTCGACGCTCATCATACTTCTTCCTCTCCTATATATGCCTCAACAACTTCAGGTTTTCTAACAACTTCTTCTGGTTTTCCATCAGCAATAAGTCTTCCATAGTGCATCACAAGAACTCTCTCAGCGGATTTCATTAACACTTTCAACACATGCTCGATCCAGATGATCGTCAAATCGAATTCATTTCTAATTCTGTTTATGAGCTTTGAAACACTTTCAGCTTCTGCAGGATTTAACCCTGCCATTGCTTCATCTATAAGCAAAAGTCTTGGCTTCAATGCTAAGGCTCTTGCAAGCTCAAGCAATCTAAGCTCGTATATAGCCAAATCTGATGCAAGAACGTCTCTTTTCTTTAAAAGTCCAAAGAGATCAAGATAATATATTGCCTCAGCTCCAGCTTCAGTCATTGTAAGCTCTTTTCCATGCTTGCTTCCAAGAATCGCATATAGCACGTTCATGTGTGCGGTCATATTGGGGATGACTCTTGGATTCTGAAAAGTTCGAGCAATTCCCAGCTTTGCTCTTTCGTTCATCTTTTTCTTCGTTATATCCTGGCCATTGAACTCTATCTTCCCTTTATCCGGAGAGTAGAAACCTGATATTAAATTAACTAAGGTGCTCTTTCCAGCTCCGTTTGGTCCTATTAGTCCAACTATTTCCCCCTTCTCGACTTTAAAACTCACGTCATTAACCGCAACAATTCCTCCAAATCTCTTAGTTAGGTTCGAAACCTTTAGCATTTTACCACCTCAAGTCTTCCTCCTAACTTTAATGCTTGGTTCATATTCTCTGTATCTTCTCTTTCTATATAGTCCCCAGAAACCTTCTCTTAGGAAGTATAGCAAAATCAAGAGGATCAGGAATAAGACTACCACTGACAGTTCTCCAAATGTAATCCTTGTAACCTCTCTTAGAGTTGCCACAATGTATGCACTTATAACCACTCCATATATAGCACCCTTTCCACCCAAAGTAGCTGTTAAAAGGACCATTATCAAGAATGATGGCATGAGCCACACTGGTCCAGAGAATGAGCCCTGATAGTGAGCTAAGAACCATCCAGAAATTGCCATTGCCCCGCTTGTCAATGTGAATGTAACTATTTTTATCTGTCTTACATTTATACCATAAGAGAGGGCTACATCCTCATCTTCGTTTATAACACCCATCATAAAACCGTATCTGGATCTTAAAGTTCTATCGACGAATAAGAGAAATATCAAAGCTATGGCAATCGAGATATAGACGAATATCAATACATCCAAAGTCACATCACCTGTGCTTGGGAAAAGTAGTCCCACATTAGGGATTCCAGTTTCAGCGCCAAAGATATCCGAACGCCAGTAAGTTATCTCTCCGAGTATGAATGGTAGAAGTAGAGTTATTAAAACGTAGTAAACACCTCTCGATATTATTGTAATTGGACTAATAGCAAGAGCTATGATTGCACCAACTAAAAAAGCTGCCGGCAAAGTTAATGCAGGACTTAAACCGTAATCTCTGCTCAGCAATGCAGCAGTATAACCCCCTACTGCCAAGAAGAAGTGTGGACCGAAGCTGAGACGACCAGTTCCGATAGTTTGAAGATTAAAGGGCACCGCCATCATTATTAAGAGATTTGCAAAGATCAGAGTCGACATCAATCCTATTGGTTGGTAATTAAAGAGCATAGTTGCTGTTATATAGAGTATCAATGGTGAGGAGAGCCAAAGAGTAAGCCCTATCATCGGATTTCTCCAATATCTCGGCTCGACAGTCCATTCATATTTTCTTCCAAAAGCATGTATCACTATTTTGCCTCTTCTCGGCTCAATTTTTACCATATACCATCACCATATAGTTTCCGCCCTTGCCAATCCTCTTGGGCGGAGTATTAGCACGATCATTACGACGATCAGTGATACCAACAACATCAGCCTTGGATCGAGTAAGAAACCTACTGAAGCCTGAATGAATCCAATTATGTATGCCGCCATAATGCTTCCTTTTAGATTGCCCAAACCACCAAGAACTGCAACAAGAATAGCATATGTGAACACTGTCCAACCAATGTAGGGATTCAATGCCCAAATGGGAGAGATCAAGATCATTACGATCGCTGGAGGTATTGCAGCTATGACCATTGCAAGTGCGAAAGTTCTATTGAAGTTCACTCCTACCAGTTTTGATGCAAACATATCCTGACTTATAGCTCTCATTATGAAGCCATTTTTCGTTTTTATAAAGAACAATAAGTATATAGCCAACATTGCAAGGGAGACAAAGGCTGTTACAAGGTATTGCCCAGGAATGCTCGCTGCACCAAAGGGCACAAGTTCTTCATATACCATCGTTGGAACGTAGACTCCAACGATTTCTGGATAAGCGTAACCGATCAACTCTTCGACGATGACGAACACTGCAACGAGTGCTGCAAGCATGTAGTCTTCAAGTTCCGCAAACTTTAGAATTACTACCCTATAGACCACATAAGTGAACACTGCAACGAGCAAAATTGCTAAGATGATCGATTCAATTAGTCCAAATCGCAAGTCGTTCCAGAACATCCACGTTCCGTATATTGCTATCAAGAAGATTGCTCCATAAGCCAAGTTGAAGACTCTTAGCACTCCGGTCGTTATTGTAAATCCGAGTGCCATCCCTAAATAGAGAGATCCATTTACGAACGTATATGCTATTATGAGAGACAGGATGTCCAACACTCTAACCACCCTCCTTTTTAATTACCCCAAATTCATTAATTTCTTTTTTACATTCGAATTCCAAGACACGAGTATTTACTTTTAGAGAAGTATTTAAAATTTATGGTTTTTCATGTTTATTTATTCTTTTATAAGAGATTCTGAGAGAAGATCTGGCGTTTTAGACGTTTTAGAGAATTCATGGAAGTCATCTCACCAATGAGACTTTCCAAATAATTATCAAGTGTCATATCTAACCTCTTTTTATTATTATAAACATTATCATCATCTTATATAACCAATATAAAAATTACTTTATGTAGATATCTCTATATTTTTCTCTAAGAAAGCGCTTGTTGATCTTGCCAACACTCGTTTTTGGTATCTCTTCAACAAATAATATCTTGTCTGGCAATTGCCATCTTGCAAATCTTTTAAGCATGTGTTCTCTTAGTTCAGTTTCGATTTGTTCTTTTGATCTGTTTTTATACGGAGTTTTCAGCACAACAAGTGCTAAAGGTCTCTCTCCCCATCTCGGATGTGGAACTCCTATAACCACTGCCTCATACACATAAGGATGGCTCATTAGATTCTTTTCAAGATCCACACTCGGAATCCACTCTCCACCACTCTTTATTATGTCCTTTAGTCTATCTACGATATGGAAATATCCGAGCTCATCTATTGTTCCAGCATCACCGCTTTTCCACCACTTATCCTCAGTCACACTTTCTTTTGTCCTTGGATCATTGTAGTATTCTTTTATGATCCACGGACCTCGAAGCCAAAGTTCTCCAACATTTTTTCCATCCCAAGGCAGTTCTTTTCCACTCGAAGGCTCTACCAGCTTCGCTTCAACTCCAAAAACAAAATAACCTTGTTTTTTCATGTGATTCCATCGCTCTTCTTCACTTTTTGCCAAGATCTTGGGCTTGGGAATATTAACAGTGGCAAGTGGAGAGGTTTCTGTAGCACCATACGCATGAATCACTTTTGCCCCTATTTCAGCGTAGCTTTTCAGCATCTCCAATGGTGGTTCTGTTGAACCACTTATTAGTCTCAGCCTTTCAAGCCTTGCATTTGGTGCAATTCTTTTTACCACTTCCAAGATCGGAGAGAGTATTGCTGGTGCTCCAGAGGTTATCGTAACCTTTTCATTCAAGATTATGTTTGTCAAATGCACGGGATTGTATAATCCGGGGAGTATGATCTTTGCTCCTACCATAGGGCATGCCAAATGAGACGTCCAGCCATTAACATGGTAAAAAGGCACGATCTGTAAATAAACATCTGAACTGGTTAAATTAAAAACTGCAGCAGAAGTTATAGCTTGTAATATGAGCGCTCTGTGTGAATAATAGACTCCTTTTGGATTTCCTGCAGTTCCAGCAGTATAACAAGCAGTAGCGGAGGACTTCTCATCGATTTCGATCCAATCTCTCTTTTTAGGACTCTTTCTAATGAGCTCCTCATAATGATAAATAGGCTTTAACTTTGTCTTAATTTCTTCAGGACTTTTATCAGTCATTAAAACAAAAAATTCAAATCTATGTTTCTCCGCTAATCTTTCCGCTAACTCCATGAGCGTATCATCTAAAAATAGAACCTTTGCTCCCGCATGATCCACTATATACGTGAGCTCATTCAAGTGTAGACGAATATTTAACTGCACCAAAACCGCTCCAATTCCAGAAACGCTGAAGTAGCTCTCGAAGTATCTGTGATCGTTCCATCCAAGAATTGCAACTCTGTCTCCAGGTTTTACTCCAAGCTGTTCAAGAGCATTTGCCATTGCACAAACTCTTTCATAGATCTGGAGATAGTTAAAAGTGTGAACGTTTCCATTTTGGAGAGTTCGATAGGATATAACTTCAACCTCGTCATGAACTCTCGCAGCATGTTGGAGAATCTTGTGTAGGTTAAGTTGATATTCATCATTCATCGTTGAGGGAAGTCCTTTTAGCATCATGGCTTGATGTGAATTTATAAGTATTAAAAATTTCCGCTTGATTTTAAGCTTTGGAGAATTGTAAAGATCGAAATCTCTCAAAAACCTTATTAACAGTAAAAGCCACATATTTTGTGGATAAAATGAACTCTGAGCCCTTAAATAGGAATGATTACTCCGCAAAAGATATTGCGGTTCTCGCGGATCTTGAAGCAGTCAGAAAGAGACCTGGAATGTATATAGGTAATGTTAACGTCAAAGGTCTCCATCACCTTCTTTGGGAAGTAGTTGATAACAGCGTTGACGAAGCTTTAGCAGGATTTTGCAACAATATAAAGGTTATTCTTCATCAAGATGGTTCCGCAAGCGTTGAAGATGATGGCAGAGGCATTCCAGTGGATCTGCATGAGACTGGAAAACCCGCTTTAGAAGTTGTCATGACTAAGCTTCATGCGGGAGGTAAATTTGGAAACAAAGTTTACAGAGTCTCTGGAGGACTTCACGGGGTTGGA
>JANXDJ010000069.1 GCA_025059545.1 Archaeoglobaceae archaeon
TCCCAATCAAAGGCAATATTTCGCTATTTGATACCTTAATTCTTGGTTCGATGTTCCTAATTTACGTCTATCTTGCAACGAAAGCTGAGCGTGAGGAATTCAATGCAATTGGAGTGCCTGCTTATCTTTGCTGTTTTCCAACGAGAAAAAGAAGGGCTTCTGTTGTATTCCTACTTGTATTTTCCGCTTTTGTTATACTCATAAGCGTTGAAGCATTTGCAGAAGGTCTTGTCAAATCCGCAAAGATCTTTAGCATTGACGAGTTCTTAATGGTTCAGTGGATTGCTCCGCTTGCAAGCGAATCCCCAGAGTTCATTGTAGCCATTTATTTTGTCAGAAAGCTACGCACAACCGCGAGCTTTAACACTCTTGTTTCCTCAAAAGTTAATCAATGGACCTTGCTCGTTGGTTGTTTGGCTCTGGTCTACAGCATCTCCTTAACAAGTCCAAGCTCTCTACCATTAGACGACAGGCAAAAAGAAGAGTTTTTGCTCACTGCAGCGCAGTCACTGCTTGGTGTTGCGATTATAATAAATTTGAGGCTAAATTTATTTGAAGCGTCAGCCCTTTTAGGTCTGTTCTTAGCTCAGTTTGTTTACCAAAGTGTCGAAACACGGTATTTGCTAAGTCTTCTTTATATCTTGATTGCAGTTCCATCTTTATACATTCACAGACAAGAGATCGTCAAAAGCTACTGGTTTGTTCTAAGGCTTGCAAGAAACAAGCGTTAAGATTAAATACTTTCTAACATTTTAATCTCAAGGTGGTCTCTCATGGGGATACTCGAGAAGTTTAAGAGTAAGGAGAAAGTTGTTGTAGATGATTACGAAGAGCTCGATTTAGGACAATATGAGGCGGAAATAAGTGAGAAGGCTTCAGTGCTGGTCAAAGTCGCAGAAGTAACCGGTTTAAACGAAATACCGAGGATTAAGAAGGAGATTTATGACGGGAACATAATAGTAGCAGACATCGCTTTCGTTAGACACGACAAACTCACCCTTGATAGAATTCTTAAGGATCTCAAACAACTCGCAGAAGAAATTAACGGCGATATTGTTGGGCTAGGTGAGGAATACGTTCTTGTAACTCCTACGGGAATAAAGGTAGACAGAAGCAAGATCAGAGGAAGCAAATGATCTCCTGCCCAATCTGTGGCAGAGAGCTTAGACTTTTTGTGGATACTTACGAGGTTCCCTTTTTTGAAAAAATTCTTCTTACTTCCGTTTCATGTGAATGCGGATTTAAACATGCGGATTCAATCGTTTTAGGCGAAAAAGAACCTACGAGATACAAGATAAAAGCAAATAGAGATAATCTATTTACAAAGTTAATACGTTCAACCTCGGGGACTATAAAGATTCCAGAACTTGGAGTTTCAATAGAACCCGGACCCGCAAGTCAGGCGTTTGTAACTAACCTTGAGGGAGTTCTCTGCAGAGTTGCAGACATAGTCAGAGTAGCGATGAAGTGGAATGAAGAAGATCCAGAGAAGGTAAAAAGATGTGAATGGATCTTAGAGAAAATAGAGAACGTGGTAGAAGGCGAAGAAGAATTGACGATCATTCTCGAAGATCCCTTTGGCAACAGCTTAATCCTTTCAGATGAAAGTTTCAGGGAAAAGCTTTCTGAATGGGAAGCAAGAGAGTTAAAAACAGGCTTGACAGTTATTGAGCTAACAGGTTTCAGCGAGGAGGAGATTTCTCAGCTTTGAGTTTTTCTAACTCTATTCCTAATTCTTTATATTTCTTTTCCATTTCTTCTTTAAGTTCCTCACTTGAGATCCCGTAGAGAACTTCAAGTTCTACGAGCCTTTTTGCTTTTTTGTATTCTGCATAGATCTTTCCAAGTTCTCTTGCAAATTCCGTAAGCTTCTCAGGACTCAGGATTATTAGTGCGATTATTGCAATAAAGATGATCTCTTCAAATCCAAGCATTGGAGATCTTGAATTTCAAGGTTTTATTATATTTTCGACAATGAGTTTTAGATTTTCAGAGGAAGCTGAGTTTTAGAGATGAAAAGTCTTTAAAAGGTTTCGAATCATGTTAAGATCATGAGAAATGTTGTGAAGATCATAAACCCATATGATGCTGGTGTGTTTCCAGAGGGAGACGTTATATTCTTGAACTCCAATGAAAACCCATACGAACCAAGCGAAGAAGTTAAAAAAGCATATATCGAGTCCTTGGGTAGAATAAATAGGTATCCAGACGCCTCTTATCCGAAGCTAAAAAAAGCGATTTCCGATTATTTGGGAGTTGAGGTTGAAAATATTGCTATTGGATGTGGCTCTTCTGAACTGATTTCTAGAGCATGCGAGATTTTGCTGGAGGAATTGGACAAAGTTGCAATTCCTATGCCCTCTTATTCTCTTTATCTAACCTATTCCATGCTCCAAAATTCTTCTCTTCTACTCCCTATCTATGACCGTTATTCCCTAACTCCCGACTTTTTTGAAGAAGAGAAGCCAAAACTTTCGATAATTTGCTCACCAAACAATCCAACTGGAAACACAGTGAAGAAAGAAACTGTAGAAAGAATTGCTGAAAACTCGAACTATGTGTTGATCGACGAAGCCTATGCGGAATTTACAAAGAAAAACTTGCTCAATCTGGCGCATGAGTTTGATAATGTAATAATTTTGAGGAGCTTTTCTAAATTCTTTGGATTGGCGGGACTGCGGATAGGCTATGCGGTTGCGGAAAGGGAGATTGCGGAAGCACTGGAGAAAGTTAGACTGCCATTTGCAATTCCAACCCCTGGAGTTGCTACTGCTATTTCTGCAATAAAATCACTTGAATACTACCTTGAATTGAGAAAAAAGATTATTGAAGAAAGGGAGAGAGTATATATGGAACTAAAGAAACTTGGATATGAAGTTTATCCCTCAGAGGCTAATTTTATTCTTTTCAAAGCTGAAAAAGACATATTTGAGAAATTGCTGGATCATAGGATAGTAGTTAGAAATTTAGTCGGTTTAATGGGGCTCGAAGGCAATTTCATCAGAATGAGTATAGGTAAGAAAGAGGAGAATGATAGAGTGCTCAAAGTCATATCAGAGTGTGGCAAAACCTCGGCATAGTAGATAAACACCAGCAAACTCAGGCAATTCCGCTATTTCGCCAGCATTTAGATCCAATTCTTTTCCCCCAATAGTCATTTTAACTCTCTTAATCACTCTAAGCTTCATTTTATCCTCTCCAAATGCTATAGCGTCTCTAAGAGGGTCGAAGGATTCAAGATCCTCAACTTTTACAACTTTAAGCCCAGTTTTTCCATGAAGAGTTCCGGGCATTCTTATTAATCTCTTAACATCTGCAGTTACTGGGGCATCTATGTGGATCCTGAATCTATCAAGTGTCTCTTCAGGCTTCTTAAGCGCTTTTAAAAGTTCTTTTCCCTCCAATTTTTTCCTTTGTTTTAAGTATGAGCCAACCCTCAATGCGACATTAGAATCCAATATTCTTTTCTTTTGGAGAATTGTTGGATTGTTAATTGTCAAATAATCAACTATTTCTCTTCTCTCTGCAGATTCAAGCTTTAGAAACTCTTCTTCACAAACGTGAACGTGGTATCCACGCCCTCCTGTGAAGTAAATCTCTGCTTCTTTTATTCCGAAATCGAGCTTCAGCACTTGCAATAGCTTTTTTACTTCTTTTTTAGCAACTTCCAGAGCTTTTTCAACAGAATTTGTTTTCAGAGGCAAATGATCCGCATCGATGTCAAAGATTAGATCCGCCCCAAGCCACTCTTTTTCTTCCATCTTATCTTTTCCCGGATTTTTGTAGTATGCGGAAGAATAATAAACGTGTGCTGGCACATTAGAGATCGCATAACTTCTGAAATCTTCTTCAGATGAAAAGGAAATGTGTCTGTGCATGAAAAAGTCTGGAAAAGCTTCGAATGGAACAAATGCAAACTCTCTTCGTTCAAATTGCTTAGGCATTTTTATTTTGGCTTTTTTGTAGTATTCTAAGAATTTTTTCATCAGAAACCGTTTCGCTTCCATATATAGAATCTCAGACCTTTGTAATTCACAAGCTCCCCGTCTGCGTAGTCTCCAAAAAGTGGTTTGATTATACAGTCTGCATTCAATTTATTGGCGAGCTCTCTAATACTTTTAAATAGTTCTGGAGGAGGTCTTATCGAGTATACGAGTTCTACACCTCTATATAGCTGTATTTGGGGATTTTGAACGTCGTCTATGAAAAAATCTGCCTTTGTTTGCACTTCTCTAATATCCGTAGCTATAACCTTCACACCTTTGGAAACCAAGTATTCTGCTATCGCATTGTAGTTTCCGATGCCTATTTCTGCGACCTTTTTGTATCTTTCCGCAATGAACTCTGCAAGCTGAAGCATTATCTTAATATTCTCTCCAGAAGTATAAGCTTTTGTGCAGGTGATAATTAGGGAATACTCAGTGAATGACTTCAAAGATGTCCTTGAAATAGATCGGGAAGCTTTCAATCCAAGAAACCCCTCTTTCGACATGTATGTTTACTTAACTTATGGAAGCGACATTTTTGTGGCTGATATTGGTAAAAAGATCGTCGGATATGTTGTAACTATGGACTTAGACCAGCTTAGAGGGAAGATTGTGTCGCTTGCTGTCCGAAAAGAATTCAGAGGAAGTGGAATAGGAGAATACTTGATGAAGAGAGCGATTGAGAGACTTAAAGAGAAAGGAAAGAAAGAAATTGCTCTCGAAGTTCGTGTTTCAAATCAGATAGCTCAAAGACTTTATGAGAAATTGGGCTTTAAGATAGTTGAAACTATTCCAAGCTACTACAGCGACGGCGAGGACGCTTATTACATGGTGCTCAAGATCAATGAACAATGAGCTTTGTGGTTTCGAAAGCTTCTCTCAATCTCGGATTCTGGGAAAGCCTCTCTGTATTGCTTGTTTTTAAAACCTCGGAAATCCCTCTACAAAGGAGCAAAACCGCCTTTTTATGGTCGGCTTTGCTTCGGTTTACCTGCACAGGATTTATTCCAAGAGCTTCGTAGGCTTTGAAGTGTCCGTTTGCCAAACCAGCATTCTCTAAAATCCTCTTAATGTTAAAGAGCACCAAGTGCAATACAAGCACTTCTTCCTTTTGCATCACTACTCATTGGAATGGTATCTATAAAAAGTTTTCTCTCATCACTGAAAAATTTTTACATGTTTAATTCATTTACATAAGAATAAATCATTATTTTATCTCTTAGCCTCCAGATATTACACGAATTACGGTTATCTCCCCATCCTCAGCGAACTCATCAATCGGTATTGGTCTCGAATTCTTAATCAGAACCACAGTTTCAGGATTTATTTTTAAATCTTCCAAAATTTCAAAGTATCTCTTTCTTCCCACGATTTCCAACTCTTCTTCTTTCTTTCCAAAGCCAATAAAAATAAACTTGATTTTCATTCTTCTGTAAGCACTTCTTTTGAGATCTCCTTTATATTTCCCCCTTTCTCTGGTTTGAGTTCCTTAACGTTCTCTTCAAGCAATTTTTCATCTTTGCTTAGGATCTTCTTCAGACCCTTTTTCTTAAATCTCTTCCAGTCAAATCTCCTCATATTATCCACCTAATTTCATTTTCAACTTTTTAGTAGAAAAAACTTTTGCCAAAAATTTATAATCTGATTTTGAGTCTAAATTTCCCCCTTCATTTTCTCAAGTCGCCTCCTAATTTGTGCAAGCTCCTCTTTTGTAACGCTAACTCTCGTTCCAACTTCCCTAAGTTCTTTGGTTAAACTTCTTATCTTTTTTAACTGAACTATATTGAGAATTAGGCTAAATATAAGTAGAGCGAGGAGTAAAATGTTGAATAACCAATTTAATTCCATTTTTTCACCTCTTTCTCCTGAATACTTTCAGCATTTTTGTTATTGCCCCCTCTTTTTTCGCTGCAACAACTGTAGGAGCCTCCTCCTTCTTCTTTCCTGCTATCGTATATGCCAAGTCCTTTATCGCTAATGCTGCTGGTGAACTTGGTGCACTTAGAATAACGGGCTTGCCAAATGCTGCAGATTTTCTAACTTCTGGATCTTCTGGGATTGTGGCTATAACCTTTGCCTCTAATATCGCCTCTATTTCTGCCTTTGCCATATCTATGCCCCAACCAGTTAGGCGATTTATAACAACTCCAAGTGTCTTTGTTCCAAGCTTTTCTGCAACGATCTTTGTTTTTAATCCATCCGTTATCGAAGCAATTTCTGGATTCACAACCAATAGCAGCTCTTGAGCTGCGGCTATTGCTATAACCGCACTCCTTTCTAAACCAGCAGGAGCGTCGAGGAGCAGTATATCGGTGCTACCAACTATTCTTGTCAGAACTTCCTCAAGCTTCTCGGGATTCACCTTTCTAAGACCTTCCAGACTAACACCTGCTGGGACTACTCTAACTCCACCAGGTCCAACATAGACCGCTTCTTCAATCCTTGCTTCGCCTGCGAGAACATTCTGCAAGGTAACTGGGAGACCTTCCATGCCGAGAATGAGCTCTAAATTAGCCATCGTTATATCTGCATCAACTATTGTTACATCATATCCTAACTGTGTTAAAGCTATTCCAAGATTTGCTGTGATCGTAGTCTTACCTGTCCCACCCTTTCCAGATGCGATAGTTATGGTTCTCGCCATTCAATCACCTTATTATTATCATGATACATCCCATTATTTAAACATTTCTAATCCTACTCACCGAACAAGAAAAGATACTGTTATATATACCTTCGCATTAATCTGCATAAAAAAATTCTGGTGGTGCTATGGTAGTGGTTGAGCTTATATCGGGCAGAACTCTTGATCAAGGAGCGACGGTTGAAGAAAAACTGACTGAAGAATACTTTAAAGCTGTGAATTATATTGAACTCAGTGAAGAGGATTTTAGAGCTCTTGGACTTAAAGAAGGGGACAAAGTTAAATTAAAAACAGAATTTGGTGAAGTAGTCGTCTTTGCAAAGCTTGGAGACTTGCCAAAGGGCTTGGCTTTCATTCCCATGGGTCC
>JANXDJ010000006.1 GCA_025059545.1 Archaeoglobaceae archaeon
GCTTTAAAGAGCCATATATGTTTAAATCCAAGTTTTACTCTACACTCTCACGGGAAGCATTCGGATCCTTTTGGAAAGGAAAAGGTCTTCGTTGTCGAGAGGCTCATAAATAAGGTAATGAGAAAGGAGAGAAACACGGGAAAGAAGAACAGTGCTTACAACATAGTCAGAGAGGCTTTTGAGATCATTGAAAGAAAGACGAAGAAGAATCCGATCCAAGTGCTCGTTGATGCGATTGTTAACGCTGGACCAAGAGAAGAAGTCGTTAGAATTAAATATGGAGGCATTGCGGTGCCAAAGGCTGTTGATACCTCAAGCTTAAGGAGAGTTGACGTTGCCTTGAGAAACATAGTAGAAGGAGCAAGAAGATCCGCTTTTAAGTCGAAGAAGAGCATAGCTTATTGTTTAGCCGATGAAATAATTGCAGCTTCGAATAATGATACGAAGAGCTTTGCGGTTTCAAAGAAAGAAGAAGTTGAGAGGGTAGCAAAGTCCGCAAGGTGATTAGATGGCTACAAGAGCAAAAAAATTTGTAGAGAAGATTGAGGAATTAATGTGGAAGCCTGAAAAGATCAGGAACATGGGAATAGCTGCGCATATAGACCATGGAAAGACAACGCTAAGCGATTGTTTGCTTGCGGGTGCGGGAATTATAAGCGATGAACTTGCGGGGCAGCAGTTGTATCTTGACTACGATGAACAGGAAAAGGAGAGGGGAATCACAATAAATGCTGCGAACGTTTCAATGGTTCACGAATACAATGGTGAAGATTACTTGGTTAATCTCATAGACACCCCTGGACACGTTGACTTTGGTGGAGAAGTCACAAGAGCGATGAGAGCGGTTGATGGAGTTATAATCGTTGTCGACGCAGTCGAAGGTGTGATGCCTCAAACCGAAACAGTTGTGAGACAGGCTTTGAAGGAAGGAGTTAAGCCTGTGCTTTTTGTGAATAAAATAGACAGATTGATCAAGGAGCTTCAGCTCACGCCACAGCAAATGCAGGAAAGGTTGATTAAGGTAATAAATGATGTTAACAAACTTTTAAAGTCTGTAAAGCCTGATAAGTTCGATGAGTGGAGAATTGAGGTCGCTAAGGGCAATGTAGCCTTTGGTTCTGCTTTGCAGAAGTGGGGAGTAAGTGTTAAATCGCAAAAGGATACAGGAATCGGATTTAAGGAAGTTTATGATTATCTGAAGAGAGGAGAGTCTAAGGAGCTTCATAAGAAGACACCACTACACACGGTTATCTTAGACATGGTTGTAAGACATTTGCCGAATCCGATAGAGGCACAGAAGGAGAGAATAAAGATCATCTGGAAAGGAGATCTGAACAGCGAAGTTGGAAAGGCGATGGTGAAATGCGATCCTAAGGGAGCAGTTGTGCTGATGATCACGAAGATCGTCGTTGATCCGCAAGCAGGAGAAGTTGCGGTAGGCAGACTTTTCAGCGGAACAGTTAAGCCTGGAACAGAACTTTTCATCATAGACAGAAAGGCGAAGAATAGAGTTCAGACTACTGGACTTTACATGGGTCCAAGGCGTGTCGAGGTTGAGGCGATTCCTGCAGGAAATATTGTAGCACTTGTTGGACTGAAAGATGTAGTTTCAGGCTCAACTTGCACAGAGCTCGAGAAGATCGAGCCATTTGAAAGCATAAAGCACTACAGCGAGCCAGTGGTTACGATGGCGATCGAAGCAAAGAACCCAAGAGATCTGCCAAAACTCGTAGAAGTTTTGAGGAAGATCGTAAAAGAGGATCCGACATTGCAGATCACATTGAACGAGGAAACTGGCGAGCATTTGCTTAGTGGAATGGGAGAACTGCATTTGGAGGTTAAGGTTGAGAAGATCAGGAGGGAATACAATCTCGAAGTAATAACATCACCACCGATAGTTGTTTTCAGAGAAACTGTATCGGCTACATCTCCACCAGTTGAAGGAAAGTCGCCAAACAAACATAACAGGTTTTACATCGTCGTGGAGCCTTTGCCAGAAGAAGTTTCAAGGAAGTTCAAGGAAGGAGAAGTGGACTTCAAGATGGACAAGAAGGAACGCAGGAAGAAGTTGGAGGAAGCAGGATTGACTGGAGAAGAGGCAGCAGGAGCAACGGAATTTTTTGAGGGGAATCTGTTCTGCGATGTAACGAAGGGTATTCAGTATCTGAATGAGACGATGGAATTGATCCTTGAAGGCTTTAGAGAAGCGATGAGAACTGGACCCTTAGCAAGAGAACCTTGCATGGGTATGAAGGTTAAGCTCGTTGATTGCAAACTCCACGAGGATGCGGTTCACAGAGGACCAGCACAAGTGATTCCAGCGGTTAGGTCTGCGATCTTTGCTGCAATTCTTCAAGCGGAATCGACATTGCTTGAGCCCTATCAGAAAGTCTATATAATGGCTCCGCAGACGATGATGGGAAATGTAACGAGAGAAATTCAGGGAAGAAGGGGACAGATTTTGGATATAAAGATCGAAGGAGACACAGCAACGCTCGTTGCAAAAGCACCAGTTAAAGAGATGTTCGGGTTTGCGGGAGCGATAAGATCTGCAACTTCAGGAAAAGCAATCTGGAGCACGGAGCACGCTGGCTTTGAAAAGGTTCCCCCAAGCTTGCTTGAAGAATTCGTTATGGAAGTTAGAAAGAGAAAAGGATTGAAGCTCGAAATTCCAAAACCGGAGGAATTCCTCTCTTGAGGGAGTTAAGCGAGAAAGAGCTTAAAGTGCTAAAAAATGCTTTAAAATTTTTCAATTCTTTTGATTTTCTCGACAATTTTAAGCTTATAGCCAAGAATAAGGAACTTTTTGCGGTTTCAAAAGAACTCTACTATTTTCTTAGACAGAAAAATATTGATTGCATTGCTGGAGTCAAGGTTGGTGAGATTGGAAAAAGATTAAGACTAACTCTCGAAGGAGCTTTCTGGCTGATGAATAACGAAAAGAAGAAGGTTTGGGTGAATGAGCGTGGTGAGATGCTTTTTCTTTATGGCAGAGACATATTTTCAAGTTCCATAGTAAAAGTTGGTGAATTTGAGGAAAATGAAATCGTTTTCGTTTGCAACGAGTATGATGACATTCTCGGCATAGGGAGAAGCAGATTTAAGTCTGCAGAAATCGAAAAAATGCCAGAAAAAAGAGTAGTAATTGAGAATCTCGTAGATCGAGGTGCTTATCTTAGGCATGAAAAATTGTATGATTCCTTTTAACTATAAATATAAATAAAAATTAATAAATTACTTCATCTTTTTAATTAGTTCATCCACCGGAATCGCTGGCAATGTTACTGTTCTTATAGTTCCTCTGCTTGCAAGCTCAATCATTGCCTTCATTACCAATGCATTATCACTCGCTTCGATAATGTTGACAAAATCGAATTCTCCAAAAACCGCATACTGCTCTAAAACTTTTACCCCCATCTTTTCAAGCTCCTGATTTACCTCTTTTATTCTCTGTGGCTTCTCCTTCAGTGTTTTCGCACCCTCATCTGTAAGTCTTGACAACACGATATACCTCATTTTCTCACCTGATTAAATGTTGAAAAATTGTAATATAAAAAGCTTATGATTTTTTATTCTTAAAGCTTATTCAAATCCTTTTACTTTTAAATGAGCCAAAATGCCTTCTCCAAACCTTCTAATTGAAACGATCTCCATTCTCAATGGAGCAGCGAAAGAGCTTCCATCGCAGATCGTGGGCGATCTCTCTCCGCCGATAATGATTGGGGCATAGTATATGAACATTTCATCCACAAGTCCATCTTTGAGTAAAGAAGATAGCAAAGTGCCACCACCCTCCACCATGAGCCTTCTGACCCCTTTTTTATATAGATCCTCAAGCAGCGCTTTTAGATCTACTTTCTCTTCTCCAAAAACAACAATTTCAGCCTTTTTAGAGACCTTATCAACTCTTTCTTTTTCTGCAAGCTTTGAAACAGCTACGATCACTTTTCCACTGAAAACTTCAGCATTTTCTGGGATTCTGCACTTGCTGTCCACAACCACCTTCATTGGATTCTCACTTTTTCCCTCTGAAAGCCTTTTTCTCCTCAATTCTTCACTTTTAACGTTCAATTTTGGATTATCCGACAAGATCGTTCCAATGCCGACCATTATAGCATCAGCAGAAGCACGAAGCTCATCGACTCTCTTCAGATCTTCTTTGCAGGAAATTCTGAGTTGTCTTCTTGTTTCATCGCTGATCTTTCCATCCAAACTTGAAGCGATGTTTAAGAAAACATGTGGTCTCATACTATTCTACTCTAACAACTTCAACCACTTCTAACGGGACGTTTGGCATTCTTTTGCCGATCTCGGCTCTTGCAATTTTAACAGCATGCTCTTCGTTTTCTGCATTAAAAACCTTCATCTCAAAAAAAAGCCCCACTAAAGCGGTTTTTGAGATCAGCAAAGCGGATTTAAAAGCCTCACCACATTTTGGGCACTCAATACTGCCTACATCAACCCTCACAAAGCTAAGATCGGGATTTAGCTTTTTTCCTGCTTCAGCGATTGCTATGTTGATCGCATCTTCAACACTTTTTGCCTTCTTAACAATCCAGCCCGCTTGAAGCACGACATTGTAGTTTGGCATCTAAAAAAACTTTTGCAGAGGGAATATAATTGTTTGGTATTTACTGTTTGTTCTCAAAAAACTCCTCAAAAAACCTTCTCCAGTTAAACTTTAGAACGAAGACCGTGAAGACAACTGTCGCTATAAGGAAGATTGCAAAGCTGAATTCAAAGTTGTCGGTGTAGCTTTCGAGTATCTCCATCCCTACCTTACCTGCGAACATAACATAGCTTGTGACAACGATCTTTCCACAGAGAACCGCTAAGAAGTAATGTCGTAATCTATACTGTGCCATGCCAAGAGGAATGTATAAAACGTCGTCTGGCAAAGGAGATGCGGCGAATAAAAAGATTGCAAAGATCCCCCACCTTTTAAGGAGTCTTTGGAAAAATAAAAGATTTTCTTTTGTTTTCTCTGGAAGGGTATGCCCGATACCACGACCGAGCAAGTATATTACAACTTTTCCGAGCGATGCTCCTAATGCGGATAGAATTGCCACGACAACCAATTCCCAAAAACTAAGAAAAGGCGTTAAAAGGATTAGAAAATTCAGATAAGGAACTCCAACGAACGGAATCGAGTTTGAAATGAGAGATAAAAGAAATACACCAAAAAAACGATATTCTATGAGTGTTTCTGCTATGGCTTCTATCATTCACATCCGCTCAATCGCTTGGATCCCCATCAGATCAAGTCCTATTTCAAGAACCTTGCTCACTGCAGACACGATCGCAATTCTGTGCCTTTTAAGCTCGTCTTCAGCTTTAAGAACTGGATAGTCTCTGTAGAATTCGTTAAACTTAGACGCTAAACCAAGCATGAATTCTGCAAAGAGGTTAGGACGAACTTCGTTCACAACTCTGTAAACGTAGAAGGGAAGCTTGGAGAGCATTACCACAAGATCCCTTTCTACTTTCTCGCATAGTTCTGGAGAGAATTCAAGCTCGTCATCGCTTTTTCTAAGAATACTGCAAGCTCTTGAGTAAGTGTATTGAATGTAACTTGCAGTTTGTCGCTCAAAGTCCAGAGCTTTGTTCATGTCAAAAACCATGGGCTTTTCTGGGGCAACTTTAAGGAAGTCAAACCTTATTGCTCCGATTGCAACCGCTTCAGCAACTTTTTCGATCTCCTCTGCTGAAAATTCACGGTTTGCGATGATTTTCTTCGCCTCTTCTTTGACTTTCTCTATTAGATCATCCGCAGAAATGAATTTGCCCTTTCTCGTGCTCATTCTGCCCTCTGGCAGAGACACGAATTCAAAGAAGACTATTTCAGGCTTTTTGATCTCAAGGATCTCTAAAAGTTTAAGGAGCTGTGCTCCGTAGAGCTTGTGATCCGCTCCCCAAACATTGATCATCCTTTCAAATTTCTCGCTTTTCCAAAGATGATAAGCCAGATCTCTTGTGATGTAAAGAGAGGTCCCATTCTCCCTTCTTATAACTACCTCCTTTTCAAACCCTTCAAGCTCTATGATCCATGCTCCTGTCTTCTTTATCAAATTCTTCGAGTCAAGAGCTTTCAAGATCTTTTCAACGTAGCCATTTCGAATGTAATCACTCTCCCAGACAAATTCATCGTGCTCCACGTTTATTCTCTCCATTGTAGCCTTAATTCCTTCCATTGCCTTTTCAATGGCACTTCTGAACTTCTTCGCAGTTTCTTCTTCTAAAACTTCGTATTTCTGCATCAACTCCTCAATTCTCTTCTCAAGCTCTGGTTCTTTTTCAAGCAATCTGTTTGCGGAAATGTATGCGTCAGCAATTGCATGATCTGGTTTTTTCTCCGATAACCCAAACTTTTCAACGCCAAGAACAGTTATAGCCATCTGTCTTCCCATGTCGTTTATGTAATAATGGGTTCTAACATCAAAACCCGCTCTTCTGAAAATTCTTGCTAAGGTGTCTCCAATTATGGAATTTCGAATGTGCCCTATGTGAAGCGGACCATCCGGATTTGCAGAGGTGTGCTCTACGAGGATCTTACCCTTCATTCCAAGCGATCCGTAGTTATCATCGCTCAAGATCACGTCTATTGTGTCTTCAAGGAATTCGTAGTTTGCAAAGAGATTTATGTATCCATTAACACTCTCAATCTTCCCGATATAGCCTTTTGGCGTAATCCTCTCTAAGATCTCATTTGCAACCTTTTGCGGACTCAAATTTTTCTCTTTCGCTATTTTGAAAGCTATAGTTGTTGCAAGATCCGCATGCTCGCTCTCTTTTATAAATTTTTCATCTCCGAATTCTTCCAAGCTTTTGGTCGCATCCTTGATGAGATTAAGAAACATACTCTAAAGTTTAGGTTGTGATTTAAATATTTCACTAAAAAGCGCTTCTTTGACAAGTGAAGAGATATTAAATCAAATCCAATATAGGATCAGCTCTTCACTCCACTTTTCATTGAGGAGAGAGTTTTATATACTCAGAGGAACAGTATTCTTATGCCAAAGGTTTCACGTGCTAAGGAGAAGACCCCACCCTTGATGTCCTCTGCAGGAATAATGAGATATTTTGAGGAGGAAAAGACTAAGATAAAGATCAGCCCGAAGACTGTGATGCTCGCAGGCGTTCTTACTTTCGTTCTTGTTATGATTCTGAACGCATACTATGGATTGTGGCCTCGCACATGATCTTTTAATTTATTGAAAAAGAAAAATAAAATATATTATGCGTTTGGATTTTCAACAATAGCAGTTCCTCCCTGCCCACCGCCACCGCAGAGGGTTGCAACTCCGTATTTGGCACCTTCAATGTTCAAAATTCTTGCTACTGTTCCAGTAAGCCTTATTCCACTCGCTGCAAGTGGATGCCCAATTGCTATTGCTCCGCCCTTCACGTTAACCTTGTCTGGATCGATCTTGAGCATCTTAATTGCAAATAGCGGAACTACGGAGAAAGCTTCGTTGATTTCCCAGTAGTCTATATCCTTAACTTCAAGCTTCGCAAACTTCAATGCCTTTTGAGTCGCGGGAACAGGACCTTCACCCATAACGCTTGGTTCAACACCAGCCCAGCCTAAGGAGACGATCTTGCCCATTGGTTCTAAACCGTATTCCTTCATCTTCTTCTTATTCATCAACATTATCGCAGTAGCTCCAGCATTCAACGGGGACGAGTTGCCTGCGGTGATAACTCCATCGGGTTTGAATGCGGGTGGTAGCCTTTCAACCGCTTCTATGGTTGTGTCCGCTCTGATTGACAGATCAGTATCGATTACTCTCGTGCTACCGTCTGCCTGTTCAACTTCAATTGGCAAGATCTCTCCCTTTCTCTTCGTCGGATAGCCTTCACCGTTTAAGAAGTAACCTTTCTTCAAAGCTTCTGCAGCGAGTTTATGGCTTCTAACTCCCCACTCATCGAGATCTCTCTTAGTCCATCCGAGTTTGTCTTTCCATTTTGCAAATAGCTTCTCCGCAGTTAGACCCATGCTTACTGCGGTCATCAAGTCGTATTTGTCAATTAAATCCTGTCTATTGAGTAAGGAAGGTGATATACCCATATGGGGATTCAGATCGGGTTGCATTGGCAGATGAGTCATGTGCTCGATTCCGCATGCGATCGTTATATCGCTGAATCCAAGCATAACTTCCATAGCGCACTGATGCATTGCGGACATTCCGGAAATGCAGACTCTCTCAGTTCCTTGAGCTGGAACTTCAATTGGAAGCTCAGCAAGCATGTGAACCATTCTACCGCCGAATAGCCAGCTCTCTCCCATTTGCATCGTGCAACCTGTTATGAGATCACCAATATCTCTTGGATCTATACCAGTTCTATTTACCATCTCCTTAACAAGCATTGCAGCAACTGCTGGCATGTCAATCTTATTGAAAACGTCCTTTTCAGGCTCTCTTGGTCGAGATCTCGAGAAAGCGGATCGCAAGAAATCTACGATATATACTTCCTCCATTTTTATCACCTCTAAGTAAAAATAAGAATTTACATGAGTGGATGCTTTCTTACGAGGCTAAGCTTGGATGGTAGCCTACCCATGATTGATCTTGCTATGATCTCAAGCTCTATTTCTCTTGTCCCCTCGTATATTTCTAGAATTCTCACGTCTCTATACATCCTCGAAATTGCCTGTTCTCCCATGTATCCATAACCACCATGGATCTGCAAAGATTCATTAACGATCTCGTTAGCAGCGTGTGCACAGTAGTATTTTGCCATTGCAGTAACTCCGGGATCTGGCATTCCCTGTTTGTCCTGTAGATAAGCTGCCTGATATGCTAGCAGTCTTGCGCATTCAAGCTTTACTCTCATTTTTGCGAGCTTGTCTTGAGTAACTTGGAAGTCAATAAGTTTCTGTTCGAACAATTCTCTATTCTTTGCATAG
Organism: Archaeoglobaceae archaeon; assembly: GCA_025059545.1. The sequence goes on from JANXDJ010000006.1 coordinate 8,909, forward strand.
TTGAATGCAAGCTCAAATGCGCCCTGAGCGAGACCAACCGCTTGGAAAGCTACTGGAATGCGTGTTACATTGAAGAACATCATAGTCTGGATGAAACCGTTTCCTTCTTCTCCAACGAGATTCTCTTTTGGAACTCTAACATTCTTGAACACGACTTCAGCGGTGTCGCTTGCCCTGATTCCGAGCTTGTTGTGAAGTTTCTTAGCCTCAAGCCCCGGAGTTCCTTTTTCAACGACGAATACACTCATTCCATGATGTCTTTTCTTTGGATTTGGATCTGTTCTAGCTAATACGATATAATAATCTGCTATTGTTCCATTGGTGATGAACATCTTGGTTCCATTTATCACATACTCGTCTCCTACCTTATCAGCTCTTGTCTTCACTCCTGCAACATCGCTACCCGCCTGAGGTTCTGTGTAACAAGCACAGCAAATCTTTTCTCCTCTTGCAAGCGGTGGCAGGTATTTTTCTCTCTGTTCTTCATTTCCAAACATCAGTATCTGTTCAGCACCGAAAGTAGAAGACAAGATCTGTCCTAAACCACCATCGACCCTCCAGAATTCTTCAACTACAAGGCAAGAGTCAAGAATTCCTGCTCCTTGCCCACCATAGTCTTCTGGATAGCTCATTCCGATAAATCCGAGCTCAGCAGCCTTTTTCCACAATTCAAATGGGAACTTCTCTTCTCTGTCGCACTCTTCTGCATACTTTGGAAACTCTTTTTCTGCAAACTCTCTTGCAGCATCTTTTATGGCTTTTTGCTCATCCGTTAGGATAAACTCCGACAACATTTTCTATCACCTTTTCACAGTTTTTTTAACAGTATTTAAAGTTTGCTAACTTTAAAATAATTTTTTAACGTCCAAAAAGGCTTTTCCTATTTTTAAACTTTTCTTACATTTTTTATCATATTATATCAATTTTTACAGAAATTATTAGAAAAATAAAATTATAAAATCTATTACTATTAACTTATCTTTTCGAACTGGTCTTTCGTAGCTCCGCAAACTGGGCAAACCCAATCGTCAGGTAAATCCTCCCACTTTGTTCCGGGTGGAACATTGCTATCTGGATCGCCCTCGTCTTCATTGTAAATATATCCACATACACTACACTGATATTTCGCCATTCAAAACACCCTAAGGTTATTCTACAAGAAAGTATATATATCTGTCGGGGTTTCTGTTTAGGGGATAATATTGGCGGTGATAATTCCAGAAAGAGAATTGAGCTTTAGAATGGCTTTGAGGTTAATCGTCCCCGTTCTCTATCTTTGTTTAGTCTTCGATATATTTGCTGGTTTCTTTCTTGGCACAAATTTTGAGAAGTTCGTCGAGAATTATCCATACCTTCTCATTATACTTCCTGGTCTAATGGGGCTTAGAGGAAACGTATTTGGAGCAATGGCATCGAGATTATCCACTGCATTCTATCTTGGTTCTTCAGAGGCGAATTTCAAAGATAGATATGTAACCACTAACTCCTTTTTTTCTATATGGCTTGCAACAATGCCTGTTTTGATTCTACTTCTCATTGCTTTCATAAAATATCCTGACTTAAATTCAATGATAACCGCAACGCAGATAGCCGTAAGCTCAAGCGTAATTTCCGCAGTCTTTTTATCAATATGCACCGCTTCAGTGGTTATATTGGCATTTAGGAAAGCAATAGATCCAGACAGCATTTCAGGACCTTTTATAACATCTGTTGCTGATTTAATAACAATTCCGTCGCTTGTTTTTCTCATAATCCTGTTTGAGATCCAGATTAGCTGGATTTTAGCTTTGATCATGTTTTTAATTTTTTTAATTTCGGTGTTCTTCTCTGCCAGGGAAAAAAAGAACTGGAGAATCTATAAAGAATCCCTTGCGATTGTATGTTCTCTTGCTTTTATTCAGAGCATAACTGGAAATATACTCGATGAGTTCTCCGAGATTATTTATCTGTCTCTATTCATGGGCTTCGCCTATCCATCGATCATCGATCAGCTTGGCAATTACGGTTCAATAGTCGTTGCAAGAACCTCTACCAAACTCCATCTTGGTGAAATAGAGGGGTTTGATCTTAAAAAGGCAATGAAAGATATCAAGTATATCCTATCCACAGCAATTTTTACATTCCCATTCATTTCAATCATACCAATTGTTCTGGCATACGCATACTTTGGCTTTTTCTCTTTTAATGCATTTGCATTTTTAGTCTTCTTTGTTAGCTTCATCGTGGTAGTCTTTCTAATTCTTTTGCTCTCCTTCTGCATTGCGGTTTTACTTCACAAAGTTAAGATAGATCCCGACAATGGGGGAATTCCATTAGCCACAACCATTGGGGATGTTTTCGGAACGATCTATGCAGTCGCTGTAGCTTGGCTTTTTATCACCTTCTAAAGTATAGGAACAATGTTAAGGATACCAGAGCAATAATGGAGATCAATGCCATTTCCAAAATATAATAATCTTGGGGAGCAGGGATGGCGGTAGGTCTGACTTCCTTTGCTATTTCAGGAATTGGTGCTTCCTGAATCTTCTGAGCACTTTTGGCTATGAGTGCTAAAATCGATAGAACGAAACCAGATAAAGATATAATCGAAGCTAAGAGTCTTATCTGCATGTTTTTCAGTCCTCGATCTGTGATTCTGTAATAAACCCACTTTCCCCTCTCTATTCTTTCCACAAGTCCTCCAGATTGAAGTTTCTCGAGATGATAGCTTGCAGTGGTTTTTGAAAATCCAAGAGCTTTGGAAAGCTCCGAGATCGTGTAAGGTCTTTCCCTCAGCTTTAGGAGAATCTGCAATCTCGTCGAAATCACGAGTTCAAGCACGAAAGCATGTTGTTTGGGGAAGATTAAATCTTTTTGTTTTGTTTTATTTTATAAAATTAAATAAACCAACAATGGGGGATATTACAATTATTCCAGCAATGCATATCCCTACCAATATCGAGATCGTGGATTTTAACTTGTTTAGATTGAGCAAAAATGCCAAAAGACATGCAGTCCAAGCACCGGTTACTGGAAGAGGCACAGCAACGAATAAAGCAAGCCCTATGTATCCGTATCTCTCAACTAAGTCTTTTTTTCTCTCAACTCTTAGCTCAATTTTTTCATAGAGGTTCCAAATAAACTCAATTCTATTGGCAATTTTAATTAGTTTGCCCAAAGCAATTAGGAGAAATGGAACAGGCAAAAAGTTTCCAATGACTGAGATCACGTATGCTTCAACTGGATTAAAGCCTAAGTAAATTGCAAGAGGTATTCCTGCTCTTAGCTCAAATATCGGTGCTGCGGAAACCAGTATGACCGGTAAAAAGTTCATTTTCTATCCCCTTCACCAAATAATAAACAAATTCATTCGCAGAACATTTCAACCCAATTTCCTTACATTTTTCTATTATAACTCCATTGATGTAGTCTACTTCAGTTTTATCACCTCTTTCGATGTCCTGAAGCATTGAAGATCTGTTTTTCGCTGTTGCAATTGCCACTTTTTTAACTTCCAAGATCGCATCGAATTCGTATCCAAGGCTTTTCATCAGCTCTTCACCTTCCTTGGCAATTTGAACTGCTAAACTCCATAGATGTTCATTTTCCACAACTCTGCCATTTCTGACCCTACATATTGTAGTTAGAGGATTTATTACAGAGTTAATGACAGCTTTTGCCCATACACGGTATTCTATATTATCCACAAGTTCAATTTTTAGGTTTGATTTTCTCAAAATTCTCTCAACCTCCTTGCCGAGATCATCTTTCGGTAAATAAACGTATCCTTCGCCCGCATACACAACATGCCCAAAATCTTTAAGATTTGCTCCATAGCTTGTAACTCCTCTAACAACTTTTTCAACGTATCTTTTTAGAATTTTCTCTACTCCTATACCATTTTGGACTGTGCAAACCATTCCGGGATCTACTTCACTCAAAGCTTTCCCTGCTTCTTCTGTATCGTATGCCTTCACAGTAAAAAGAGTCAGATCAGCATTTTCTGGTTTTTCGACCGCTCTAACTTTAAGCTCAGTATTTAGAAGCCCGGAGACTATTAGCTTCTTTTTAAGAGCATCAAGTTGTTTTCCTCTTGCAACAAAAACTACTTCGTAGCCAGAAAGCTGGAGCAAGACTCCAAATAATGAGCCAAGAGCTCCCGCACCCATGATCTGGATCATCGAGTAGAGTTTGCACAAAGAATATTAACCTAATGTCAACGGTGAAACTGTGATCACCCCTTGGGAAGTCGAAGGTGCTGTTGATTATGAAAGACTGCTCAAGGAGTTTGGAATAACTCCTTTTGAGAACTTGCTGAGCTCAATTCCAAATCCCCACAGACTGATGAGTCGCGGAGTGATCTTTGGACACAGAGAATATGAGAGGATCGTTGAAGCGATGAAAAGCGGAAAGGAATTTGCGGTTATGTCTGGCTTTATGCCTTCTGGAGCCATTCACTTTGGGCATAAGATGACGATGGACGAGATCATTTGGCACCAGAAAATTGGAGCTAAAGCCTTTGTAGCGATTGCAGACATGGAAGCTCACCTTGTTCGTGGACTGAGCTATGAAAAAACGGAGAAAATTGGGATGGACTACGTAAAGAGTATAATTGCCTTAGGTCTCGAGAAAAATGCGGTTGTGTATTTCCAGTCTAAAAATAGCAATGTGAAGAATTTGGCTTACGAGCTTTCAGCAGAGGTAAATTTGAACGAAATGAGAGCAATTTATGGATTCGTTGGAGAAACACAGATCTCAAAAGCCTTTGTTTCTTTAATTCAATCCGCAGACATTCTTCAACCTCAGCTTCCAGATTTTGGAGGACCAAAGCCTGTAGTGGTGCCAGTTGGAGCGGATCAGGACCCACACCTAAGATTAACGAGAGATTTGGCTTCGAGAGTAAATCTTTTCTCAATTGAGAAGCTAAATGACGGATTTAGAGTCCGTAGCAAAAAAGAAGAAAGTCTCGAAAAGGTAACAAAACTTGGCTTCGAGTTCAAGAAGTTTTCAGGACATGTAGATCTCCTTGGAGACTATGAGGAGATAGAAAAAGCATTGAGAGATCTTGAAATAGAATTAGGAGGATTTGCTTTCATTCCTCCAAGCTCGATTTACCACAAATTCACAACAGGGCTAACAGGAGGGAAGATGAGCTCAAGTAAACCTGAAAGCTATATTTCTTTGCTTGATGATCCAAAATTGGCTATTAAAAAGCTTAGAAATGCCTTAACTGGTGGAAGAAATACTGCAGAAGAGCAGAGAAGGCTTGGAGGGGAGCCAGAGAAATGCGTAGTCTTTGAACTCTACGTTTATCACCTTGTTGAAAGCGATCAGGAGCTAAAAAGGATTGAGGAAGAGTGCAGATCAGGAAAAATACTCTGCGGAACTTGTAAGAAATTTGCCTCAGAACTAATGGTTGAATTTTTGAAGGAACATAAGGAAAAGAGGGATGAAGCTGAAGGAAAGCTTGGAGATTACATTGTCGTCTATTAGCAATCAACAGATTTTTTAATCCCTTAGAATATCAACTTTATGGAATTAAAAACGCTTCAGGAGTTAATCGATCAGCTCGAATTGGTTACCACTGTGCAGAATTCAAAATTCGAGATTGTAATGCAGAATAAAAAATCTTTTGAGCTTTTTGGAAATATAATAGGAAGAAAATGCTATGAGGTTTTTCATGGTCTTAACTCACCGCCCAAGTTTTGCAGAATCTTGAGCGCTATGGAAGGAAAAAGCGAGTGGGAGGAGTTTTATGAGCCAAAGCTAAACAAATGGTTGATGGCAAAATCGAATATGATCAGAAATTCCGAAACTCTTTTTCTACACTTTGTCGATGATATCACTACAAGAAAAAAGAGTGAGCTCAAGTTAGTAAATCTAAACGAGATGTTAAAACTTGCTACCAGAATAATCAGACATGATGTTCTAAATATCTTAACAACCGTGAACGCTTATATTGAGCTTGCAAAAGAGTATAATGACAAAAATTTTCTCGAAAAAGCTTTTGATCAACTTAGCAACGCAATAAAACTTCTAAAACACACAAGAGAGCTGTCCATAGAGGAGACAGAACTTAGAGCTATTCGAGTGGCGGAAATTGTGAGAGCGATCTCCAAGGGTTTTGCTGTTAACATTATTGTCGAAGGCGACTGTGAAGTTCTCGCTGACGATGGCTTAATTTCGATTTTTGATAATCTCATCAGAAACGCAGTTGAACATGGAAAAGCGAGTCAAATAGAAGTTAAAATAATCAAACTCAATGGAATTTGCGAGATAAGGGTTGCAGATAATGGAAAAGGTATACCTGCGGAGATTAGAGATAAAATCTTCGAAAAGGGATTTACGACTGCTAAGGGACATACTGGGATGGGACTTTTTATAACTAAGTTGATCGTTCAACGATATGGCGGAGAGATCAGGGTTGAAGAAAATGTTCCAACTGGCACAGTATTTATTTTGAGACTGAAGTCTTCTGGATTCTAAATTCCCACTCGCAAAAGTTCTCTTTCATCTCTGGAGGAGCGTATAGGCATTTAACTTCTATCCGCTCATCGATTTCCTTCGCAAAAGCTATGAACTCTCTGAGATGCATTCCTTTGCATGGAAAAACCACTCTTCCGCTTTTAATCCTTGCAGTCTGAGGCAAACAGTTTTTCACCTTTATAACCAACCGATCTTCTTGCCTCTCAAATTCGTAGCCGAGGATTCTGCACCATGGAAACAGCTTCATAGCCTTCTCGAATCCTTCAAGCCCTTTTTCATCGATTTTGAACCTCTTTTTTATTTCTCTTGCAGATCTACCGCCCATCTCCTCCCATACTATTTCATTTAGCCTTACAGCGTGTTCCAAGCCAAATTCATCCTCAACAGCAAGGAACCATAGAGCGTCCATTAACCGATACTGTCTAAGCAAAAAATCCACGTAATCTTCGCTCATACCGTCAATAATTAGGATACCTTAAAAAATTTTGTATCAGGCTTCTAGTATCCTTTAGATCTAACCCAGAATCCCAAAAACCAGTATTCAGAACCCGACAGATTTATATTTCTTATGGCAATTGCTTGCGGATATGAGAATCGTAATGAAATTTGGAGGTGTGAGTGTAAAAGACGGTGCAAGCATACTTCATTGCGCTAATCTCATAAAAAAATTTTCTGAAGGTAATGAAGTAGTAGTCGTAGTCTCTGCAATGTCTGGGGTAACTGATGCGCTAATCTCAGCAGCATCGAAGTGCAGTAGCGAGGCAAGTGCAGGCTATGTTAAGTTATTCGTTGCAGAAATGATGAAGAAGCATTATGAAGCTGTTGAGAAAGCGGTTTTAAGCGATGAAATAAAGACTAGAGTTATTCAAGCTCTTGAGAGACTTTTCGATGAGCTTGAAAAGGTTCTGCTCGGTATAAGCTACCTTGGAGAGCTTACTAAAAGAAGTGAAGATTATATCGTTTCATTTGGCGAAAGACTCGTGGCACCAATTCTTTCCGCATCACTTCTTTCCTTAGGTGTCGACTCTGTGGCTTTAACGGGTGGAGATGCGGGAATAGTAACGGATAAAAACTATGGCAGAGCAAAACCATTACCGGGAGTTTATGAGCTAATAAAAACGAGACTTGAACCACTTTTGAGAATAAAGAAGACCGTTCCAGTTGTTACGGGATTTATCGGCTCTACTGATGACGGAAGCATTACAACGCTTGGAAGAGGTGGAAGCGATTATACTGCAACGATTCTCGCTTCAGCACTCAATGCTGATGAGGTCTGGCTATGGAAGGAAGTAGACGGTATAATGACTTGTGATCCTAAGTTTGTGCCAAATGCTAAGTTTATACCTGAGATCTCATACCAAGAAGCAATGGAGCTGTCTCACTTTGGAGCAAAAATATTGCATCCGTTAGCTTTGATCCCGGTGATGAGAAAGGGAATCCCGGTCAGAATAAAGAACGTTTTCAATCCTGATTCAATTGGCACGGTTATTGGTGGAAGTAAGCGAGAAAGCAAGGACATAGTTAAGGCTCTAAGCTTAATACAGAATACAGGAATAGTCAACGTAAGCGGTGCTGGTTTTGATTTTGCAGAAATAATGGCTGAGGTATTCAATATACTTGCAGAAGAGAGAGTGAATGTAATTATGGTTTCTCAGAGCTCTTCAGAATTAAATCTCTCGATTGTTGTTGACAAGAAAGATGTTGAGAAAGCTTATCAAGCTTTAAAGGTAATTGAGAATGGAGTGATAAAAGTCTCAAAAATAGATAATATCTCGATCGTGAGCGCTGTAGGAGCAGGAATGGCTGGAACTCCGGGTGTTGCGGGAAGGATTTTCTCCGCATTGGGTAAAAATAGAATAAACGTAGTCATGATTAGTCAGAGCTGTTCAGAATACAACGTCTCCTTTGCGGTGAAGGCTGAAGATGGAATCAATGCTGTGAGAGTAATTCATGATGAATTCGGGCTCAACAATTAAAGATCTTTTAAAAAAAGCAGTAAATCTACTCTCGAAGCATGATTTTGTAAGAATATATACTCATTACGATGCGGATGGAATCTCAGCGGGAGCTATAATCGCAAAAGCTTTGCTTAGAGCTGGAAAAGAGTTCCATCTTACTTTTTTGAAGGGACTAAACGACTTTGAACCAGAAACGGACGGATTACAGATCTTTATAGATCTGGGGAGTGCTTACAGCGATCTAATGTCTCAAATCGATGGAAATCTAATAATTCTTGACCATCACAAGCCCAACGGTGAGATAAAACCAAAAAAAAGCTTAGCACATGTAAATCCCCACTTGGTGGGCATTGATGGGACATATGAAGTCTCTGCGAGTGGTGTTTCATATTTGTTTGCCAAAGAACTTGGAAACAACAAAGATCTTTCAGCGATCGCAATTCTTGGTGCTATTGGGGACAAACAAAAGTTTGTTAGCATCAATAAAGAAATTCTCGAAGATTCTGTTTCTTCTGGCTATGTAGAAGTTAAGCCCGGGATCTATTTACCATCCGGAAAATTATCACAGGCTTTGAAAATGAGCTTGGAACCGTATCTTGACTTTTACAACAAGGATAGTGAACTTGAGATTTTTTTGGAAAGATTGGGTATAGATGGAGAGAAAGAGGTAGATCAGCTAAGCTTTAAAGAGACCCAGAAACTTGCAGATGCAATAACTCTCAGACTTTTAAAAAATGGAGCTTATGAAGGTGTTTTTGAGCAAATAGTAGGCAAGAAAATAGTTCTAAAAAATTTACCAATAAAGAACGCTATAAGCCTTGTGGATATTATAAATTCCTGTGGAAGGGCTGGAGAAGCGAGCACAGCATTTTCCATACTTCTTGGCGATGAAAAAGCATTAGCCAGAGGTTTGCAAATCAATGAGAAGCACATAACTGAAATTTTAGAGGATTTTTTAAGAAGGAAGAAAGAGATTAGAGAAGGTTTCTGCATTCGTTATCTTGTCATAGATGATGCACCTGCTACAAGTCCCATAGCGACGATCCTGTCGCGATACCTAATGCCAGATAAGCCAATAATTGTGTTAAACATAAAAAAGGATGGGAAGGTCAAAGTTTCTGCAAGGACTACTGAGAAGATCGCTCAGAAGCTCGATCTGGCAGAAGTAATGCGTCTTTCAGCTCTGCGTGTGAATGGAATTGGTGGGGGACATAGAGTTGCGGCGGGCGCAAATATCGAAAAAGAGAAGATTGAGGAATTTTTGAAAGAGGTTGATCGGCTTTGCTGTGCTATGCTCGCTTAGAAATAGAATCCAAGGATGCTGAGAAGATTGCAAAAGCTTTAAGAGTCGACGATCCTGAATGGTGTAAATGCCATTCTGAGGAAGAGAAGATAGTGATTGAAATCAAAGCAAGAAAACTGAGTTCACTTCTTTACGCAATAGATGACTATCTAATGCACCTCAAGATGTGCGAAAACATATGAAGCTCTCAATTGAGGAATATTTGAATATAAGAAGAAATTTAAATAAAATATCTGACTTAGATCGATTTCAAATCCCAAGAGGGATTTTACATGCTATATTGATGCAGAAAAAAGTCGAGAGTGTTAAAAGAAAGTATCATTTATTCTCTGGCAGAACAAAAGAAATTCTTGAGTTTTGGAAAGAAAAAAAGAGATTTCCTGAATGGTTAACCTTAACACCGGTGCTAAAAGTTAGACTTTTGCTAAAGGCTATGGAATTTTCAACTAAGGACATAAATAAGGTTCTCAGAAATCCATGCGAGCTTGATGAAGAACTTTCAATTGTCGTTTATGAAGCGGTCTCGAAAGACTTTGTTTATTCTCCAATTGCAGCAAAGCTTCAGGGAGTTCTTGGAAAGATTGGTGAGAAGATAATTGACGATAAACTGAGGACTATGGGAATCGATTTTAAGACAGAAAAAGAGCTCAAAATGCAGAAAACACCTGACTTCTACTTTGAGGAGCCATTGGAGCTTTTTGGAAAAAAGCTGAAATGGATCGAAAGCAAATCGCTTTTTGCAGACTTGAGAACTTATGAAATTTACTTCAAAAAGCAGATTTCGAAGTATATAGGGCTTTTTGGTGAAGGTCTCGTTGTTTACTGGCGTGGATGTATCGATGGACTACCAGCAAGCGATGGAAGTGAATTTGATGGGGAGCTTAAGAAAAAACTTCTCGAAATGAAAATAGTAGTCTCTAAGGACGAAGAAGCCGACGGGGAGCCTTTAAAGATTGCTGAACACTTCATTACAGACTACATCACAAGAGAGAGTTTTCCATACAATCCAGAAGTTGTGAGAATTCTCAAAAACATGGGTTTCAAGATTATAATTGAAGATTGCTCTCTCAATAAACCATAAGATTTTTTAATTAAGAAATTTTAAAGTCTTCATGGCTCAGTTAAACTCTGCGAAAATGCTGGGAGGCTTTGGAACAATTCTAATGCTTCTTGGAGGGATAATAACATTCCTTTTACCAATTTTGGGATTTGTTCTGGTTTTAATAGCGGTAAAATACATCTCAGATGATACAAAAGATCCGGGGATATTCAAAAACTATGTGATCTCCTTCGCATTTGGCATTATTGCACTGATCATCGCAGGGACTGTATTGTTAGCGGGTCTCTTTGCCAGTATTGGTTCTGTTATTTCAGATAATGAGGAAATGGCTTTAAAGTCTTTTTTGGGAACAATAATCGGTGCATTATTAGCATTCTGGTTTTTCATAATAATCAGTGCGATCTTCCTACGTAAAAGTTACATTTCTATCTCTGAAAAGACCAACGTGAATCTTTTCAAAACCACTGGGACAGTGTGGCTTATTGGTGCAATTTTAGTAATAGCAATAATCGGACTCGCGGTTATACTCATAGCCATGGTCCTTCAGATGGTTGCTTTCTTTTCACTGCCTGATAAAATTGAAACGCAGGTGACCTTTCAAGCTTAATAAAACATTTTTATTTTAACTTTGGTTTATAGTAAGATTTAAATATAATCAATGTAGAGATTTTAGAGTTGGAGGATAAAAATGGAAAAGCGCTCAGTAATAATATTTTGTTTTGCATTGGTATTTGGAGCCTTGTTTTTGGGTTGTGCTGGACAGAATCCAGAGACTACGCCATCAACTACACCAGCTCAAACACCGAAGGCTGAAGAGAAAGTCGATTGTCCTGTTGGGAGTTATTTCAGGACTCAGGAGGGAGAATTCAGGATAACGGGGATTGAAAGACAAACAGTTTCTGGAAAATCGATGGATATGTGCTGTATGGAAGTAATTACCGGAGCTAAAAAGGCAAAATTCTGTCACGACATGGTTGCCGTAGAGTTGGGTATGTGGGGTTATAGGAATGCAGTTTACTGGATAACAGATGAAGAGACCGGAATATTCTATAAGGCAATGGAAGGATTTGAGAAAGATGGCAAGTATTGTGCGCGGTATTTTGACGTTTCAGGAGAACAAGAGCAAATGATGTGCAACTATGAAAAAGGATCACAGACTTGTTTTGTGATATATGACAAAGAAGGAAAAGTTCAGGCAGAGGGTTGTTCTTAAGATTTAGCATGAAATTTTTTATTATATTTTTCTTTCCAATGAAAAAGTTTGAGAGACTACATTTTTAAAACATGGGTGCGAATAGACTCAGATGATTGCGATCATAAACTATGGTGTTGGAAACCTCAGGAGCGTCTTTAATGCAATAACAAAAGTTGGAGGAAGGGCGAAGGTTACTTCGGAACCAAAGGAAATAAAAAATGCCTCAGCAATCATATTTCCCGGAGTTGGAGCGTTTAAGCCCGCAATAGAAAAGATCAGAAGCTCTAAATACGAATTTCCTGAAGTTCCAAAGCTCGGAATTTGTTTGGGGATGCAGTTATTTGCTACGAGAAGTTTTGAAAATGGTGTTCACGAGGGATTAAAATACATTCCTGGAGAAGTTGTCAGACTTCCAAGTTCAGTTGGCAAAATTCCTCATATGGGCTGGAATGAGTTGAGAATAAGGAGAGATTGTGAGATCTTAGACGGAATCGAAGACGGAAGCATGTTTTACTTTGTCCATTCTTACTACGTAAAAACAGACGAAAAATTCGTAGCTGCGGAGACGGAATATGGAATATCATTTGCATCAGCGATAGCGTTCAATGATTGCTTTGGTTTGCAATTTCACCCAGAAAAAAGTGGGGATATTGGCTTGGAAATTCTGAAAAACTTTGTCAGAATAGCAAAGAGATAGCTTAAAAGTCGAGAAGAGTTTTCTGCTTTCCTTTTTTGCATAGCTCTCCTATTATTTTGAATTGCTTTTCATATTCCTCTCGAAGTTGTGCTCTGTATAAAACGGCTGCAGGATGGTAGAGTGGCAATATTTTGACCTTCTTATCCCATCCTTCAACTTCAAAAACCTTGCCATGTAGCTTAGTAATTGAAGTGAAGGGAAGATTGAACATTTCGAAGATGAAGCTTGCCGAATGTCTACCTAAACAGACGATCAGATCAGGCTTAAGAACGTTTAACTGTCTAATAAGATAATTTCCACATATATTCACTTCTTCTGGGAGAGGATCTCGGTTATTTGGCGGTCTACATTTAAGAACGTTGCATATAAAAACTTCATCTCTTGTTAAGCCTATTGAGAAAAGCAACTCTGTCAAGAGCTTTCCAGCGCTACCAACAAAAGGCTCTCCTTTCAGATCTTCTTCTCTACCCGGAGCCTCACCAACAAAAACAACCCCAGAACTTGCATTACCAATTCCAGGGACGTATTTCGTTTTTGTTAAATGCAAGGGACATTTTGTGCAATTCAAAATCTCTTTTTTTAGATCTTCGAGGGTCTCCATAGGGGATCATCGATGTAGCCCGTCGTGTGGGTTCCCATTCATCTTCTATCGTGGGACGCATGGCTGACGGGCATTAATACTTGCTAAGAAAGATTAAAAATTTTTCGTTTACTACTTACTCCTCTTAACAAGGAAATCTGTCAATTCTTCGATCTCTTTTCTCTTCCTCTCATTTTTAAGACAACTCAACTTATTTTTGGCGAGGTTTATATACTCATAAGCCTTTTTTTGAGCATACTCAATTGCACCGCACTCTTTTAGAGTTTCAACATCTTTTTTAATTTCTTCTATGCTTGCTTTTTGTTTTCCAAAGGTTTTTAGTTCAACACCTTTTTCAAAAGCCTTTATTACTATCAATGTCTTTTTTCCTTTAACTATATCACTTCCCCAGTCTTTACCGATATCCCTTCCTATTAAGTCAAGAACATCGTCGTGAATTTGAAATCCTATTCCAGCGTAAATACCGTAATCCCAAAGTGGTTGGAAGTAATCCAATTTTCCAAATAAAACAGCTGGAAGTGATGAAGACGCTGCGAGCAGAACACCCGTTTTTAATTTGACCATCTCAATATACTCTGCTTCAATTACATTTCTGTTCTCAAAGCTCATATCCATGAACTGTCCTTCGCATATCTTTACGCAAACATCTGCCATGATCTCGACCGCTTTTCTGATATTCTCTCCATCTACTTTGCACTTAGATATAAGACTAAAAGACTCCGCAAAAAGGGTGTCTCCTGCAAGAATTGCTGTCGATTCACCAAATAAAGTGTGAACCGTTTTGACATTTCTTCTCATCTCATCTCTGTCCATGATATCGTCGTGGATGAGTGTAAAGTTGTGTATGGCTTCAAGGGCAACGAGTGCGGGCATAATCCTTTGATAATCCTCTTCCAAAGCTTCTGTCACAACCATCGCTATTATTGGTCGAAGCCTTTTTCCACCAGCCTTTATTAAATGTCTCGCTGCCTTATATAATTCCAAATCCTTTTCTGGAAGGTAGTATTTTATAGCTTCGTTAACAATTTTTGTTCTCTCATTTAGTTCTATCATCTTCTCCCCTCGCAGAAAGTCTTTGCATCTATGCCCCTAAACTTCAACCACTCTGCAAGTTTTCCGCTTATAAATAAAGGTTTTCTTTTTAATTCCTCCGGACTAATGCAGTTCGTTAGAAACATAGCAGTCTTGAATCCTTGAAGGAATCGAAGTATCTTTCTCTCCACAGCATCTGCACTTATTCTTGCAGGAGCTAAGAAGGGCAATGCGGAACTTGCGATTTTAGCTCCTAAAGCGATACTCTTAGCTATGTCTAGTCCACTCCTGATACCCCCTGTTGCTATAGTTGGCAAAATATTTGCACAGTCAATTATCGAGAAGGCAGTTGGAATTCCCCAGTCTGCAAAATCGAATCCAATTTCTTTTAGAACTTCATCTTCGCTTCGATAAGCTTCAACAATGCTAAAAGATGTCCCTCCTTTGCCTCCAACATCGATTGCAAATACGCCTGCTTTTTTCAATTTAATAGCTACTTCTTTGCTTATTCCTGCTCCAGTTTCCTTCACGATTACTGGAACCTTAACGTTTTTGCAGATCTCCTCAATAGCTTCAAGGCAACCCTTTGCATTCTTATCTCCCTCTTCCTGCACCGCTTCTTGGAGGTAGTTGAGATGAATTGCGATCGCATTCGCATCGATCATTTCGATAACTTTGTCTACGATCTCAAAGTCTTTGATTATCTGCGGAGCACCAATATTTGAGTAAATAAAAGCATTCGGCGCCTTTTCTCGCACAATAGAAAACGTATCAATAACCTTCTCATCTTCAACTCCTGCTCTCTGACTTCCAACACCCATTCCGATGCCTGTTCTCTCTACGGCAATCGCCAAATTCTCGTTTATCTCCTTTGTTTCTTCATGCCCTCCAGTCATTGAAGCGATCAGGAAAGGAAATGATAATTTTTTCCCACCAAAGTGAACTGAAGTTTCTATTTCTGAAAAATCGATTTCCGGAATAGCTTGATGTATAAGCATAACGTCTTCTAATCCTGTATATCTGGACTCCACCTCTTCTGTGAGGCAGATTCTTATATGGTCCAATTTTCTCTTTCCGGTTTTCACAGAATCACCTCAGTTCCAACTTCTTCGCCACTTAGAAACTTCTTAACATTTTCCCCGCTACCCTTGAATATAAAAACCCTGCACATATGCCTCATACCAAGAACTTTTTCTATCTTTCTGCTCATCTTTCCTGTCGCATCACTTTCACCAATACGATCCGCTTTCATATCGCGAGTGAATCTTTTAACTACCTTTCCTTCCACTATTATGCCCTCAACATTGGTTGCAAAACCAAGTCTTTCAGCGTTGAATTTCTCCGCAAGTTCCACAACGAGATCGTCTCCAGACGTAATTCCAAACTCGAGGTTTACGTCACCATGAAGCACAGGTAGGAAGCCTTTTTTTAGAAGATCAGAAACTTTTGAAAGTTCACAAGTCATTGGATGCAAGCCGATTGCAGGGACATTGAATTCAATCAGCTTTTTGCAAAATCTCTCATTTAGCCTTACACATGCGTCATGAATTTTTGCAATCGAAAGTGGATTGCTGAGTCCGAACTTCTTTACGTGTGGATGACCGAATGAGCCAGCTCCGTGAACAAGAATCAAATTTTTGTAATTCTCAGCTATTGCTGAACAGATCTCATTCATCGCAACCTCATTAAATGTCTCGAAGTTCTCTTTCTCAGTGATAACCGATCCCCCGATCTTAAGAATCCTCAATTCTTACCCCCTCCATTTCGGGTTTGACTAAAAAGCCCCCTTCTGGCTTCTTATCTCTAAATATACCGAAAATACACCCTCCACCACCTGCACCGGTTATTTTTACTTTGAATCCATCTTTCTCAAGCTTCGAAATGACCTCATCAATTTCAGCAGAACTTACCCCTATAGCTCTTATTAGGGATTGATTTATGTAAATCAGCTCTTCAAAATCTTCAAGTCCACAAGTTGGAGCTTTTAGAGCTATTGCATCGATCGCATCGAAAATCCTTTCGATCACGTCTGGATACTTCTGTCTCAATTTTG
Organism: Archaeoglobaceae archaeon; assembly: GCA_025059545.1. Next base: position 25,273 of record JANXDJ010000006.1, read on the forward strand.
CAACTTTTTCAACCATCGCTTTTGTTGATCTTTCCCAAAGCTTTATTACAAAGAAATTAAAAGGTAAATCTACTCTTCTTTTTTCGGGAAAAATCCATGATTTTCCGAATGTAGAGATAAAAGGATCGATTCCACTTGCTTTTCCTTGAACGTCTATTTCTACTTTTTTTGCAATCTCAAATATTTCTTCATCGCTTAAATTAGCTCCGAACTCCTCGCTCATAGCCTTTAGAGTTGCAACTGTCACAGCAGCTGAACTTCCAAGTCCAGAAGCGATTGGGATTTCGCTATTTGTAATTATCTCAGCTCCATTAACTTTTTGAAACTCAAAAAATCTTTTTATAGCGAAGCTTATGTAGGGATGGACTTCAAAGTCCAATCCAGTAGCACCCAATGGGGAAATTATTCGAAATTTATCGCTTCTCTTTACTTCTACTCTGCAACGTAGATTGATTGCCGAGACAAGAGCATGTCTTCCATAGACGACCGAATGCTCTCCAAAGAGTATGATCTTGCCCGGAGCGGAAGCGATCATCCGAGGTGCTATTTCATGAAGATTTTAAATTTTTTCTCAAAGCCCAATAAATACATCTAAAAATAAAAATTAATTATTCTTTCTCTAATATCGCTCCATCATCCATCCTGATCTTGTTTCCCTCCACCCTTCCATCGAGGCTTATTTTCGTTCCAAAGAGGGTAACTTTTATCGATATTTTGTCTCCCTTTACCTCATATTCCCCCAAGATCGAAGGTCCACCAAGATGAGACCTGTAAATTACTTCTCCATTTGACTTAAACTCCACCGTATCTCCTTTAGAAAAAGTAGGAAATCCAGTTCCAGATTTCGTGCACTCATATGTTCCGGAGACTCCAGAGCCAAGACACGCTGAAAGACTGACGATCACTGATATTAAGAGCACGATAAGTGCTAATATCCACCTACCCATGTTGTTCCGATTTAACTTTTAATTTTTAAACTTTTTGATTGTTTTCAGAAAAGATTTAAATTAGTCAAGGGATTGCGGATTATGGAGATCGTCTTCTCACAAAAGTTCTATAAGGTGTATAGTCACGAGCCAGCAGCAGAACCGGGTAGAATGGAGGCGATTGTTAGAGAGCTGAAAGGCTATGAGTTCGTTGAGCCTAAGCCAGCGGATGAAAAGGATGTCCTTCTTGTTCACACTAAGAGACATTTTGAGTATATAAAGCGAGATCGAGAATTATTTGAAATTGCGATGCTCGCTGTTGGAGGAACAATTCTTTCAGCAGAGATCGCCTTTAGAGAGCCAAGCTTCGCACTCGTAAGACCTCCAGGGCATCATGCAAGCCCAGACAGTGCTTGGGGGTTCTGCTATTTCAACAATGTAGCCATAGCAGTTAAAAAGCTTCTTACAGAGGGCAAGATCTCGAAGGCGGTGATCGTTGATTTTGATCTGCACTTTGGTGATGGAACTGCAAACACTTTCAGAGATGAACCGAGAGTAATATACTACCATATGAGCGGTATAAACATTGAAGGAATTGCTGAATTTCTTGAAAGACATGAATACGATATAATTGCAGTCTCTGCCGGTTTTGATCGCCACATAGATGACTGGGGTGGACTTTTGGAGACTGAGGATTACACGGAAATTGGAAGAATTTTAAAAGAATTTGCTGAAAAGAAGTGCAATGGTAAAAGATTCGCGGCTCTCGAAGGAGGATACAATCATGAAGTTCTTGGAAAGAATGTAAAAGCCTTTTTAAAAGGATTTGATTAAATCTGGCCCCTTAATCTTCTCATTTCTCTCAAAAAATCCTCTAATGGCATTTTATCTATTTTTTCAACAAATTTAAACACTTCTTCAAGGTTGTATACTTCCTTGCTTACGTATCCTAACTCTTTCAAGAGTTTTAAAGCCTGAAATCTCGCCTCTCCAATATCCCCCTGGACTTTAACCGCCACAGGTATAGGCTCTCGCACTGCGAAATATGAGCTGCTTCCAGTAGTGAATGCCAATTCAGTAACAACACCCGCATCAAAGAACTTTTTGAGCTTGGCTAAGTATTCCACGATCTCTCTTGAATTGCCCTTGATGGTTCCATCAAAGTATGCATATTCAGACATTTCCGCTCAGCCTCCTGATTGATCCAATGAGCTTGTCATCTTCAACAAAAGCTATTACAGTCTCTAATCCTCTCTGAAAAACTATGCTTTCTCCATTTACTACAGCATAGCCAATACAGTTTTCACTTGGGACTATGAGTTCTAATAATCTCCAAAGTTCTTCTGCAAGTTCTTTTTGGACTCTAAAAAGTGATAAAGTCTTACCAACAACAATTACTCTCTCCGTGTCTAAGAGTTTTGCCACCCTCTCTGCATCCACGCAGTCGCCTTTCGACGTAGATATATAAGCTTTCTTATGTCCCCAAAGTGATAAATTTGTCTTTTAAATAGCTTTTATAAAATTTTGAAGTAAATCAGAGTCCATAATCGTGGATTTCTTGAATTTAATGCGATTTTTCAGGATCCATATGGCTTCTTCGAATTATCCGAAGAGTTAAGAGATCCACTCAGAAAATATTATTTATTCGAGAGGGAATTCGCATCCATGGTGGACGAAATATTTGTAGTAGGACACAAGAATCCAGACACTGACAGTGTTTGCTCAGCAATCTCTTTTGCATATCTCTGGAACAAGTGGAAAGAGAAAGGAATACTTGAAAAGCTTAAAATCGATTTAAACGCAACTCCATCAGTCCTTGGAGAGCCGAATGAAGAAACGAGATTTGTTCTTGAAAAATTTGGTTTTAAATCACCACAGAAGATCGTCGATGCTTCTGGTAAAAAGGTCGCTCTTGTGGATCATTCTGAAAAAGCCCAGAGTCTCGAAAATATTGAAAAAGGAGAAATAGTTGCGATCGTGGATCATCACAAACTCGGAGATCTAACAACTCCAAACCCGATCTTATTCTTCGCTCTGCCTGTTGGATGCACCGCTACAGTTTTAAAGGTTCTTTATGATAAAACGAGTATAGAATTGCCGAAGGATCTCGCTGGTCTCATGCTCGCTTCGATTCTGAGCGATACAGTTATCTTTAAGTCCGCAACTACAACTGAACTGGACAAAAAAGTTGCGGAAGAACTTGCAAAGATCGTTGGAATAAAGGATCTTATTAAATTCGGCATAGAAATAAAAGCAAAGCTTTCAGAAGTCGAAGGAATGTCAGCAAAAGAAATACTCATGAGAGATTTCAAAGACTTTAACATGGGTGGAAATAAGGTTGGGATTGGACAGATCGAACTTCTGGATCTCTCTCTCATCGAAAGCAAAAAGGAAGAAATTTACAAGGAACTGGCGAAAAAGAAAGTTGAGGGCTATCACAGCGTATTTCTGATGCTTACGGACATAATGAAGGAGGGGACTGAGCTACTTGTGGTTACAGATGAGCCAAAGATCGTTGAGAAAGCGTTTGGAAAGAAGCTCGAAGGAAGAAGTGTTTGGCTGGACAATGTGATGAGCAGAAAGAAACAAGTAGTTCCACCGCTTGAAAAAGCTTTTTCCTAAAATTTTTAGAGATCTCCAAATCCAGAAGTAAATTCAACTCCCTTAACTCTGCAAAGCTCTTTGATCCTTTCCGCGATTGCTTTCCAATCTGTTTTTTTTGCCTTATCTGCAAGTTCTTTCGAATAGCCTGACATGAATGGTTTCACTCTATACTTATCGTAATATAGCGAGCTTTTGGTAGCCTTTGCCAATTCTACAATTTCTTCAAAACTTTTTTCACTTACTTCAGGAATAATTGGTCCGAGAAAGATCCAAGTTTTTATACCTTCTGCAGAAATTTTTTCCAAAGCTTTAACACGTGCACTTGGCTTTGGAGCGTTCGGTTCAATTAGCTCGGCAATTCGATCTTCAAGCGTCGTGATCGTGAATCCGACGTCAACAAATTTGTTCATATCACATAAAATATCGAGATCTCGAAGCACTAAATCGCTTTTAGTCTGTATGCTCACTTTGAAGTTGTTCTCCAGAAGGATTCTCAAAATCTCTCTTGTTATCCTCTCCTTAGCCTCAATGCTCTGGTAAGCGTCTGTTATAGTGCTCAAACCAACAACTCCTTTTTTCTTTTTTCTCATTTCTCTCATAAGGATTTCAGAGATGTTCTCTTTCACGACAACGATCTTCCCCCACTCTTTTGCGATCCTTGGTTCACTGTAAAGTCTTGCATAGCAGTATATACATCCGTGGGAGCAACCGATATATGGGTTTAGCGTGTAATCCAGTCCAGGTAGATTGCTCTTCCCAAGAGCACTTGAAACTCTCTTCCTTTCTACAAGAAGCTCCATAAAGTCTTTTGACCTCTCAAATAGTTGATGAGCTTTGAATTCCTAACCCAATCGTCAATTCCAGCCTTTGAGAAGCTTTTCAAGTAGTTCAAGGCTTCTTCGAGTGTGTTGAATTCAACAAACTTTTGATTGAAACATTTTCTGAGCATTTCTCTGACAAACCAAACACCTATGGGTATCTTAAAGCCAGGATAAATTTCTCTCCACACAATTGCGCCAGCCTGCTTTCTAATCTTAGCGAGATATTCAGTTGTGGCAAGTCTAGAAGCGTAGTAACAACCACCCAAAGAGGCGTAGGTTTTTCTACCTCTGTAATCTTCCCAGTCTGTTTCTATGAACATTTCACTTCCAAAATTCCAAGTGGTTTGTGGAAACCATGCTTCGCCCCACTCAAAGCACCATGAATGTGGCGTTAGAATTACCATGAAGAGATTGTTCTTCTCATTAAGCGTAAAAGTTCTATAGTGGTCTAAAGTTTCGTAGTGCATGATTTCCTCTATAATTTGCTTTGAAATGCTATCATCGACTGCTGTTATTGCCCACCTCGTTGGAACGAGCTTTCTTCTTATTCCAAGAGCTCCAGCGGAAAGTAGTTTCTGAATATGAGATACAGCAATCCCTTTCTCATACAAAAGTTTCATCGCTTCGAATGCGCTAAGATCTGGACTTTCATACACTTCCTCAACGATCCTCGGTGCTTTTGGAGTGCTACAAATCTTTACATCTTTTGCTGGAGCTGATGGACCCATTGGTGGAGTCGAGTCATCGAAAAAAATCCTTGGAGCAGGTGGTTTCTCAAAAAAGACTTCAAGTTCAACTGGTTTTTCGTATAGACTAATCTCTTGCAGAATATTTGCTTCTCTACACATTGGATCTCTGACGTCAGCGATGAATTGCCCGTGAATTAGAGAGTAGCGAAATTCAAGTATTTTCTCTATAGGCATCTCCGACCAAAATTCGGGCTTATCGTAAAGACTTGTGTCTCCCACGATGGGTGGCACAGCAGGGCAAACTCTAACCTTGGGATAATTTGCCCTTCCTACGAAGAGAGAAGGCGGTGATGAGCCGAAGATCTCGTTAAAGCTTACATCGACTTTTATTCTATAACCTGAAAGCATGGGGCAATAGGGGAGATTGCATAACATCCTCCCTCTGCAGAGAATGCAGAGCTTTGGATCGAAATTCTGCACAATTGGCTTCATACATAAACTTTAAAAATCTTTTTTTTATCCGAATACTGTGGAAAAAGCTCTTAGATTCGTTCTACTGATGGGAATCGTAAGTCTTCTCGGAGACACAACTTATGAAGGAGCCAGGAGCGTCATGGGTGCTTATCTTGCAACCTTTGGGATCTCTGCCCTATTGCTCGGCTTTGTTGTTGGAATTGGCGAATTTCTAAGCTATGGATTCAGGATCTTTTCGGGTTACCTTGCTGATAAATCGCAGAGGTATTGGGCTTTCACTTTCGTAGGATACGCTCTTATCTTCTCGATTCCACTCATTGCGTTCACAAATTCCATTGCAATTATCCTTCTGCTCATAATCTTAGAGAGACTTGGAAAAGCTCTAAGATCTCCTGCTCGTGACACTCTTATCTCATTTGCAACTGCAAAAATCGGCAGGGGGACTGGTTTTGGAATCCATGAAGCTCTTGATCAGATCGGAGCGGTTCTCGGACCGATGATCTTCTTCATTGTATTATACATGGGCTATGGCTACAAAGATGGTTTCCTAATTTTGTTTGTTCCTACTTTTCTCTTAATTTTAACTCTTTTGAGCGCAAAAAAGAGCTATGTGGGTGAGGAAGTTCGAAAAGAAAATGAAGATAGCCTTAGTAAAGCTTTTTGGCTTTACATACTCTTTACGATCTTCGCAGTCGCTGGATTGGTAAACTTTCAGCTATTAGCATATCACTTTAAGTTGAAATCTATTTTCTCCGATGAGCTTATCCCAATACTCTACGCTTTAGCGATGGGCATAGATGCGATCTCTGCCATCTTAGTTGGTAAAGCTTACGACAAATTGGGTTTAAGATGTCTCTTATTGGTTCCAGTTTTAACACCGATCTCTGTAGCGTTATCTCTCGGAGCAAATCCAATTTTAGGCTTGATCCTTTTTGGTGCGATCATTGGAATGCAGGAATCCATCATGCGAGCAGGAGTTGCTGAGATGACTGGAGTTGGAAAAAGAGCAACAGCTTATGGGATTTTAAATACTGGTTTTGGTTTGGGCTTTTTCATTGGAAGCTTTTTGATGGGTGCCCTTTACGAGATCTCTTTGGATTACTTAATTTTGTTCTCCTTAGGTATTGAAATCGTAGCTTTTTGGATTTTAATGCTAATAATCAGAGAGATTAAAGACTGAATATTTTTTAGCACCCCCCTCGCTGTAGCCATCGAGATCGAGCAAAACAGAATGAAATCCGAGTTCATGTAAGCGTTTTCTTAGCTCGTATAACCTTTTAATGTCTAAAAATCTGAAAAGATCTTCTTGAGAGACTTCAACTATGGCAATACCATTTAAATCTCGAACCCTGATATTTTTAACTCCAAAAATTCTTGACAGATCGTTTTCTGCTGAATCGATTCTCTCAAGAGCTTCAGCAGTTATCTTAAACCCATAGGGAATCCTGGTTGCAAGACATGCAAGAGCGGGCTGATCGTGGAAGGAAAAGCCCATATATTTTGCAATCATTCTTATCTCATCTTTTTCAAACCCAAACTTAACCCAAGGACTTAAAACTTTACTTTCTTCTAAAACTGCTCTGAATCCCGGTCTATCACCAAGTAGATCGCTCGAGTTAGTTCCTTCGAATACAACTTCAAACCCCCTTTTTTCCGCAAGACCCACAAGAGCTTTTATCATCTGTTTCTTGCAGTAGTAACACCTCTCTTTTGAGTTTTCAACGAATTCTTTTATTTTTAAAACATCCAGCTCGAGAAATTCATGCTCGACTCCCAATTCATTTGCAATTTTCTTAGCATTTTCAATTTCTCTGCTCGGTATAGCTTTTGTTTTTATTGTCACTGCTAAAACTTCTCCAATTTCCTGTCTGCAGATCGCAGTTAACGTTGCGCTATCGACACCTCCGCTGAATGCAATTAGAGCATTTTTAAAAGAACCTATGAATTTTCTTAGATTTTCAAGCTTTTCTGCAGTTTCAGGTTTTAGCATAAGTCTCTATGATATCCCTAAAAGCCCGAAGGACGTATTCTACTTCCTCCTCCTTTAAACCATAAGTTGAAAGCTTAAAATGCTTAGTTAGCCCAGCCTTAATTCCGTGGATCTTTCTCTTTTTCAGCTCCTTGTAGAGGAAAAATCTTCCATCTTTGACCTTTTTAGAGATCTCATAAAGAATTTTAGCTTCAAAGAACATAAGATCGTGGTTATGTGGCTTTTCACCAAGCTGAATGATTCCCATCTCTTCCATTTTTGAAGCAAAGTCTCTAGCTTTCTTAACCTCCTCGCTCCATCTTTCAACTCGTCTCTTTACAGCTGGGAAGGATGCCATAAGAGTTATAAGACTCGCACCTCTTGCAGTGCAACCCAACAACTCGATCTCCTTGTTTTTATGTTTATTCGATCTTTTAAGCACGATTTCTTCCCATTCTTTTTTCATTCCAAGAACGCCGATTGGTCCTGTGGAGGCCATCGATTTGTGACCGCTTCCAACGATAAAATCCGCTCCGATCTCGTTCAATTTTACCCGCATTCTGCCAATTGCATAAGCACCGTTTACAAGCAGTGGGACTCCTTGGGATCTGCAGATCGCTGAAATCTTCCTAACATCGGGCAAATTGCCGTAATTTCCATCTGGGTATGTTATGAGAGCTAAAACAACATCTCCTTTTCTCTTCGTTTCTTCAAGAATTTCCTCGAATTTTTCTGGTTTTATCAGGTATTCAGGATAACCAGTATTTGGAACTTCTGCAATGTTAAGCTTTGCCCTCTCAGCTGAAACGTAGCTTGAGTAGTGTGCATTTCCATCCATTACGATCCAAGCATCCTTTTTTGCGAGGGCATGCATCACCACGAAGATACCTTCTCTTGCTCCAGTCGTGATCCTCGCAACGTCGCAACCAAGAAATTCAGGAAGTTCTTTATGAACGAAATCAAAGACAGGTGGAGTTCTAATCTCATCGAGTCTCCCTTCGCAGAAATCGCAAACGCTGTAGCCATCCCCCCACTCAAGCAGTGCTTCTTTAGCCTCCTCAGTCAATTTTCCGCCAGTTTGAAGAGGGTCAATGTTGATAAAGTCCTTAGTTTGCCTTTTGAGCATGAAAGATTTCCGCTTGGAATAAAAAATTTCTTCTGATCACTGAAAAATTTATTTCCTATACGAACAACATTGAATGTGAAACTGCCACCTTCGATGAGAAGTAGAAAAAGATATATTGCCTTTAGGCTTATAAGTGAGAAAAGCATAGACGAAAAGGCAATAGCTGAAGCGATGGTGAGAAATCTCACCGCTTTGTTCGGCGAAGTTTCAGCTTTGGAGTGCGGATTAAAGCTTGAGAAATTTGATGGAGAAAAAGGGATCGTGAGGTGCAATCTCGAGGCATTGGAAAAGGTTATGATAGCCATGACTCTAATCGATAAGGTAGGAGAAGAGAATGTTGGTCTGCTCACCCTCGGAATGAGTGGGACTTTGAGGGGTTGTATGAATAAATTGGAGGTGTTAGCATGAATCTTCCACAAATGGGATACGATCGGGCTATAACAGTCTTCAGCCCAGATGGGAGGCTTTTTCAGGTGGAGTATGCAAGAGAAGCGGTAAAAAGAGGGGCGACTGCTGTAGGTATAAAGATCGGAGAGGGAGTAATTCTCGTTGCAGACAAAAGAGTTGGAAGCAGGTTGCTTGAAGCGGATACGATCGAGAAAATTTACAAGATCGATGAACACATATGTGCTGCTACTTCTGGACTTGTTGCTGATGCGAGAATTCTGATCGACAGGGCAAGAATCGAGGCTCAGATTAACAGACTTACCTATGAGGAACCTATAACGGTCAAGGAACTTGCAAAGAAAATATGCGATTTCAAACAGCAGTTCACACAGTACGGAGGTGTTAGACCTTTCGGAGTTTCTTTACTTATTGCTGGGGTGGACAAGGTTCCAAAGTTATACGAAACAGATCCAAGTGGGGCTTTGCTCGAATACAAAGCAACTGCAATTGGGATTGGAAGAAACGTTGTTGTAGAATTCTTTGAAAAAGAATACCGTGAAGATCTAAGATTTGAAGATGCTCTGATCTTGGCTTTAGTTGCAATTGGAAAGAGCATCGAAAGCGAAATAAGTGCTAATGATATAGAAGTTGGCTATGTGAAAACTGAAGAGAAACAATACAAAGAAATGACTGCTGAAGAGCTTAAAAAATATGTTGGGAAGGCTAACGAGAGAATTAGAGAAGAGCTGAAGAAGTAGTATGGTCTCACTTGAAAAGGCTGTGATAGCAAGGATAAAGAAGGGGGGAAGCGATTACGAGGTTTTAGTCGATCCTTATTTAGCCAGAGACCTAAAGGAAGGAAAAGAAGTAGACTTTGAGGAACTTTTGGCTGTAGAAGAAATCTTTAAGAATTCAAGAAAGGGAGAAAGAGCTTCTGCAGAGGAACTGCAAAAGGTATTTGGGACTACGAATCCGAGAGAAATAGCGAGAATCATAATATTGGAGGGGGACGTTCAAATAACCGCAGAGCAGAGAAAGGAGATGCTTGAATCAAAAAAGAAGCAAATTATAACATTTATAAGCAGAAATTCGATCGATCCGAGAACAAATGCTCCTCATCCGCCCGCAAGGATTGAAAGGGCATTAGAAGAAGCAAGAGTGCATGTAGATATTTTCAAATCTGTCGAGGCACAGATAAAAGATATTGTGAAGGCTTTAAAGCCAATTTTGCCTTTGAAGTTTGAGGAGATGGAAATTGCAATAAAAATACCACCAGAATATACTGGAAAAGCGATCTCAGCACTTTACAACTTTGGTGGTGTTATCAAAGAGGAGTGGCAGAAAGATGGAAGTTGGATCTGTGTCATGAAAATTCCATCTGGGATGTATGGAGAACTAATGGATCTACTTGGTCGCATAAGCAAAGGAGAAGCTTTAACAAAGGTTTTGAGGAGGATAGGATGAGAAAGATCGTTATTCCAGGAGACCTGCTGTCTAATAATCCAAAGATCGCAGGTTATGGGACTTATGTAGAAGGAGATAAAGTCTATGCAAGGATCATAGGCATTTTCGAGCAGGGCGACAATTCAATTAGAGTAATACCGCTTAAAGGCAAGTATAGTCCTTCGGTAGGGGACACGATCATAGGGATCGTTAGAGAAGTTATCTCTAACGGCTGGAATGTTGACATTAATTCTCCTTATCAAGCTTTTCTACCTTCGAGTGAAAATCCAGAAGCTAAGCCAGGAAAAAAGCTTAACGAGGTTCTTGATATTGGAGATGCGATCATTGCAAAAGTTATGAGCATTGATCCGAGAATGAGAGTGACCATTACTATGAAGGACAAGGTTTGTAGAGCTATAAGATTTGGGAGAATTGTTGCAATAAATCCCGCGAGAGTGCCGAGGGTTATTGGCAAAAAGGGGAGCATGATCAAGCTCATAAAAACGGAGCTCGATGTTCAGATCGTAGTCGGTCAGAATGGCTTGATCTGGCTAAATGGTGATCGAAAAAAGGTTGCAATTGCTGAGGAAGTTGTTTATTTAATTGAAGAGGAAGCCCACACGGAGGGACTTACCGATCGGGTTGGAGAATTTATAAGGAGGAGAAAGGATGTCCAGACCGGATAAATTTATTATTGATGGGAAAAGACTTGATGGCAGACTTCCTGATCAGCTTAGACCAATAAAGATTGAAGTTGACGTTCTTAAAAGAGCAGATGGTTCTTGTTACATAGAAATGGGAAAAAATAAAGTTGTTGCAGCGGTTTACGGACCAAGAGAGGCTTTTCCAAGACATATTCAAGATCCAAGCAAAGTTGTTGTGCGTTATCGCTATAATATGGCTCCATTCAGCGTTGAAGAGCGTAAACGCCCTGGACCAGATCGGAGAAGCGTAGAGATCTCGAAGGTTAGCAAGGAAGCCTTTGAAACGATAATAATGAAAGAGTTGTTTCCAAGAAGCGTCGTGGATATCTTCGTTGAAGTCTTGCAAGCAGATGCTGGAAGCAGGACTGCTTGTATAAATGCTGCGAGCGTTGCCTTAGTTGATGCAGGGATTCCAGTGAAGGGCATGCTAACTTCCGTTGCTGTTGCTAAGGTTGACGGCACTTTGGTTCTCGATCCTATGAAGGAAGAAGACAACTTCGGCGAGGCGGATATGCCTTTTGCTTTTCTGATAAGGGGAGGGAAAATAGAGTCAATTGCCCTGCTCCAGATGGATGGCAGAATGACGAGAGCAGAGATCAAGGAAGCGATCAATTTAGCTAAAAAAGGTGCGATGGAGATCTATAACCTCCAAAGAGAGGCAATAATGAAACAGTTTGTCGAGGAGGAGGAAGAAAATGCCTGAAGACATTCTCGTTGACATAAAGAGGGACTACGTTCTTTCAAAGCTAAAGGAAGGGGAAAGGATTGATGGAAGAAAGTTTGATGAATTCAGAAAGGTTGAGATAAAAACAGGGGTTATTGAGAAGGCAGAAGGATCAGCTCTCGTGAAGCTTGGTAATACTCAGGTAGTTGTTGGAATTAAAATGCAACCCGGAGAACCTTTTCCCGACACCCCAGACAAAGGGATAATAATCGTAAATGCTGAACTCGTTCCGCTTGCATCTCCAACCTTTGAGCCAGGACCGCCAGATGAGACCTCAGTCGAGCTTGCAAGGGTTGTGGATCGTGGAATACGAGAGAGTGAAGCTGTAGACTTGTCAAAGCTTTGTATTGAAGTGGGGAAGAAAGTCTGGATGGTTTTCGTTGACATCCATGCTCTTGATGATGACGGCAATTTGCTCGATGCATCAGCAATAGCATCAATTTTAGCACTTATGAATACAAAAGTTCCAGCAAGCAGATTTGGATTGGGTGAAGACTATAAGTTGCCTATCAACGATTATCCAATCTCTGTTACATCCTTGGTTGTTGGAGACAAGTTTTTGGTCGATCCATCGAGAGATGAGTTGAGCATAGGCAATACAACAATAACTGTGAGCGTAGATCGAAATGGGAACATAGTAGCAATGCAGAAGAGCGGAGACTATTTGTTAAGTGAAAATTTACTTGATCAGATAGTTGAAACAAGCATAAAAGTTGCGGAGAAGCTTAGAGAAGAAATTATGAAAGCTATCTCAAAGTCCTGAAAGAATATCGTCGATGTTTCTTATTTCCTCTTCAATTTTCGCAATTGCAGAGCTACAATCCAAGAACTGTAATTCACTCTGACACTGTGGGCATATGAATTCCATTGAGATTGCTTCGTCATAGCTAACTTTTAGACACATGTTTGGGCAAAGATAGTAAATAGCATCACTTTCTGTTTTGAGCTTCTTTAAAAGCTGTTCCTTGGTCTTTTCAAGTTCTCTTCTCAGAACAACTTGGGCTTTGTCGTAATTCAATTTCCAGTAGTATTCCATCCAACCAGTTTCATCATCCTTTTTTCTTCGGTATTCTGCAAGTCCAAGCTCATACATTGCGAATAGTGCCTTTCTGATCTCGTTGATCTCTATTCCAAGCTCAAGGGCAAGCTGATCGTCGGTGAACTCACTTTTTATTCCCAATGAATATAAAATTGCTCCTATTTCTCCTGCCACCCTTGAGATCAATTCACCAACGAGTTCCTCTCTTTTTGTCAGTGCTTTCACAACACTAATATTATCCTTCAAATTATTTTAAGCTTGCGTGTCAAACACTTTTAAAGTGGAATTAGAGTATAAAAATAGAGATGCACTTGCCTGAGCACCAATTTCACGAAGGCTTAAATACAAACCAATTATTCTTTTCTTATGCAAGAAATTCCACTTCCAGAGATAAACATCGGACTCGTTGGTCATGTTGATCATGGTAAAACTACGCTTGTAGCAGCTTTAAGTGGAGTATGGACTGATCGACATAGCGAAGAGATAAAGAGAGGAATCTCGATCAAACTTGGTTATGCGGATGCAACATTTAGAAAATGTCCTGAATGCGATGATCCCGACGCTTACACAACTGAGCCAGTATGCCCAATTCATGGTGTCGAGACAGAGATCCTGAGAACTGTGAGCTTCGTAGACAGCCCAGGACATGAAATGCTAATGGCTACAATGCTAAGTGGTGCTGCAATTATGGATGGTGCGGTGCTTGTAATCGCTGCGAATGAAAAGTGTCCCAGACCGCAGACAAGAGAACATCTCTCAGCACTTGAAGTCATAGGAGTCAATAGAATAGTTATAGCTCAGAACAAGATCGATATCATCACAAAAGAAAGGATTCTCGATAGCTATAAAGAAATAAAAGCTTTTGTAAGCGGAACGATTGCTGAAAAAGCCTCAATAATTCCAGTTTCTGCTCAACAGAAGATCAACATTGATGTTTTAATTAAAAAAATAGAAGAAACAATTCCTACTCCTCCAAGGGACCTAAAATCTCCTCCTTTGATGCAGATTGCGAGAAGCTTTGACGTGAACAAGCCAAAAACGAAGCCAGAGAATTTGGTTGGCGGTGTTGTAGGGGGAAGTTTAATGAAGGGAAAGCTGAGGGTGGGAGAAGAAATTGAGATTCGCCCTGGAATAAAGAAGGACAAAGATTGGGAGCCTGTAACTACTACGGTTGAGAGTATTATGGCTTCTGGCAGGCAGATCGAGGAAGCAACTCCAGGTGGATTGATTGGTGTAGCCACAAAGCTCGATCCATTCTTAACAAAGGCTGATGCGATGGTTGGAAACGTTCTTGGGCTTCCTAATGAATTGCCTCCTGTTTTGAAGGAATTTACGATGGAAACAAATTTATTTAAGACTGTAGTTGGTATCGAGGAAAATCTCGCAGTAGATAAGATAAAGACAAATGAGCCTTTAATGCTCGCGGTTGGGACTTCGATCACGCTTGGCGAGGTCAGATCGGTGAGAGACCAGATCGTTGAAGTTTCTCTGCGAAGACCTGTTTGTGCTGAGCAAGGATGGAGAGTTGCGATCAGCAGAAGAGTCGGAGGAAGATGGAGGCTAATCGGATCGGGAGTTGTTGTGTGATCTTTGACACAAATGCCCTGATCTACGCTGTTAAAAACAAGCTCGACTTTTCAAACTTTAAAATCGTAGTTCCCAAGGCTGTTCTGAATGAGCTTAAAAGACTTGAAGAGAAGCTTTCTGGGGAAGAAAAAACTGCAGTTCGAATTGCATTAAAACTGATCGAAGATTTTGAATTCGTTGACAGCTCTGAAGGGGATGAAGGAATTCTTGAAACCGCCAAGAAGCTTGGTTGTGGTATTATTACGAATGACAAGGAGCTAAGAAGGAAAGCGGAGAAGTTCGGCGTAGCTGTTGGGTATATCAAGCTTGGTAAGATCGTTTTTTAGAAGATGAAATGAATGAAAACGCATGAGTTAGGTAATAATGTTATTACTTTTATAAAAAAGTTAGAGATCTACTTCCAGATGTAAAAATAATACTTTTTGGTTCATGAGCGAGAGAAGACGCCCTTAAAATGAGTGATTATGATTTTATAGTAGTTTCCAAGGCATTTAAGAGCATGCAATTCTTTGAGAGACTCATGCTTCTTTATGAACTTTGGGACGGTGGAGCCATAGATTTGCTCTGCTACACCACACAAGAATTCGAAATAAAAAGAGGCAGATAACGATTGTTAGAGAAGCTGTTGAAGAGGGCATTATGCTATAAAAAAAGGAATTAGAAAATAAAGCATTGAGATATAGAAGCTCTGGGCTAATTCTAAAAATAGCAGTTGAAAGGCTTTAGCAAAACAGCTCCCGAAGCTCAACAACCTTTCCAATCACTATGATCGCTGGTGGTGAAATGCCTTCTGATCTGCTCTTTTCTGCTATATCGCAAAGCCTACCAACGATCACTCTCTCTTCGGGCAAATAGCCTCTCTCTATAACAGCAACTGGCGTCTCTGGATCTTTTCCATGATCGATGAGATTTTTGCAGATCATTTCGATATTCGAGAGCCCCATGAGCACCACGATCGTTGCGTTCAGCTTCGCCAAAGCTTCCCAATTCAGTCTCTCTTTGCTCTCCTGTCCAGTGATGAAAACTACCGCAGGATCATATTTGCGATGAGTAACTGGAATCCCAACTTTTCCTGGAACAGCTATTGCTGAACTTATTCCGGGGATATATTCGAATTCAATTCCACTCTTTTTCAGAAATTCCACTTCTTCGCCACCTCTCCCGAAGACAAATGGATCTCCACCTTTAAGCCTGACGACACTTTTTCCAGCTTTAGCATATTCTAAAAGCATCTTGTTTATCTCCTCTTGTTCGAATTTATGGATCCCTCTCCTTTTACCAACGTTTATGAGTTCAGCATTTGTTTCCTTCAAGATCTCCACAACTTCTCCGATGAGATCATCGTATAAGATCACGTCCGCCTTTTTTATAACTTCAAGGGCTTTTAGAGTTAGCAAGTCTTTCTTTCCGGGTCCGGCACCGACAAGATATACCTTACCGTTCACTTTTTATCCTCCTCGCAATCTCCAAAGCTTCGCTTAATGCGGAGCTTTTGTTTAAAGTCTCTTCAACTCTTAAATATTTACCAGCAAGGATCTCGCACACAACTCTTACCTTTTCCCCTATGACTTCAGCGTAAACTCCAAAAGGAATTGCACAACCGAAGCCAAGCTCCTTAGCTACGATTCTTTCCACTTGAGCGGAAAACCATGTATCTTCGTCGTTCAAGAATGAAACCCAACCCTCTTCACCTTCTCTTGTTGCAATTGCTATTATTCCTTGATTTGGTGGGGGAACTATTAAATCTGGAGGAAAACGTTGATAATCCAATTTCAATCCCAGCCTTTGAATTCCTGCTTCTGCTACGATAATAGCATCGTAAAGCCCTTCTTTCAGCTTTCTTAGCCTTGTATCCAAATTTCCCCTTAGATTTTCAAAATTAAGATCACTTCTCAGCCTCAAAAACTGAGCACGCCTTCTAAGGCTTGAAGTTCCAATCTTTGCCCCTTCTGGAAGCTCTTCAAGTTTATCACCAGAACGAGAAATCAGAGCATCGCATGGACTATCTCTTTTAAGAACTGCGGAGATCTTCGTGCCTTCAACCCTTATACTCGGGACATCCTTGTAGCTGTGCACGGCTAAATCGATTTCTTTTCTCGCAAGAGCCATGTCGATTGCCCTCACAAATGCTCCTATGCCTTTGAACTCATGCAAAGGTTTGTCTTTCATCACGTCTCCAGCGGTCTTTATGATCTTGAGCTCAACATCGTAACCTTCCCTTTCGAGTTTTTCAGCCACGAGTTTTGTCTGAGCTAAAGCGAGCTTACTACCACGGGTTCCAATTCTCAGCTTCATAGAGCTTCGTTAATTGCCTCTAATGTTCTTTCAATTTCCTCATCGCTATGTGCATAGCTCATAAAACAGCTTTCGAACTGCGATGGTGGTAAGAAGACACCTTTTTCAAGCAATTTCCAAAAGAACCTCATGAAAGCTTCTTTATCTAGCTTGAGTGCTTCACCGTAATTCTTCGGAACTTTTCCAAAGTATAGACAGAACATCGAAGCGATCTGGGCAATTTCAACGCCCGAATTTTTATCGTTTACCACATCTCGAATTCCATCGCAGAGCTTCTTCGTTTTTTCAGACGTTTTTTCAACAACTCGATCTCTTTCAAGGATCTTCACAGTTGTGTATCCAGCAATGAGGCTCATGGGATTCCCACTGAATGTTCCTGCCTGATATACGTCGCCTGATGGAGCAATTCTTTGCATGATCTCTCTCTTTCCGCCATAAATACCTATTGGAAAACCGCCTCCCGCTATTTTTCCGAGTGTAGTTAAATCTGGCTTCACTCCATAGCATTCCTGTGCCCCGCCCATTGAAAGGCGGAAACCTGTGATGATCTCGTCAAATATTAGGAGAACATCGTTCTCCTCTGTAATTCTTCGAACCTCTTTAATATAATCTCCTTCTGGAATTATAAGCGCAGAATTTCCCATCACTGGTTCCATGATCACAGCTGCGACATCTTTGTTCTTTTCGAGCAATTCTGATAGCTTTTCAGCATCATTGAAAGGAACTTGCAGAGTGTTTTTTACGAAATTCTGTGGAACACCAGCTGAGTTTGGAATGCCAAAAGTTGTTGCTCCACTACCCGCTTTAACCAGCACCGCTTCATGCGATCCGTGAAAGCTACCCTCGATTTTTACGATCTTCTCTCTCCCAGTAAATCCTCTTGCAAGCCTTAAAGCGGACATTGTAGCCTCACTTCCAGTATTTACGAACCTTAACATCTCTATGGATGGGTAAAACTTTTTTATAAGCTTCGCATACTTTACTTCGAGCTCAATGGGTGTTCCATAAAGCCAACCCTTCTCAATCTGCTCCTTTAGAGCCTCTTTTACTTCCTGATTTGCATGTCCTAACAGCAGAGCTCCAAAGGCTAAGCAGTAGTCTATGAATTCGTTTCCGTCAACATCAAAGAGTTTTGAGCCTATGGCTTTTGATACATAAAAGGGATTTGGCTTGAAAGCTCTCACTGGACTGCTTACTCCGCCAGGCATGAGCTCTATCGCTTCTCTGTATAATTTGCCTGATCTGTCAAGTTGCATAGAGAAGATTCTTGCAAAGGTTTAAAATTCTTGATGTTTCAGAAAATTAAAAAGAGGAGGGGCTATGAGAAAGTTTCTCGTATTGATATCTCTTCTTGCTCTCTCAGCCTTACTGATTTTGCCAATTTTACAGCAATCAGAGACTCCGAGAGTTTACACTTATCGAATAGTAAAAATTTACCCCCACGATCCAAATGCATTCACACAGGGACTTGTTTTTGAAGATGGTCATCTTTACGAGAGCACAGGGCTTTATGGCTGTTCGACCCTCCGAAAAGTTGATTTGGAAACTGGTAAAGTTCTGCAGTTGCTAGAACTTCCACTAAACTGCTTTGGTGAGGGAATTGCGATCGTTGGAGACAAGATCTACCAGCTCACATGGAAGGAAAGGGTAGTTTTTGTTTATGACAAGCATAACTTCGAAGTTTTGAAAGAAATTAGCCATAGAGAGCCAACAGAAGGCTGGGGATTAACATTTGATGGAGAAAATCTGATAATGAGTGATGGCTCAGCAAATCTTTACTTTATCGACCCAGAAACGTTTAAGATCATTAGAAAAATAGAAGTCCATGAGCATAAACCAATAGAAAGGCTTAATGAACTTGAATTCGTCGAGGGCTTAATATATGCCAATGTGTGGATGGAAGATAGAATAGCGATCATCGAGCCTGAAAATGGAAAGGTTGTCGCTTGGATCGATCTTAGCGGGATTTATAAGGATAGAAAAGACATAAACGATGTGCTGAATGGAATCGCATATGACTCAGAAAACAAAAGACTTTTCGTCACTGGAAAGCGATGGTCTAAGCTATTTGAGATCGAAGTTTATCTTCCAGGACAAAAATAAAAATTTGATGGATTTTAGCTTAACAAAATGCCAAATTTTCTTGCAAGACCTATTTTTTTAATTTTCAGCTTCCCTGAGAGCATTAATCTCATTTGTTTCAATAGACCCGAGCTCGAGACTAATGTGAGGGTATCGTAGTCCGAGACCGAGATTAATGCAAAGTCTTTTTCAGGTTTTTCATTTGTGACTTTTATATTTTCGCCATCTAATTCAACTGTAGCGCCCACTCCTATGTTTCTGATCTCCAAAAATATCTTTCCACGCATTTTTTTGGCAATTTCAGCTTTTTTTGGATTTTCCTTCAGCTTTTGTTCAATTAGCTGACCAACTACATTGGGGAAACCTCTATCAGGATAACTAATCGAGACCATAGATAGCATTGGAGTAGCAATTTATAAGTTTTATTGGTTTTAAAATGAAAGATAAAATTTTAAAAACAATAAATACAAAAAAGCACATGCTCAGCAAATTCAAGCTAAGAGTCACGGAAAAACTTGCACCAATTGGTAAATTCATTGGTAAAAAGTTCACCCCGAATCAGCTCACATTTCTCGGTTTAATTTTTGGTCTATGTGCCTTTCTTTTAATATTTTTTGGCAAGATAATCTTAGGAGCAATTTTTGTTCTTTTAAGTGGTGTTTTCGACTTACTTGATGGTTTGGTTGCGAGAACTCAAAGAATGGCAACGAACTTCGGAGGCTTCCTAGACTCGGTTTTTGATCGCTATGTCGACATTCTGATCTTCATAGCTCTTGGTCTATACGGCATAGACTGGCTCATTGTGGCAATTGCCATGAGCGGTGCATTGCTGGTGAGCTACACAAGAGCGAGAGCGGAGAAGTTCATTGAGAAATGCGACGTTGGAATTGCGGAAAGGGGAGAGAGGATGATCATACTCTTCGTCGCAATGATTTCTGGTTATACCTACGAAGGACTCCTGATCATTGCAATTCTTAGTCATATCACCGCGATTCACAGAATAATTTACACTTACCAAAAGTCCAAGTTCACTCACTGATCGCTTCAGTGTTTATGGGGGCAAATGAATCTGGACTTATCAGAAGATCCAAAACGAATGGCTTATCGCTTTCGAGCATGAGTTTTATGCCCTCGTCTATTTCACTGTCTTTCTCAACTCTAAAACCTTCAGCTCCAAAAATTTCAGCAAGCTTTGCGAAATCTGGATTGGTGTGTAGAGTTCCATAAATTCTACCTTCTTTCTGGAACTTCTGTCTGAAGTAAAGAACTCTGTAGCTATTGTCATTGACAACGACTACTTTAACCGCTATTTTCTCTCTCACCGCTGTCTCTAAATCTTGAATCGTCATCATGAACTCTCCATCTCCCAACACAGCGATAGACTCGTAGCCCAAGAGCTTTGCAGTCATCCCAGCTGAGAGACCAAAGCCCATAGCTCCGTGATTTGTTGCTGCAAGATAGCTTCTCGGTCTTTTTGCTTTTAAGTAGTTTTGAGCGTATAGCACATGCATTCCCTGCCCTGCACATACTACCGCGTTACCGAGTCTTTCATTTAATTTCTTGAAAAAGAGATTGGGATTGGCAAAGCCTTCATACTTCATCTCAGACATTTGATCTAAAAATCCATCCCAACTGGCTTTCCAGTTTTTTATTTCCTCGACCCAGTTTTTATCTACTCTGTAGTTCAGCTTTTCACTGAGCCTCTTTGTGAAATCAACAGCGTCGCTGTAGGTTATTAGGGAATAATTAAGCTTGCTTCCTGCTTCTCTATCGAGCGTCACTGCAATTATATCTCCTTTCGGCATCATCCTGTAGCTGTATGTGGTAATATCGGATAGCTGACAGCCTAAGCAGATCACGCAGTCTGAATTCTTCAATGCCTTATCAGCGTGCAAGCTTCCACCGCCAAATCCTACTCTGCCGAAACAAAACTCGTGTTCTTCGCTAATCGCTCCTCTGCCATTGCCGGTTGTTACAACAGGTATTCCAGTTTTATCTACAAGTTCGAGTAAAACTTTACTCCCTTCTGCACTATTCAAACCATAACCCGCAACGATCAATGGTCTTGAAGACCTTTTTATGATCTCCGCAGCTCTATCTACTTCTTCACCACTCGCAAAAGTTTTTGAAACCTTTAATTTCGGCTTTGAGTATTCACAACTCTCTCTCCAAAGATCTTCCGGAATTTCTACGTAAACTGGTCCACATTCATTTATCGCAATTGAAAAGGCTTTTTCAATCGTTTCAACAGCTTTTCTTGGCTCTTCTAATCTATAACACCCCATTGTGATCGGTTTCATAACTTCAAACTGATTCGCCTCGAGCATCGAATTTTTCCCTTTAAGTGATCTGCTCACACTTCCAGCGATCAGCACCATCGGAGATCCATCTTTGTATGCATTTGCAACGCTTATAGCAGAATTAAGTGTTCCGGGAGAAGCATGAGCTATTGCAACTCCTGGAAAGCCTGTCAAACGCCCTTCAGCATCTGCCATCGAAGAAGAAACTTGCTCATGCCTGCAAGAGATATATCTGATTTGCCTATAATCATAAAGAGCATCTATGAAGTCAATAAGGGATGTTCCAATTATTCCATAAACTCTGCTAACGCCGAGATCGCTTAGAGCATTAGCAATCGCTCTTGCAACATCCATAAATTTAGTGAATCTCTAAATTATAAAATTTTCTTAAGCTCTTCTTTTGAACTGCAATTCATAAAGTTCTTCAACCCTTCTTATTGTATCCGCTTCCTGCACGTCTTTATCGTCTCTCAACCTTATGAACCTTGGAAACCGTAATGCATAGCCACTCTCGTATTTTGGGCTTTTCTGTATTTCCTGATAGGCAACTTCGAACACAAAATTTGGCAAAAAATCCACTAATTTGCCCTCATGTTTCACTATTGTCTGCTTAAAGAGTTCTGTAAGTTCTTCGAGATCTTCATCGGTGAAACCAGTAGCAACTCTTCCAACTCTAAGCAGTTTTCCTGTAACCTCGTCAACGCAAGCAAGTTCATAAGAGCTTATCAGATGACTTCTCTTTCCCTCTCCCCATTCACCACCTACTACTACGAGATCAAGAGTTTCCATCACGGATTTCAGCTTCAGCCAATGCTTTCCTCTTTTTCCTGGAATATAGGGAGAATTTGGATTCTTAAGCATAACTCCTTCGTGTCCCGAATTTATTGCCTCATTGAAGACCGCTTCGATCTCTTCTTTGTTTACCGTTCTATTCTGCTTTGCTATCTTTATTTTCTCCGATCCCGAAATTACCGACTCGAGAATTCTTCTTCTTTCTGAAAGAGGCTTATCTATAACTTCACCATCACAGTAAAGAATGTCAAAGGCGTAAAACTGCAATGGAATTTTCTCCACCATCTTCGAAACACCATGCTTTCTTCTGAACCTTCTTAGAACATGCTGAAAAGGCATTGGTTTCCCATCTTTGACCGCTATTACTTCTCCGTCGAGAATGACTTTCTCTCTAACGTTCTTTTTAACTTCCTCAACGATCTCGGGCAGCGCATTTGTAACGTTTTCAAGTCTTCTGGAGTATATTTTTAGCTCTCCATCTCCCCAGTGGATTTGAACTCTGCTACCATCGAATTTCCATTCGACAGCAACTTCTCCCATTTCTGCTATGGCATCTTCAAAACTCTCTGCAACTTGAGCGAGCATCATCCTTACTGGAGTATGAAGCCTAATTTTTATCTCTTCGAGACCCTTCTTTCCACTATTTTTCGCAATTACTGCAACCCTCCCAAGATCGTTTGTGACCATATAGGCTCTTTCAACAAGTTCCTCACTTATTCCATAAGCTTGTGCTATTGCATCCCTTACAATCCCTTCGCCAACTCCAAGGCGCATCTCGTTCATAATGAGTCTCGTAATGTACTTAGCTTCTAAAGGCGATGCAAGACCGTATATACCAGTGAGGAGTAAAATTTTTCTCTTTCTGCTTCCTTCTCCCACAAGCGATGAAATTTCGTCAAATGTCTCCCTAACTTTTCGGATCGTCAATTCCTCACTTTCGAGCGTCATCATCTGTTTTTCTCTTATTATCTTTTCACTCACTAAACCCAGATCTCCAAGCTCTCTTACCATATCTTCTATTTTCTCCTTCTTTAATCCACTCACGTTCTCGAGAGCTTCGTAAAGTAGCCCAACACCAACTCCCAACTCTCTTTCCTCCCATGGAGGGTAGATTTTGCCCATAAAAAATAGGACCACATTGTAAAGAGTGTCATCATCCGCTATTTTTCCTATAAAATTCGAAATCTTGTCTGTTAATTCGAGAGTAGAAGAGATCTCCTCAATACTTTCACAGAATTCAGCGAATTCTTTGAATAGCATAAAATTGTGTGATATTAAAAGTTAATTAAGCTATCGTTCGAGATCCCATCGACCACTTGGATCTCCTTGAATGTATTTCTCTAGCAATATCTTCTCAATTTTGGCATCGTAGTAATTCGCAAGACTTAGAACCATAAAAAGAACGTCACATAGCTCTTCTTCTATACTTTCTAACTTATTTTTTCTTACAACTTCCGCTAATTCTCCTACCTCTTCAAATAGGACTGAGAGCAAGAAAAGTGGACTGCTTTTCGAGTCGATGGAGTAGTATTTCCTTTTTATAGCTTCCATGAGCTCTATGAGTTCCATAGAAAAGAAAAATTTTTATAGTAGATAAGGGTATCGTTTTAAGTCATTTAAAATGATAAATAAGCTCTTTAACCGAAAAATTTATATACCCATCCCGCAAAGTTTATATACTGCATGACAAATCTGGTAGCTCTTGGAAAGCCTGAGAAACTGTCAAAGTCAGGGATGCTTTTAGTTCGGATTCAACCCACAAACCTGCCAAAGATTGGCGAAAAAGTCGTCACGAGAAAGATGGAGCAGGTCGGGGTAGTTTATGATATAATAGGTCCTATAATCTCGCCTTACGCATTAATTAAGCCGAATAAGGTTGTTTATGAGGATCTGTTTGTGGTGAGGGAGCATGGTAGAAGTAGAAAAGGTTCGGGAAAAGGAAGTAGAAAAGGAAGTAGAAAGAAAGGAGATTGAAAGAGAGGAAGATATAGAAGTCTGTCCTGAATGCGGTAGCCCAAGGCTCATTCGAGATTACAGGAGAGGAGAATTCATTTGCCAAGATTGTGGGCTTGTTATTGAGGATCAATACATCGACGCTGGTCCAGAATGGAGAGCGTTTGACAGTGAACAGAGAGATAAAAGGAGCAGAGTCGGAGCTCCAGTTACTTTCACAATCCACGACAAGGGACTTTCGACGATCATCGACTGGAGCAACAAAGATTACTATGGAAAGGCGATCTCTGTAAGGAACAGAGCACAGCTCTTCAGGCTGAGAAAATGGCAGAGAAGAATAAGGATCAGCAACGCTACCGAAAGAAACCTTGCCTTTGCTTTAAGCGAGCTTGATAGAATGGCTTCCGCGCTTGGATTGCCAAAAAGCGTAAGAGAGGCTGCGGCGGTGATCTACAGAAAAGCGGTAGAGAAGAACCTAATAAGAGGTAGAAGCATAGAAGGCGTGGTTGCTGCAGCGTTATACTGCGCATGCAGACAAGCGGGGGTGCCAAGGACTCTGGAAGAGATAGCGGTTTATTCGAGAGTTGACAGAAAAGAGATTGGCAGAACTTACCGTTTCATTACAAGAGAACTCGGAATAAAGCTGATGCCAACGAGTCCTGCAGACTATGTGCCAAGATTTTGCGCTGCGTTAAATCTTAGCGGAGATGTGCAGAGGAAGGCAATAGAGGTTATAAAAAAGGCTGAAGAAAGAGAACTCACAAGTGGTCGTGGTCCAACTGGAGTAGCAGCTGCAGCGATCTACGTTGCTTCTATATTGCTCGGAGAAAGGAGAACGCAAAGAGAAGTTGCGGAAGTTGCAGGGGTTACAGAGGTAACGATAAGAAACCGCTACAAAGAACTTGCGGAGAAGCTTGGGATCGAGATCATTCTTTAAATTTTTAAGTCTTTAAGTGCTCAAAAAGTATTTTTAAA
>JANXDJ010000070.1 GCA_025059545.1 Archaeoglobaceae archaeon
ATAACCTTTCCATTAATTATTCCCGCAGTTGCCCTTGAAAGAATTGCGGAGTAGCCAATTTCTTTGAAGCTCTGCATTCTGAATATTTCTCCAAATCCCTCTATTTTCTTCTCAAAAAGATCTTCGAGAGCTTCAATTGTCAGATCTTTTGGATTAAGTCCTGTCCCTCCAGTAAGAATGCAAACATCCGCTATCTGTAAAGCTTCGAAAACCGCAGATCTGATCTGTAAAACATCGTCAGAAACCAAACTGTAGCTAACAGCGTTATCTTTGAAGGCTTTAAAAATCTCCTTTCCAGACTCATCATCCGCAGGAATCTTTTCAACACCTCTCAATGCTCCATATTTATTGAATCTTGAGCTCGAAACAGTGATTATTGCAACCTTGTAATCCAAATCTTTTTCATGCACTAAAACCACCTTTCCAAAGTGAACTGAGCGGGCTTTATTTTAAGCTTTTCCAAAGCCTTTTCAACTCTCTCATTGCTGAAATCATGCTCTTCGCATAGCATTTCAATTACTTTTTCTTTATTTGGCTCCTTAAACTCTAAATGGTATTCATCGCCTACCTTTGGATTAAGAAAGAAATCACGAATCGCTTCCAAATTCTCAATTTCAGCATTTAAAGCTTTTAAAGCTTTGAAAACATCTCCATAAGTTTTGATATAATTGTATGCTTTTTTGGGTCCTATGCCTTTTATCCCCTCATTGTAATCCGTTCCAGAAAGAATTGCTATATCTACGAGTTGTTCTCTCGTAATTCCAAGCCTTCTTAAATTCTCTTCGAGAGTTATGATCTCCGGATTGACGTCAACGTAAATATTCTTTCCCGGCAACTTTCTTTTACCGGTTATTGCCAAATTTCTCGCCAATTTTGGGCTTCCAAAAAGCAATGAATCATAATCCTGACTACCTACAAAATCCGCATCTCCTTTTCTAACCATATAAGCAGCCTGAGCTTCGCCCTCGCATGGAGCTTGGACAAATGGGATTCCCATGTAACTAAGAAGCTTCTTTGAACTTTCGACTATGAACTCATCCACTCTCGCAGAAGCTTGAGCGTATTTCTTAGCATATTCTTCCCCGCTCTCAACAGCAATAGTCCACTTCTCCTCAGCTTCAGCTCTTCTCTTCTTTCTCTCCTCTATTTCCACTTTTTTGAATTCAGGTGGTTCACCATCGAATACAAAGATCGGCTTAATTCCGATTTCAATCATATTGGTTACTCTGTAGAGTATTCCCGAAAGATGAGAAGTTATCCTACCTTTTGAATCCTTCAAAGGTGTTCCATCCGGCTGTCTTATTATGGAAATGAATTGGTAAAGGGTGTTAAAAGCATCTATAGCTATCTTTCTGCCAGAAAAATAGCTGAGTTCGACTTCTTCTTTCTCAATTATATCTCCAATTTCTGCACCCATATTTTTAAGTTATCTACATGATTTAAAGCTTTTTTATACTCTAAGAAGATAACTTCAAAACCGATCGATTTATTTTCTCAAGTAGAGATGAGTTTCATGTTCTTCGATCTGCACGTCCATACAGAAGGACTTGGGCTTTCTGATCTTAAAAGAATGCGAGAAAGTGGAGTTTCAGGGATTTGCAGTCTCTATTTCTACCCAATAAAACCTCTCTTCCCTCAAACCATGATCGATGGCTTCAGAAGGCTTGAAGAATTCGAAAGCTTTCGATGCTCTATATTAGGCATTGAAATTTTTCCCGCAGTTGGAATTCACCCGAGATGCATTCCTCTAGACTACAAAACCGTGCTTGAACACCTTGAAGCAAACGACTGGCTCGCTTTTGGAGAAATAGGGCTTGAAATCGCAAGCGATGTAGAGCGAGAGGTATTCAGAAGACAGTTAGAAATTGCCATTGAAAAAGACACAGCTTGCGTGATCCACACTCCGAGCAAGAATAAGAGAGAGATAACAGAAAAGACTCTTGAAATTCTGAGAAAATTAGATTTTCCAGGAGATTTGGCAGTAAT
The DNA here is from genome assembly GCA_025059545.1 of Archaeoglobaceae archaeon. Next base: position 1,987 of record JANXDJ010000070.1, read on the forward strand.
AGACCATGTGAATTTTGAAAATCTTGATTTAATTGAAAAAAGTGATTTTTGGATCGGTTTAACGGTTCAGCTTGGGAAGTTGAGCTCAGAAGAGGCGGTTAGAATCGTTGAGAAAATTGGAGGGGATAGATGCATTGTCGATAGCGACGCAGGCTTTGGGGATAGTGTTGTCACTACAGTTGCGGAGACTGCGAAAATTCTTGGAAGCGAAGCGAAAAAGGTTTGTTTCGGGAATGCCAAGAAATTCCTAGGTGTCTAACATGAGACCAACACTTGAGGAGTATTTCATGGAAATTGCTAAAGTCATTTCAAAACGCTCCACTTGTCTTAGACAGAAGGTTGGGGCAGTTATTGTGAAAGACAAGAGAATACTTGCTACAGGCTACAATGGTGCACCATCAAATATGCCACATTGCGATGAAGTAGGATGTATGAGAGACAAACTTGGAGTTCCAAGCGGTGAGAGGCAGGAACTTTGCAGAGGTGTGCATGCGGAACAGAATGCAATCTTACAAGCGGCAAAGTTTGGAATAAGCGTGGAAAACGCAACTCTTTACTCGACGCATTGTCCTTGTATAACATGTGCAAAGATTATAATAAATGCTGGAATAAAGTGCGTGGTTTATGGCAAAGAATATGCAGATAAAAATGGTCTTAAATTGCTCGAAGAAGCAGGAGTGGAGATAAGATTCTTCCCTTGCGAGTGATTACTTGCCTTTCCTCTCCTTTGATTTGGGTCTAAGTCCTCTGTATCCGCATTTTCTGCAAGTCTCTGCCTTTATCGGATTCCTCGCATTGCATCTCATGCAGATCTTTACATTGAATAGTCTCGCTTCAGCTTCAGGAAATCTTGCCATGAGTGGAATGACTACATAGGATATATAAACCCTTCCAAAATCGAGAATCACATAAAAGATCCTATTGGAAAGCTTTAAAAAAAGGAAGTGTATATGAGCATAAAAAAGAATGCCGCCGTGGCTCAGCTGGAAGAGCGGGTGACTTGTAATCACCAGGTCGCGGGTTCAAACCCCGCCGGCGGCTTAATTAGCTTAGAGAAAAACCACTTTGATATTCTTAGCTCAAAAAATAGGAGTTGATCTAAAAAACAAAATTCTTAAATCTTCTTTCATTTTCCTTTTCTCATGAGCTACGAAATATTAATGCAAAACCTTGGTTTTCCAAATTCTGAAAGGCTCAGAAGGATACTTGAGTATTTAATGGACGAGGAAAGTGCAAAAGTTGCATCTGCTTTGCCTGGAAGCATTGAAGAAATCTCTCAGAAACTTGGAATGGATGAGAAGAGAGTTAAGGAGATACTTGAAGATCTTTTTGTAAAAGGAGTGGTTTTTCCAAGAGATTTTAAGAACAGAAAGTTCTTCAAATTTGCAAGAGATTTAATCCAACTCCACGATGCAACTCTTGCAAGTCAGAAAGTGAAAGATATTAAATTTGCTGAGTTATGGAGCGATTTCATGAACGAGGAAGGTTATAAAACTCTTGGACAGGTTTTGTCATTTGTAGGAGCAAAAGTTTGGAGAGTTGTTCCCGCTTATCAAGCGATAAAAGACATTCCCGGAGTTCTTCCACATGAGAATATAAAAGAGCTTTTGAAAGCCCAGAGTAAGATTGCAGTCGTTCCTTGTTCTTGTAGAAACGTAACCATGTTAATCGGACAGGGTTGTAAATATACAGACGAAAAGACGTGGCACTGCATTCAGGTTGGAAGAGGAGCAGATTATGTGATCGAAAGGGGCTCTGGAAAAGAGATATCGATTGAAGAAGCTCTTAAATTGGCTGATGAGATCGAAAGAGATGGTCTTGTTCACACGTGGGCGAATACGTCGAAGATGGTTGATAACAGGGTTACAGTCAACTGCAACTGCTGTGCAGATTGCTGTGAGTTTTTCCTGTCCGCAAAGTATGCTGAAGCGGGTATGCTCTCTATCATTGAGAAGAGCAGATACGAAGCTTTCGTAGATTTTGAAAAATGCACTGGCTGTCAGACGTGTATCGAAAGATGTCCTTTTGACGCTATTGAATTGTTCAAACCAGAAGGTGGCAAAAAGTTCAAGGCGAAAGTGATCCCAGAGAAGTGCTTTGGTTGTGGAGTTTGCGTTATTGGATGCAAACAGAACGCGATTAAGTTGAAAGTAGTCCGCCCCCCAGAATTTATACCTCCATGACAAAAGCTTTTTATTTTTAAAATTTATCGAAGCAACATGGAAGAGTTGGCCAAGAGCTTGAGCAAATTTTTGGACGAAGAAGACCAGAAAATTTTGAGAACTTTATCGAAGGATCCTACTGTTTTGGAAGTTTTAAAGAAAGTTTTTGAAGAACCTGAGAAGGCTGAAAAATATCTTATACTCATAAGGGATAATTATTCTGCACTCTTATTTACAACAAAGCTTGCGGAAAGAATTTCGAGATATCTGGAGAAAGAAGACGAAGAAAAGGGTCTGAATATTTTTTTGAAAGGTATAGGTTATCTCACAGAGATGAAGGATAGAAGGGCAATTCAAAGTGTTTTTTCGCTTCTAAAAGAAGCAATAGATCGCAGACTTGCCTTAGGTAAGTTTGAAACCGCTGCAAAACTTGTAACTTCTTTTAAAGAATTCGGTTTCAGTAGCTACATAAAAAAGCTTCTTTTCCATGTAATAGAGGTTTCGGAGTCTAAGGACTTTGCAAGGGCGATTAAGATACTCGAATTGCTTCCAACAAACGAAGATGTGCTTACTGTGAAATCATACATCCTCCTCGACTGGGGAAAATCGATTGCAGTAAGTGATCCTGAGGCGGGTTTAAGAAAGATTGAAGAGGCTTTGAAGATCAAAGATCTACCCTCTGCAAAGATAGCAATGGCAGAGATCTACGAGAGTATAGGGAATTACTTAAAAGCATATGAGATCTATTCAACTCTTAAGAACCAGCCAGAGATCGAAAGAAAACTTTTAAGGCTTTTAATAGAGTGGGGTGAAGAGACAAAAGATCTAAATAAACTCGAAGAGGCAAAAATACTTGCCACTGGAGATATTGTGCTTGTTGAGGAGATAGACAGGAGAATAAAGAAGATAAAGGAGCAAAGCCAATCTTAGAGACTCTCAGGATCATAACCAAGAACCGCTACCCACCACCACCTTGCCATGTCAACGAGGTCTTTGCTGAAAGCTCCAGAAAGAGAATACTCTCCGTCACGAATTGAAATCATTCCTGCCCCTATCAGCTTGTTTCTCATAGAATAAAAAGAAGAACGGACCATTTTTAGTTCTTCGAGTATTTTATCCCACTCTTCAACCTTTAAAGGTTTTCCAGCTTTTTGTCTTTCTTCTACAAGATTGAGAAACTTTATAGCCTTCATCGCAACCTCTTCTTTTCTGAAAATTCTCCGCATGAGTTCAAGCATTGGATTTTTAGACTGCGAGACTCTTGCGGTTGCTGTTGATCTAACGATGACCGAAGTGGCAGTTTTTGGAGCATCTTTGACCTTCACAGAAAGATTTTTCCATACGGGATTATATTTTTATCGATGAAAGAAGCGCAGTTGTTCAAAAGCTCTAAGGATTGCGTAGTCTGTCAACTGTGCCATAGATTTTGCAAGATCAAGGAAAGTGAATCAGGATTTTGCAAGGTGAGGGTGAATAAGGGTGGAAAACTCTTCACGTTGACCTATGGGAAGCTTAGTGCTCTTGAGAGCAGACCAATCGAGATTAAGCCATTTTTCCACTTCAAGCCGGGAAGCACAAGTATGACCTTCGCAACATCTTCTTGCAACTTTGATTGCCCTTGGTGTCAGAATTGGAGAATATCAAGAGCTTTACCTTCTGGTTCCGAAATTTCTCCTGAATACGTTGTAAAAAAAGCTTTGGAGAATGGGGATTTGAGTGTTTGCGGTAGTTTAAATGAACCCCCTCTTTTATTCGAATATCTTTTGGATGTTTTTAGAATTTCAAAGGATAAAAATCTGTTTACAACTCTAGTTTCGAACGGATACATGAGTATCTTGGCTTTAAGAGAATTGAGAAACTCAGGACTGGATGCTTTGAAGGTCGACGTCAAGGGTGGAGAGGAGGTTTACAAAAAATTTCTATTCGCTAATGTAAAGAATGTCTGGAAAATCGTTAAGGAAGCAATAAAGCTCGGAATCCACGTTGAAATTGTTAATCTGCTTGTAACTAATGTAAGCGATTCGGAGGAGAGTATTAGAGAAGTTGTTGAAAATCATCTAAGATATGCGAACAGCGATGTTCCTATACATTTTACGAGGTATTTTCCTGCTTATCTTTTCAAAGAAAAGCCTACTGAGATAAAAAAGCTTGAAATGGCTGTTGAAATTGCCAAAAAGGATGGGATAAGCTTTGCCTATCTCGGAAACGTTCCAGGGCATAGATACGAGAACACTTTTTGTCCAAATTGTGGAGAACTATTGATAAGAAGATTTTCATATCAGGTTTTGGAAAATCGAATTAGACTTGGAAAATGTCCAAATTGTGGAAAAGAAATCTATGGAGTTTGGTGAAGCTTAGATTTAAATTTTTAAAAATTAATAAATAAAAAATTTCTTTAAGCTTTAACTCTTCCTTCTCATCAAATACGCCAAAGCAATAAGCCCAGCAATTGCAATGATTGCTTCAAAGCCTGGAATGAACGGCTTTGGCGTTGGTGTAGGTGTTAGCTCTGGAGTTGTTGGAGTTGCTAATGGTGTCGTTAGCGTTGGAGTCTCCTTTGGCGTTGTCGGCGTTGGAGTCTCCAAA
>JANXDJ010000071.1 GCA_025059545.1 Archaeoglobaceae archaeon
GCTTGTTGAAAAAAGGATCAGAGCTCATCCAAACCTCATTAGCGCTTGGAGAATTATAAAAGATTACTATGAGTTATTCGAGAGATCAGATCCATGGATCAAGACGAAGTTTCTCTACTGTGGCGTTGAGACCTTGCTTAGACCAGCGGTTAAAAGGCATCTGCAAGCGGTGAAGCAGGTTGAATACGATAAGGATACCATTGTCATATCCTCTGATTTTGGAATCCTTGCAGACATCTATCTGCGCCCAGTATTCGGTCCTGTGCCTATAGAGTTGCTTGAAAGTTACCCAGCAGGGCATGCAGAAATTCCTGAGGCTGAGTTAATAGAAAAAGAAGCTTTAGAGGTTGCAGTGGAAAATTTAAGAGATTTAATGAGCTCTATGATTGGTAAAAAATTCGTTGTTCATATTTCCGACAGATGGAAGGATTTCGTGAAGGATTTGCCCGGGGAAGTTGAGTATGTTCTACACTGAAAAAAGAGACGGATTTGCAAGGCTTGGAGCTCTTGAGCTCAATGGATTTAGCATAAGAACTCCAGCAATGCTTGAAGGAGAAGTTTTAAAGAAATTTGACTACGGTAAAGCTCCTTATGCGGTGAAGAGAATTTTACCCGAAATTTATGAATCCTTGAGACCACAAGGCGAGATCGAAATTCTCACTGGACTAACTTCGATGTCTCCAAGAGAAATAGCGGAAGCTTTTTCGGAATTAAGAGGATTAAAGCCGATCTTCGCAGTCGCTTGTGCGGATCCGCAGAATTTAGCTATGCTGATCTACCTTGGAGTGGATCTCGTTGACAACATAATGGCTGTTGCCAAAGCTTACAATGGAATTTATTTCCTTGGCGACTTTGAAATTAAAATTGAAAAGCTTAAGACTTTTCCTTGCAACTGTAAATTCTGCAAGTCTCAAAAGCTGAATGGACTTAGAAAGGATGAAATTCTCGAAATTACTGCAATGCACAACACAGAGCAATTGAGAATTGAACTCGAGAAGTGCAAAATTCTCATCGAAGAGGAAAGATTGAGGAATTATGTTGAAGCAAAGGCTAAGCTTAATCCTGAAATGACTGCTTTGCTTAGATTTTCTGATCTTGAAGAGAGTATTTGCTTTCCAAGATTCCGAAGAGCTACATGTTATTTCAATTCACAGGAAAGCTTGAACAGGTTCGAGGTAAAGTATTTTTTAAAGAGAAGCGTTGAATGTTACAAGCCAAAGACAAGAGCCTTGCTACTTTTGCCTTGCACAGCAAAGAAGCCTTATTTGCTTTCAAAAACGCATCGAATTATAAGAAGTGTGGTTAAAGTAAATGTGAACGAGATCATGATCTCTTCCCCACTCGTCGTGCCAAGAGAGCTTGAGCTGATCTATCCTGCTGTGAACTACGATACACCAGTAACTGGCTACTGGAGTGAAGAGGAGATTAACTTCGTTGCCAACTGGCTTTCAAAACTCGTTGAGAGAGGCAAATTTGAGAAGATCATCGCTCATGTTGAAGGAGGATATAGGAAGGTTGTCGAAAAAGCTTTGAAAGACTATGAAGTCATTTTTACAGCGGACGGAGATATTCTAAGTGAAGAATCGCTGAAGAGGCTGAAGAAGGAGTTAGAGGGGTTTGATAAGTTCGATCTATATTATGAGATGTTTTCTCATGCTTTGCGATATCAGTTCGATCTTGAAGCTGAAGGAGTTGTAAAGGGCAAATATCCGGAGATTGAACTATTAAAAGGCGAAAGAATTGCAAGATTCGATCTAAGATATGGAAATCTTGACATTTACTCTTATTTGGCAAAGGAGCTTATAAGAAAGGGCGACTATGCGGTTAAGATCGCAGACTTTGAGCCCACTACTACGATTTTCTCTGCTGGTGTTGAAGAAGCTGACCAGAAAATAAGACCGAACGATGTAGTTGTTTTCATTAACTCAACGCATTACGGCGTAGGAATTGCGAGAATGCACGGAAAAGAGATGGTTGAAGCAAAGAAGGGTGTTGCTATAGAGGTCAGGAGGAAATATAGATTCTAAATCTACAATTAGAGCAGACAGGGATAGATTTATTTTACCGCTTCTCAAAAGTCTGTTGGTGAAAGTTGAGGAGCTTAGGAGCAAAGTTTCAAGCTATGTAGTAGAAGTGCTGAAGGAGAGTGGCATTAATGAGCTTTTTCCTCCCCAAGCTGAGGCTATACCTTTTATTTTAAGGAGGGATAATTTAATCCTTGCTGTTCCTACAGCAGCGGGAAAAACGCTTGTTGCTGAGCTTGCGATGGTTCTTGAGGTAATAAAAGGTGGAAAGTGTCTTTACATAACTCCTTTAAGGGCTTTGGCAACTGAGAAGTTCGAAGCTTTTAGGAAATGGGAGAAAATAGGTATCAAGGTAGGAATATCGACTGGAGATTACGAATCTGTTGACACACATTTAGCGGACTGCGATCTAATTGTCACTACTGCAGAAAAAGCAGATTCACTGATGAGAAATCGTGCTGGCTGGCTGAGAGATATTAGCTGTCTTGTCGTGGATGAGATCCACTTGCTCGACTCAGAGGATCGTGGTCATACGCTGGAAGTTTTGATCACAAAAATGCGAAAAATGAAGCCTGAGCTTTGGATTATTGGCTTGTCAGCTACCGCTCCTAATGTTTCAGAAATTGCAGAATGGTTAAATGCTAAGTTCATACAGAGCTCTTGGCGTCCAGTTCCGCTTTACTATGGCATCCTTTGTGAAAGAACGCTTGAAATGCACAAAGACGAGGTTTACAGTGTAAAGAAAAGCTTTGAGGAGATCGTTGAGGAATGCATCTCTGAAGGTGGAGGAGTTTTGATCTTCGAATCAACGAGAAGATATGCTGAATCTCTTGCAGAAAAGCTTTCGAGTATTTCTGCTAAATACTGCAGAGCAGAAGAACTTGCTGAAGAGATCCTTGAAGAGAACGATGGAGAGATGAGCAGAAAGCTTGCGGAATGCGTTAAAAAGGGTTCCGCTTTTCATCATGCTGGGCTTTTGAATGGACAAAGAAAGATCTTGGAGGTAGGATTTAGAAAAGGAGCTATAAAGATCCTCACCGCTACACCGACACTTGCTGCTGGTGTTAATTTACCAGCAAGAAGGGTTATAATAAAGAGCATATACCGCTACGACGGTTATTCAAGAAGAATAAAGATTTCGGAGTTCAAACAGATGGCTGGAAGAGCTGGAAGACCAGGAATGGATGAAGTTGGAGAAGCAATAGTTGTCGCAAGCAAAAAAGACAAAGAATTTGTGCTCGAGGAATATATAAAAGGCGAGCCGGAGAAGATCATTTCGAAACTTGGCATTGAAACTAAGCTGAGATTTCACTGTCTTTCTCTGATCTGCGATGGTTTTGCTGATTTAGAGAGTCTTAAGGATTTCTTCAACTCAACGCTTTTTGCAAAGCAGTCCGGGCTTCATGAATTCGAGCTTGAAAGAGTTCTAAGACAGCTTGAAAATTGGGAAATGATCGAATTCGGCGAAAAAATTGTTCCCACGAAACTTGGAATTCTTGTTTCTAAGCTTTACATAGATCCGCTTACGGGCTTCATGTTCTACGACACGATTAGGAAATTCGACAATTTGAGCGAGATTTCAGCTTTGCACTTGCTCTGCAGAACTCCTGACATGGAAAGGCTAAATCTGCGAGAGGATGATTATTGGGTCGAAAATCTGGCTTTCAAGCTAAGGAAAGAGCTCACTTATTACCCTTCGCAGTATTCAGTTGACTACGAGTGGTTCCTTTCAGAACTTAAGACCGCCTTGTGCTTGAAAGAGTGGATCAATGAAGTTGATGAGAATGAAATCTGTAGCAAATTCCTAATCGCTCCCGGAGATCTTAGAAGATTGATTGAGACCGCTGAATGGCTTGCTCATGCTCTTTCAAAAATTGCAAGTGAATTTGGTGGAAATTTGCCGAGAATTGAGGAGAGAATTCGCTATGGAATAAAAGAAGAGCTCTTAGAGCTTGTTTCAATAAGAAACATCGGAAGAGTGAGAGCGAGAAAGCTTTACAATGCGGGGATTAAAAGTAGAGAAGATTTGATTGCCAATCGCTCAAGAATTGGAAAAATAATTGGGGAGAAGATTGCTGAAAAAGTTCTAAAAGAGCTTGAATCCTTCAAGCCTTAGCAAGGCTTTTTTAATCTCAACTCCCCATGAGTAGCCACCAATTCCATCTTTGGCAACAACTCTATGACAGGGAATTAGCACCGCTACGGGATTTCTCTTTAAAGCCTGTCCAACCGCTCTTGGTGAGGTGTTCAGTTTTTTAGCAAGTTCAAGATAAGTCAGAGTTTCGCCGTAGGGAATTTCAAGAACTCTTTCGAGCACTTTTTTCGTGAATTCTGAGAGAGAAAGCTCAAATTCGCACTCAAATTCAACTCTTTCTCCATTAAAATATCTTCTAAGTTCTCTTGAAAGTTTGCAATCTTTAAAAGAAAATGCAGGTTGCTTTGAAAAGTAAGCTTTTCTTATCTTCTCATCTCCTTCAACGTTGAAGTAAAGATCTTGCCATTTAATCGAAAATCCTCGAGCCTTTTCAGCTTTTTCGACTTTCCTACTAAGCTCCATCGGAAGAAGATGTTGAATTGTGTTTATTACTTTTTGCCCAATCTCTTATCTACAAATTATTTGATCAGCTAATTTATTTTCAAGCTTGTTCGTGAAGTAGGATATTAGCCAGATGAGCGGAGCGAGAATTAGGAGGTAAAAGCCAAGATCATGGCTTGGTCTTATTTTTACTGAAGACATCAACAAAATATACTGCATGCCCCCAGTGTTTCCGAGACTCGCTAATGGAAAAAGAAATGAAATCGCAAAGATGAAAAGAGCCATCGTGTTCAAACTTTTTGAAATTAAAGTCATCTCAACGGCTCTTTTTTTAATTTCGTTCTCTCTTTGCTTCTCCCCCATACTCATATTTTTTAAATTCTCGTAGCCATGCGTTGTAAGTTTATACTTTCCATTCTCCAAGACTATGTAGCCTTTTTCCAACAATAGTTCAATCGAACTCTGAATTGACTGCATTGCAACACTTGGAATTTTCTCCTGAATTTTTTCTATATTATTGGCATCTTCTGAAATCAATTTAAACACCGCAAAGTCAAGAGAAGATAGTGGTCTTTTTATTCGTTTTCTTTCTCTTTTCGTTGTTTCTGGTTTTGGTAATTCTGCCCTCTTATTAGTTATCTTTTCTGACAATTTTACCTTCTCAGGAATTATAGGAAGGAAAATTAAAAATGTGGCTAATAAAGTTATCCAGAATCCGTAAAAGGAGCAATCGTTCAAAGTCCAGCCAACCAGGAGGAAGCCAAGAAGAGTAAATGCGACCATAATTTTTATACGCCTATCCATATTTAATATTATTGCAATTGCGAGTTGAAGAGACAAAAATGCGCTTGCAACAATCAAAAATCTTTTCCAGCAATCTCTCTTATCCTCTCTATTCCTCCAATCTCCTTAATAACCTCTGCAACAGCTTTTGGGACAAATTTTTCCCAGTCATCGCCTTCAAGCATCTTTTTTCTTATTTCAGTTCCCTGATACTCGTGTCTGTTGATCATACCAGTCTTAACCACTTTGAAATTTGCCTCCTTGAAAAGTCTGTAAACGAGAGGGTTATTCGTGTAAACGACATCGAATTGAGGAGTCATTGAGCAGATATGCACAACCCAAAGACTATTTCTGTAAATATCTTCGAGGGGGATTATGTAAACCTTCTTTTTTGTTTTAAGCTCATCTATCGCCCTTGAGATCATCAAGATCCTTTCTCCAGCGGTGAAGGGATTTTCGAGCGTATGGCTTTCCTGAGCACTGCCAATGCCGATTATGAGCTCATCGACTTCCTTAAGGATCTTCTTAACAACCTCATGGTGCCCTAAGTGGTATGGCTGAAATCTGCCAATGAAAAGCCCTCTCATCTCGGTCTCCTCACAACTCTATAAATGTCATCCTTGAGCCTTCTTCCAGTCCTCTTTTCCCATTCTTCTATTGGAATTGCAAACTTCTCCTGGATCTTGTCTCTGTAGAACTCAGGAATGACATTGAAGGTGCAGAATGGAATTATTCTACCATCTGGTGTTGCGTAGTGAATATCACAGCGTTCCACTCTTGCCAAATCGTAATTGTATAAATCTTGGAAGTGCATGAAGCCGATGAAAAGCGATTTTTTGTGAAAGTCTCCTAATGCAGAGTAGTCATGTTTGACGAGGATGTTGAACAAAATTCTTCTAAGACTTAATCCTTTCGGAGCTTTGGAGGAGTCTATGAACTTTCTCATGTCTATTAAGTTCTTCAAAGCTTTGACAGATTTAATTCTGCTATCTCTTATATAATCTGCTTTTTTGTCAAGGAAATCGAGAAATCCACTTATGTCTACAAATCTTGTTATTGGAATCATCTTCCCGTTTTCAATGAAAACGTATGTCGCCATTCCGCATGCAAAATGTGCTGTGAGCTCATATTGAGGCTTTGAAGTTATTGCTTCCACAAACTTTGAAACTGGAACAACACTCGGAACTGGATAGAAGTCTTCTACGCTTATCTCTCCATTAGTCTGCTCCTCTATAGCTTTTAGGCAGTCTGGGATTGTTATTCTATACTGTTCTCTCTCCTTTTTTGGCATACTTCCAACAAGGCTCACGGGCTGGAAGTTCACTCCTCTTATTATGTCAACGTT
>JANXDJ010000072.1 GCA_025059545.1 Archaeoglobaceae archaeon
ACAAATTGCTCTTCGAATCACTTGAATTTCCCATGGCTTGCATAAAATTTCTGCCTCCTGTGATCCCGAGCAAGATCGTTGCGGTTGGTTTGAACTACTTGGATCATGCTGAAGAACTTGGAATGCCAATTCCAGAAGAACCGATCATCTTTTTTAAGCCTTCAAGTGCAATTATTGGTGATCTGGAGCCAATAATGATTCCAAAAGCTTCTAAAAGGGTTGATTACGAGGGGGAGCTTGCGGTTGTGATAGCTAAGAGATGTAAGAATGTTTCAAAAGCGAAAGCTGAGGATTTCATTCTTGGCTATACATGCTTCAACGACGTCACCGCAAGGGATCTGCAGGCAAAAGATGGGCAATGGACAAGGGCAAAGAGCTTTGACACTTTCGCTCCACTAGGACCATACATTGTAGAGCTCGAAGATCCTTCTAATCTAAAGATCGAGACGAGAGTCAATGGAGAGGTTAGGCAGAGATCGAGCACTTCAAACATGATCTTCGACGTTTACAGCTTATTAGAGTTCATTTCCTCAATAATGACTCTTGAAGCGGGAGATGTCATCGCAACTGGCACACCAGCAGGAATTGGAATGTTGAAAAGCAAGGATCTTGTTGAAGTAGAGATAGAAAAAATTGGAGTGCTTAGAAATCCAGTCCTCGAGCATTCTCTGACTTGCGAGAGTTAGGGTTTCAACAGAATACGAAAAGCTAATAAACATCGATCCTTTAAGGGAATGTAAAAAAGATGGCTAAGGCGTTAAAAAGCCTTTAAAATCTGGCGAAGTGTTGTAAATTTAAGAAGGGTCCGTGGCTCAGCCTGGTTAGAGCGTTCGCCTGATAAGCGAAAGGTCCGGGGTTCAAACCCCCGCGGACCCATGTTTTTCGAAACTTTTAGAAGAATAATTCGATGAATTCCTAAGCCATATCACTTTTTGTTTTATTTGATCAAAAAAGTTATTAGCTTTGAACATCTGAGATGCATTCATGCTGAGTATAAATCCAACCCTAATTGTTAGAGAGAAACCATATACGAAGGAAGAACTGATGGAAGCATTAAGGCTTGCAATTTCTGCAGAGCTCGATGCGATTAGCCTTTATGAACAAATGGCAAAATTTAGCCAGGATGAAAATTGCAAAAAGATCTTCCTCGATGTTGCAAGGGAAGAAAAGACTCATGTGGGTGAATTTACCGCTTTGTTGCTCAGTATGGATTCTGAGCAGGTTACTGAGCTAAAGGATGGATTCAAAGAAGTGGAGGAGAAGACAGGGATTAAGACCGCATTTGATGGTGGTGAACAAGGCTACTTTGCAACGCTTAGCAATGCTTTCATGGATGGAGTGGCAAGGAGTAGGAGAATTGCAAACTTCCTTACAAAGGTAAAGATTTCCGCCCAGTCATACAGAGTTGACATAATTTCGGGAGATGAAGAAGTGAAAGTTTTGAAGCAGGAATTCAAAGCGATCCCTCTGATCAAACAAAAATTCCTCGTTGGACTGAGAGAGCTGAGTGATGGTAGTTTTGATCCGGCGATTGCGGTGAAGGCTGGAGAAATGCTGATCAAAGCTGAGGAAAAACAGCTTATAAATGGTTTCATGGCTGGAAAAAGAATGAAGCTTGGAAGTTGGGATTCGAGTGAGGAGTGCATTGAGGAACTTTTGGGAGCGATGAGAAAAGTTGCGGAAGTCTCTGCAGGACCTTTTGCGATCATTCTCAGTCCCGAAAGGTTCTCAAAATTGCTAAAGGTTCATGAAAAAGGTGGAAAAATGCTCATAGAAATTCTTAGAGAGATCTTTGGAGGAGGAATAATAGTTACGCCTGCGATCGAGGATAAAGTGATCGTTTTTGCAAACACTCCGAGTGTTTTGGACATAGTAGTTGGACAAGAGCTTGAGTTGAAGGAAATTGGACCAGAAGAAGACAGTATGGCTTTTCTGGCAATGGAAGCTCTCGATTTGAGACTAAAGAATCCTGAAGCGGTAGTTGTGCTTGAATAATGGATAGGATTAATTTTGATCCAGATCTTATCCCTTTTATTTTGAGCGGAGCAAAGAAGACAACGATCAGAAAGGGAATTAGGAGTTATCCAGTAGGCAAGATCGTGGAGCTAACAGTCGATAATAGACCATTCGCACTTGCCAAGGTTAAGAAAGTAGTCGTGAAGAGAGTTTCTGAGCTAAGCGATGAGGATGCAAAAGCGGATGGTTTTAATGATAGGGCAGAGCTTTTAGAAAAGCTTAGAAAGATCTATGGCGAAATGGATGAGAAAGAGTTTGTAACAATAGTTCATTTCGAGCTTCTGTCTTAACTTCGATCTCCAGCATTCCAAAATTTTTTTGAGATCTCTTCCTTGAATCTACATTTTAATAAATAATATATTGCGTGCAAATTAAAACTCTCGAAAAATTTTTAAACTCTTTTTCGCAAGGATCTGGCATGCCAAAAAACTTGAAAAGCGGAAAGAAGGCAGGAATGATGATTGCAATGATAATAACAATAATTACCATAGGACTTGCAACCGCTGCGCCTTTGGACATAGTGATTGAGGAAAAGGTTAACACTACCGCAACACCCTCAAGCGATGGAACTGGAGCCATAACCTTCAGCTACACGACAAATGTAACAGGCTACGTGAACATCACAAACAAAGCCAACGAAGCAATTTACGACATATGGATTGCTGTCAATTTAGTCAATAATACGGGCGATTGTAGACTTTTCTACAACGGTTCAAGCAGTGTTGTAAGCGTAGGTCCTTCTCTTACAATTCCAGATAAAATAAACAAGGCGGGAGTTTTAAACACAACTGGAGCGGATTGCTTCATTCATATTCCACTGCTTAAGCCAAACGAGCTTGTGAGCATTTTCTACGATGTTGACGATAATGTAATGGGCATAAACAACGGAGCACCATTTGTTGTGAATGAAAGCTACAATCCAGCAAAGATCCCTGCGAGAGGTGAATACAGCTGGACCGTTTATCTGAATGCCAGCCTTAATCAGACTTGGTTTGGAAAGACTGCGGTTAGTTTAACTGGAAACAATGTTTCTTTGAACATAACGAAGTATTTGAGCAATCAAACTGCGCACTTTGGAAGCAATCAATGGGTTTTGCTCGGTCCAATAAGCAATGTAAACTCGAATAAGGGATCGACGAATTTGTGGAACGGTCCTTATACCACTGGAAACAACGATGCTCTAAACGTAACTGGCATCACATTGAACACAACTTCTCCAAACGTTAACATAACTTTCAGTGTCACAGGAAACTATAGCAACTCAACCGCAGCTCCTTACTACTTCGAACCATTTGGCTTCGCAGTCTTTAGCTTCAACTTAACCTATGGCAACATCAGCGGAACGCAAGTTGTTGACGTGTTTGCAATTGGAAATGCGAGCTTGAACGTTACGAAATATGGTCCAAATGCAACGAATTACTGGTTTGGAAATGCAAGCGTAACCAATATCGCAAGCGGATTAACCTACATCCTGACGAACGTTACGATGTGGGCAACTCCTCAGAATAACTACGCTTCCGTAATTCAAAACTCCTATCAGGAATGGACTCCAAGCGTTTTACTTCAACCAAATGGAAACTGGAACACTTCTTCCGCAACACCTGCAGGGATTAGCTTCCAATACAACCAAGTGCCAATAATCTGGGCTAATGCGACGTTTAAGCTGATCAGAAGCACAAGCGAAGGATGGTTTGCGAACAACACAACTCTTCACGACTTCAACGCAATCTACGGCAGTAACTTCATAGTGATCGAGAAGATCTACATCATTGGCACTTACTTGGTTAAGGTAACGAAGCATGTGAAGTTCAACTATACCGACCAAAATAATAACAACGTCTTCGACATATACTTAGTTGTTGAAAATATCGGCGGAGAAGTTTCGCCTTACGTCTACGTCTACGATCTGATCCCGCAGAACTTTGCGGAATACGATTGGAATGATCAATGGGACGACATATGGAGCACAAACTATGTTAACAAACCTTCAATGTTTGCTGGAAATGGAAGTCAAACTCTTAGTAATTTCCTTGGAACCTATGATAAAGGACACTACTGGAGACTGATGCCAATAGCTCCGAATGCGGATGGAGATGGAGATTATGCGGACAACGCTGAGATCAATAATAATCAGACAGTCGTAATATTCTACCAGCTCGCTGGCACTGGAGACTTCAAGGTGCTCGATGCTTTCATCGTGGGTATAGATCCAATGTTCTCGTTGAACGAGCAGACTTCGCCAAGGTTAACATTGGTCGGTGGAGCTAAGGCTACAAGCTACGAAACGACTCTTGCAACAATAACATTCGCCATGATTGGATTTGTGCTTGTATTTGCAAGAAGAAACGGAAAGAATGGTGCATGAGCTCTCTGAATAGATTTTTTAGTCTCCCAAATTTTTTAATTTTTGCGAAGTGTAGATGAAGCTTAGACTTTTTTTTACATTTATCTTGATAGCAGTGGTCTCTTCCTCAATAGCAATGGTTTTAGAGAGCGAAGAGTGGGAAGTCGGAGAATTATATTTTCCCGGAGATAAAGTCTCAATCTCGTCTTCTTTTCAGCCAGAAGAGGCATATATAATCACTCCTGTAGGCGAGAAGATAGCTTTAGAATTCTTTAAAGTGGATGAAAAATTCTTTGCAGAATTCGAATTGAAAGACAGTGTAGTCTTGGGAGAGTACAGAGTTATAGTAGACGGGACTGAGAAGAGATTCATAGTTGATCACTGCGACCTGAAAGTAGATTACAAGGACGGAGTTCTTTTTATATCCGCTGAAACGTATTACACAAAACCAAAAATAAAATACGCTTTAAACTCAAATATATCAGAAAGCCCTGAAAATATTTCTATTCCATTATTCTCAGGAGAATACGAGCTTCAAGCTGAATGTGGTAGAAGTATCGTGGAAAAAAAGCTTCTCGTTGAATTTTCAATTGAATACAATGGAACCGTTTTCGCAATTCTCGATGGTAAAGCCGTTAACGCCACTTTAAAAGTTTTTGCAGACAGAGAATATGAATTCTATGGTTCATTCAATCCCAAAGAGCTGAATTTGACAAATTTCACAGTTTTTGCCGAATATGAACATTTAAATGCTGTGAGGAGCTTTAATCTTTCGATTGATTTAAAAGAAGTTTACTTTCCCGGAGAAACAATAATTCTGAAGATTGATTTCGCCAGTAATGGGAAAATCATAGATCCAATAGGTAAAATTCATGAGCTAAGCTTTCGAAATGGAACTGCAGAGTTTAGACTTGAGAAGAACGTCATTCTTGGAGAATACATTTTGATCGTTAATGACATTGAGAAAAGATTCTTTGTGGATAGCTACAATATAACCGCATCTTTTGAGGGCGACTTTTTGAACGGGGAAGTGAAATGGTATTTCTTCGAGCCTAAATACGTTGTGATCAGCTCTGAAAACGAGACTTTCGAAGTAATTCTGAATAAAGGTAGATTTGAATTTCAAACCAAGCATGATAATGTTTCCATCAGATGTGGAAATGCTGAGGTTTTTTTGGAAAAATCAAAAGTTATTCATTCAAATGTCCGTAGTTTTGAGTATGAGGGCATGATTTTTAATTTCTCAAGCAATAAGGGAAAAATTGAAAAAATCAGCTTCGATGGAGAAAATTTGAGTCTCATAATTTCCGAATTGGGCATTGGAGAAGAAATAGATTTAGAAATAGAATTTCCTTTTCCTATCTCTGATGGGCTTCACGTTTACTATTGGAAAGAGGTGAATGGGGAGCTTGTTGCGGTGAACTATAGTATAAGCGAGGACAGGAAGAGGATCAGCTTTAAGCTAAAAGATGGTGTCATCGACGAAGATGGAGTTGCGAATGGAGTGATAGTTGATCCTTTGAAGCTATACATTCCAGACTTAAAGGTTGAGAAAAAGATTGAAGGAAAGAAGGGAAAATTGAAGGTTTTTAAGAATGATAAGAAATTCGAGATGGAGGTTGAAAGCAACAACTCTTTCAGCTACTTGGCATTCGTGGATCCAGAGAACTTGCCTTCAAAACCTGCGGAATTTCCTTATGGGCTATTAAAGTTCAGAATTGAAGTAGAAAAGGGAGGAGAAGCTGAAATTCGCATCACTTATCCATCTCTCGAGGAGCTTCTGGATGACAGTGGAATGGTTAGATTTTACAAGTTCAATGCGGAAAAGCTTGAATGGAATTTCTTTGATG
>JANXDJ010000073.1 GCA_025059545.1 Archaeoglobaceae archaeon
AAGTGGATCGAACTGAGCCTTGAAAAGAGGAGAGAGCTTGTTTCGGCTTTGGTAAGACATTGCATGAGCCTTGGAGTTGGCTATGAGGAAATAAAGAGAATGGCTGGCGAATGCTACATTCTTCTTCAGGAAGAAGAGGGCACAGAGAAGAGAGATGCAATGGAGTTTTCAACACTGCTAAATGCTACAGCGAGATACGATGAGGCGGAAGTTGGCTTAAAGGTCTGCTTTGGTGATGAAAAGGCATTTAGCAGAGCAAGAACTTTGCTTCAGAATCACAGAAAGAATCTCTCTGATGGACTGAAGCTTGTCGAGGAGATCGGAATCAAAGAGCTCAAGAATATCCAGTTTTTCCACGCTGGAAAGGACATAAAAGACACGATCGTCGGAATAGTAGCTGGAATGAGTCTTGTTAAGAATCCGAGAAAGCCGATCGTTGCATTTGCGGAGAATGAGGAAGGTATAAAAGTTTCTGCAAGAGCCAATTATAGGCTCGTTGAAAAAGGCTTGAACCTTGGAAAAGCGATAAAAATCGCCTCTGAAAAAGTTGGTGGAAGCGGTGGTGGGCATAGCGTTGCAGCAGGAGCTTTAATTCCTCAGGGAAGTGAAGAAAAGTTTTTAGAGCTCTTTGATAACCTTGTGGGTGAGCAGTTAAAATAAGATCCTTTCTAAATCTTCTCCACCGTAGAAGAATTCCTGAATTCCGTCGTATATGTCTTCCATCCCGTATCCCTTCAATGAGGATACCGGAATGAGTGGTCTGAAAAGTCCAGAGTCCTTGAGAGTTCTGAGGAGTTCAACGCTTAGTGTTTTCTTTTCTATAAAGCTTGAAAGATAATCCAAATCGGAGCTCCATCTTACGATTCTTTCAACTTCCTCATCTCGCAAAACATCTGCTTTAGATAGAACGTTTATCTGAGGAATTTCAAGTCGGAAAATAGCTGAATTCGCCATGAAAAGTTGGGAAAGGAATCCAAAAGGTGTCTTTGAGACCACAGGGTCGAATAAGAACACCATAACACTTCTCTTTCTATCCAGTGCTTCAAGAAGTAACTTACTGCTTTCTCTGAGTGTAAAGATCTCCATTTGCCCAGGAGTATCGATCAGAATGAAATCTGGCTGTGAAAAATCGACTTCGTATTTTATGTCATCAATCAATGTGATGAGAAGATCTGAAGCTATGATCTGAGCACCATTCGGACCAACGTTGTATTTTTGCATTATGTGTTCCAATGTGAACCATTCTCGAACGTCAACTTCAGCTGAATAAGGCACAAAATCCGCTCCGGGATCGAGATTTATTCGCATGCAATCCGCTTTTATAGAATCAAGCCAGTCAGCAAAAGCCTTTGTTAGATAGCTTTTCCCAGAGCCAGCGATTCCAATGAAGTAAACGACGATCTGTTTCATCATCCAGATTTCTCGTGGAACAAAAACTTTATTACCGAAAAGAAATCCAAGCCATATGGAGTTCAGAGTTGGCGAAGCTCTTATTGGCGAAGGATACGAAGTTGCGCATGTGGATCTTTTAATCGGCACAAAGGATAGTCCAGTTGCAAGCGCATTTGCAAATGCACTCGCAACTCTCTCCGCTGGGCATACACCGCTTCTCGCAGTGCTTAGACCGAATCTGATCACAAAACCCCCTACTGTGATCATCCCAAAGGTTACAGTGAAGAACATGGAGCAAGCAGGGCTCATTTTTGGTCCAGCTCAAGCTGCAGTTGCCAAAGCAGTTGCTGATGCGGTTGAAGAAGGTTATATCCCAAAAGAAAAGGCTGAAGATTACCTTATAATTGCAAGTGTCTTCATACATCCATTGGCAAGGAATAAGCATAAGATCTACTACTACAACTACGGAGCAACAAAACTTGCGATAAAAAGAGCGATGCAGAACTTTCCAGATGTTGGCACCATGCTCTATGAAAAGGATCGCAGTTACCACCCCTTCGTTGGAAGAAAGCTCACTAAGCTGTGGGATCCGCCGTATTTACAGATCGCACTCGACATTCCAGAGTTGAATGAGGTGATCTCCGTGCTTTCTCAGATCCCAGAGAGTGATCACATAATATTCGAAGTTGGAACGCCCTTAGTTAAGAAATACGGTAGTGAGGTTATTCTCAAGCTGAGAGAAGTAAAACCAGACGCTTTCTTCATTCTCGATCTCAAAACTCTCGACGTTGGAAATCTTGAAGCAAGAATGGCTGCTGATGCTACCGCTAATGCTGTGGTGGTCTCGGGTTTAGCTCCGATCAGCACGATCGTGAAAGGAATAAGCGAGGCAAAGAAAACAGGAATGCTTGCAGTCGTAGATATGCTTAACGTTGATGATCCAGTTAAGAGAATGGAACAGATCTCGAAGGAAACTCTTCCAGATGTAGTAGAATTGCACAGAGCTATAGACAGTGAAAACACCTTGCCACCATGGTCTCTTGCGAAAGAGATTAAGAAATATCGTGTCCTCGTAGCGGTTGCTGGAGGAATAAAGCCAGAAAACGTTGCTGAAGTGATCTCAGCAGGAGCGGACATAGTGGTGGTTGGCAGAGCGATAACTAAGGCAAGAGATGTCGAAGGAGCGGTAAGGAGATTCATGGAGCACTTGAAGCCCGACACAGATCAGTTCAGAATAATGACGGACTTCTGATATGATCTTCATAAATTTTAAAGCCTATAAAGAGGGATTTGGCAAAAATGCTTTGGAACTTGCAAAGATCGCTGAAAAAGTTGCAGAGAGGAGTGGAGTTTACATAGCGGTTGCAGTGAACCATTTGGATCTTCCAATCATTGCAAAAAGCGTTAGCATTGATGTTTTTGCACAGCACATCGATGCTGTTGAATTCGGAAGCTACACTGGAGCGGTTAATGCGGAGATGATAAAGGAGTGCGGAGCTAAAGGCAGTCTCATAAATCATTCCGAACGCAGGCTAAGGCTTGCAGATATCGACTTCTGCGTTTCAAAGCTTAAAGCTCTGAGAATGATTTCCATAGTCTGCACAAATAATATCTCAACAACTGCAGCAGTTTCGGCTTTAAAGCCAGAATTCGTCGCTGTAGAACCTCCAGAGCTTATCGGCTCAGGAATTGCTGTTAGCAAGGCTAAGCCTGAGATCGTGGAGAGATCTGTAAGATCTGCTAAGGAGATTTGCAAAGAAGTGAAAGTGCTCTGCGGTGCGGGAATAACGAGCAACCAAGACTACGTGAGAGCTCTTGAACTTGGAGCAGACGGTGTGCTACTTGCAAGCGGTGTTGTGAAGGCTAAGGATCAAAAAAAGGCGCTTGAAGAGCTTGTTGGTTTAATCTAATGCTCTCTGTATAGCTCCTTTTTTGCCTTCTTCAACTTTTTGTTTCTTTCGTTCCTACCCGGGGAGTCGTTCAAAAGCTCCTCAAGCTCCTCGTCCGTTACAGGTTTTATGTCCTCGAAGTATTCCTTAAACTTTTTTGCATGCTTCATGCTCAACTCTAAAGCGATCGTGTTCGATGTGAAATATAATTTTTTCTGTTCTTTCTCGGTTTAATAGTCTCTTATTATAATCCAGCTATTAAATTTTTAAACAATCTCTTAAAGCTCAAGATCATAGCCAGCGGACAAAAGAAGGCTTATAAGTGTTTCCCGGATACCAATAAACTTTTCATTCTCAAACAAAGGCTTGCAATCCTTTATGTCCTTTTCTCCATTCAGCAGTTTAACTGCAAATGCCATGCAACTCTTTTCACCACAATTCGTGCAATTTGTCTTTGGCAAATAGTTGTAAACGTCCAAAGCCCCGACAAAGGTTTTTTGAAGCGGTTTAGTTATATCAATCTCGTCCTTCCTTTCCCATGCAATATTTCCCTGATTTCCATGTTCAAATATCCTTAGTTCCCTTCTTTCAACCACTCCTTCTTAAGCTCTACAAAATAGCCACTCTCAACAGCTTTCCTTATTTCCTCCATGAGCTTTATGAAGAAGCGAACGTTGTGATAGGAAGCCAAACGGAAATAAGCGAGCTCATTTGAGGTGAAGAGATGATGAATATAGGCTCTTGAGTAATTTTGACAGACAAAGCAGTCGCATTCTGGATCCAGTGGCTTTGGATCATTCCGAAACTTTGCGTTCTTTATGTGAACTCTGAACTTGTTCTTAACATTCCCTCCAGCACTTGGAGAAACATACAAAAGCCCCCTTCTCGCCCATCTTGTTGGCGAAACGCAGTCAAACATGTCTATGCCCCTCTCAACACAGTTGAATATGTCTTCCACAGCACCAATGCCGAGAATATGCCTCGGTTTCTCCTCTGGTAGCATTGGGACGACCCAGTGCAAGATGTTTAGCATATCCATTTTGCTTTTTCCCAGAGATCCGCCAATTCCATAACCGTCAAAATCGTGCTTTAAAATGAACTCTACCGACTTCAAACGTAGATCTCTATACTCCCCACCCTGAACGATTCCAAAAATTGCCTGATTTTTATCGTAGCATTCAAGAGACCTTTCAATCCATCTGTTCGTTCTCTCAAGAGCCTTTGCGGTATATTCTTTGTCCGAAAGTGGAGAAGTGCACTCGTCAAAAACAAACGTTATGTCTGAACCAAGGTTCGACTGGATCTTCATCGACTTCTCAGGAGTTAGCCGCATAAAAGTGCCGTTGAGAGGATTTCTGAAAGTGATCCCTTCTTCATCGACTTCAACCCACTTTTCACCTTTTCTGCTCACATTTCTAATCTTTTCAAGGAATATGTTGTCCGCAATCTTTCCTATTCCATGTTCCATCCCAAATCCAAGCGAAAAGACTTGAAAACCACCAGAGTCTGTTGCGATGACACCATCGAAATTCATGAACTTATGCAATCCTCCGAGTTCTCTTATAAGCTCATCTCCTGGCTTTAAATGAAGGTGAAAGGTGTTAGCCATCACTATTTCAACACCAAGCTCTTTTAGATCTTTGAAATCTAAAGCTCTAACGCTTGCAAGCGTTGCAACTGGTAAAAAAGCAGGAGTGCGGAATTTTTTTCCTCTAACTTCCGCAACTCCTGTTCTTGCGCTAAAATCAGAGCTTTTTATTTTGAACTTCAAAATCATTTACTTCTCAAGCTTTGCGTAGCATTTGCTATTTCAACAATTCTCTTTGCAAGAGCTCTTGCAGTGTTTAGAGCAATTTCATCCTTCTTAACTCCTCTCCATCCCGCATCGCCCTGAATAACTCCAACAGGAAAGCTTCCAGTTGTGAGTGGATTTTCGGCGGTTGAAACTACGATCATAGCCTGTCCAAGAGCGTAAACAATTAGGCTCATCGCAACAAACTCCGCACCACCATGTCTTAGGCCAGACGTGACAACAGGGGCAAAAATCTTGTTTCTAAGCCTAAATCCACCCATTCTGTCCATTCTACTTCTGTCAATAAGGTTCTTAACTATTCCGGGAACACTTCCAAAATAACTTGGAGCTCCGATCACGATTGCATCAGCCTTTCTCATCGCTTCGAGCACTTTAAAGATATCATCTTTTTGCACACAATCTTCTCTTATGCATCTATCACAACCCTTGCATGGGTTTATGGTGAAGTCCGCAAGGTTCAGAATCTCTGCATCCGCACCAAGCTTCTTCGCTTCTTCCACAAGAGCTTCGAGCAGAGCATACGTGTTTCTCTTATTCGGGCTTCCATTTATTGCAAGCAGTTTCATGGAAAATCTTTGGTTTAGGGGTTAATATTAATTGCTAAAGTTCCCAGTGCTGAGCAAAGTGTTATCAACCCCTTCAACGATCGGTGTCTTATTTATCACTTTTCCTTTTAGCAGATATCTTAGTTCAACTTCTTCGTTTGGGTTCAAGGAGAGATTCCAGCTAATCGTAGGATAGCTCCCACCGCTTATTTTTGCATTCTCTGCCTCAACTTCCCCGGAGCACGTTTCAACTACTTTGATCTCCCTCTTTGCCTTGGTGAAGTTCGAAACGATTACTTTGACTTCCTTTAAACCATCTCTTTCGTTTATCTGTCTTTCAACGTGTAAATATCCCATGATCCTTGCAACTATTCTGTCAACCTCTAAAGGATCTT
>JANXDJ010000074.1 GCA_025059545.1 Archaeoglobaceae archaeon
TTATCCTTTGCTAAACCGAATATAGTGGTTGCATGCAATCCTTTTCGAGAGAAATTCGCAGCATCACTGCCTGCGAATGGTAGAGAACCAACTTTAAAATTCGCTTTAACATTCTCGCATGCCTTTTTTGCAATTTCAACAGCCTTTAGCGAATGCTTTGCAAAAAACATCTTCTCTTCAGTTGCTATAAGGAAGTAATCCGCTGAAGGACATTCGAAGTTGAAAAGAATAGCATCTTTAAGTTCGCTGAAATTCTTCTCTACGAACCTTTTCGAACCCCTCATGTGCTCTTCGCCTGCAAAAGCTACGATCCAAACTTCTGTGTTCTTCAACCTGTGGTCGCTCAAAACTCTTCCAGCCTCAAGCACAACTCCAACGCCAGCGAGATCATCGTTAGCTCCAAGAGAAAGCTTGTTCGATCTCAAAGTTAAGGCAACGATCAAAAGCCAAATTGTTCCAATTATCAGCAAAGGCTTCTGGATAAAATCTATATCGTAGAAGTATCTTAAAATGCTTAGAACTGCAGTTAGAAGAACGAGAACGATCAAAGGCAATATTATGAGTGCAGACTTATGCCTGAGCTTTCCAACAAGTGGAAATTCGTATGGCGAATCATAATGTGCAGAGAGAAGAATTTTTCTTTTCAAAGTTTCTTTTGGGATTATTTTTCCAATTACATGAAATTCTTGAACTTTGGGAAATAGGAAATCGATTATCTCGTGGTGAAGACACTGTTGGAAAATGAAGATAGCCATTCCTATAGAGATAAGGATGAAGGTTATGATCCAGTATTCCATGAAGTAAAAGGCAACACCGAGGATGTAAAGCATTGAAGTGATCCAGATATAGTCTGTAAAACCCTTTGGTCTAGAAACGAACCACTCTTTTTTGACTTCATCACAGAAATTGCTCATGAGTTCGTATATATAGTCACCAGTTTTCATTTCTCCTTCGCTTCCAGCAAGTCTCGCACCATAATTTTTGCAAACGTATTGAACGAATTCTAAAACCCTTTCACCGTAAGTCATCGCAATTTTTAAGGATTAAAAGTTAATAAAGTTTTCTATTTTTAATTGTAGTTTTGACACAAAAAGATTATATGTAGGAACTTCAAAAGCTGGCAAATGATCGAAAACTGGAAAGAGTTCCTCATCATAGAAAAAGAACTTCATGATTTTCTTGAATCAATTAGCTCTAACGATAGAATAAAGAAGGCACTAAAATACGCCATATCCGCTGGCGGAAAGCGTATTCGACCTATAATAGTTCTCTTAGCCGGCAAGATTTGCAATGGTGATTATAATAAGTTGATGAACCTCGCAATCGCTGTAGAGCTCATTCACACCGCAAGCCTAATTCATGATGACGTGATAGATAAAGCCGAGACGAGAAGAGGAAATATTGCTTTGAACAGAAAATACAATCCATCTCTTGCAATTCTCCTCGGAGACTGGTTGATATCGAAGTCAGTTGAGCTTACTTCTGTCTACGGCGAAAAAGTCATAAGAGAATTCTCAAGAGTCGGAATGATGATGAGCGAAGGAGAAACTATGGATCTTTACAGCAACGAAGACTTTTTTGGAGAGAAAGAATACTTTGAGTGCATAGAAAAGAAGACCGCAAGTCTCTTTGCATATTCAGCAAAAACCGCTTGTGAGGTTTCAGGCGGTAGTGAGTTAGTTATCGATAGCCTATATCGCTACGGTTACAACCTTGGAATTGCTTATCAGCTTGTGGATGATCTTTTGGAGTATCTCGAATCTTTAAAGGATAAAAAGTCTGAATTTGAGTCTATGACTCTTCCTCAGATTTATGAACGAGATTTTGGCAGAGAGATTGCAATACAAAAAACCTTGGATTTGATTTTAAAGTTCAAAAATCATAGTATTGAAGTATTGCAAATTTTCCCAGAATCAGAGGAGAAGAGAAAGCTAATTGAAATTGTTGACTTCATGACGAATTCGATGCTCAAAGATTTGGAGCAAGTTGAAACGATTAAAGTAAGAAATTTTTAAATTTAGGGATAATTAGATATCTACATGATTTTAGGAGCTTTAATAGGCACAATTCTCGGTTTAATAGCGGGAATTTTTCCCGGATTGCATAGCAACACGTTCTCAGCACTCATAGTCTCAGCATCAGCTTTTTTATTTCTTTACTTTTCTCCAGAAGACGTTTCTGCAATGATCATAACGTCTGCAATTGCTTACACAATTGCAAATATAATTCCCGCCACTTTTCTGGGTGTTCCAAGTGAAGATACCGCTGTAGCAATTTTACCAGCGCATAAAATGGTTCTTGAAGGTCGTGGATTCGAAGTTCTGTCGCTTTCTTGCTTTTCCTCCCTCATTGCAGTTTTTGTCAGCTTGCCTCTTTTCTTCACGTCTCTTTTTGTTGGTGCAAATTACGAATTCTTTGTAAAAATAACACCTTTTGTTCTAATTTCGATTGCAATTTTACTGATAATGAGCGAGAAGGGGGAGGAATTTGAAGGTAGTCTGTCAGTTTGGAGAAAGAGGTTCTATGCTCTCCTCATTTTTTCCTGCTCTGGATTTCTTGGCTACATTTCTTTGGAGAACTCAGAACTCGCAGAAATAACCCCTGCGGGTTCAGTGCTTTTACCTCTGCTAACCGGACTTTTTGGGGCACCTATTTTACTATTTTCAATTTTTTCAAGAACTTCTAAAATCCCCAAGCAAAAGGGCAATTTAGAATTTCCAGATCTAATAGTGGCATTAAAAGGCTCTTTAGCTGGCTTTTTTGTCTCAATATTTCCCGGGATAAGCAGTGGAGTTGCTACTGTTGTGTCTTCACTTGGAGAGAAAAGTGAGAAAGGATACATCGTTGCAATGAGCTCTGCAAACACCGCAAATGCGATTCTTTGTTTTTTCATGCTCATTGCAATTGACAAGACAAGAAGTGGTTCTGCGGATGCTTTAAAGTCTCTCAATCTTATCCCGAATTTTCAGGAAATAGCGATTCTTTCCCTCTTTTCTGGAACCATTGCATTTTTACTTACGCTCGCTATTGGTTTCTTTATTGCCAAGAAAATAGATATGATAGATGGAAAGAAGCTCTCTATCTTAGTATTCTCATTTCTCACTGCAATCGTTATTATACTAACCGGTATTTACGGACTTGCAGTTTTCTTTTCTGCGATCCCTATAGGGCTTTCAACGCAATTTTTGGGTGTCAGAAGGATAAACTGTATGGGCTGTCTAATATTACCAGTTACTTTATGGTATTTGAGCTAAAAATAAAAAATTATAAATATTCACTTCTTTTCTTCTTTCTTCTCCGCTGGCTTCTTTTTTGCTTCGAGGGCATCTCCGATTATTGTTCCAACGATGAAGAAAATTGCAAGAACTATAACGACTATCAAAATGCCGATCGTTGCACCTATGGTCGCCCCAATTACTGAGGCTTCAGGATTCAGGAAGCTAATCGCAAGCCCTGCTATAACACCTACTACAAGTCCTATCACTAGTGCCTTTTTCAGTATCGCTCCTCTGTTCTCCTTGCCGGGTCTTGTGTATCCATAGATCACTCCCAGCACAAGCATTAAAACCGCAATATACAAGTCCCAAGCCATGATCCTCAAAGGAAACGAAGTATTATAAAATTTTCTATCAGAATTTTTAATTTCCAGAAAGTCCCTTTAAGAGCTTCCACTCTTCTTCAATCGCTTTCTCTATCGAGCTAATGTCCTCCTCACTTAGATGTTCGAATCTTCCTTGTGCTCTTAAGTAGTCAGAAATTGGAATCCGATTCTTTTTCTCAGCATATTTTTTGCCAATTCCGGAAAATCTAAGTTTTCCATCGTAAAACTCAAAAAGAGCCCAAGCTCCACTCATCACCGCCTTTCTCGCCATTTCTATTGTCTTCTCACTTGGAAATCTCCACCCCGGAGGACAAGGGCAGTGGATCTGTATGAATCTAAATCCACTCATCTCTCCCGACTTTCTGAACTTCCTTCTAAGATCTTCAATGTAGCCAATGGTAGCTGTTGCGACGTAGTCTACTCTGTGGGCGATCATGATCAGAGCGAGATTTCTTTTCTCATCTCTCTTTCCCACTGGGGATGTGCTCGTCTTTGCCATCCAGAAAGTGCTAAGACTCGCTTGAGTCCCTGTGTTCATATAAGCTTCGTTATCAACAACAATAGTAATCAGATCATCCTTTCTAACCGCGGAAGCACTAAGGGTTGCGAAGCCTATGTCTGCAGCACCATCACCCATCCATGCGATAACATTTGCCTTCACTCCTGCCTTTTTGTAGGCTTCACTTACACCACAAGCAACCGCATTAGTGGAGGCGAAGGGAACATGGATCACTGGAATCTTCATCGCAGAATTCGGATGTAGCCCAGCAACCACCGTAGAACAGCCAGCAGGCATCACAAGCACAGGATTTTCAATTTCATCCAGAGCTCGCATTGCCAAAGAGATCGGACATCCTTGACAGCTCGTATTTCCGGGCAGGATCATAGATACCACTCCAAGCCAATTCTACCACTCATGAAGTCTTTAAAAATCTTGTAAAAATCCTCAACACCAACATCAACGCCACCGATTCCTGCTACAACATTCTTTACCTCGAGTCCACATGAGGAAACCTCAATACCAAGAACACCGCGGAGATCGCTGTTAGCCTTATCGACAATGAGGACTTCTCCACTTAGCTCTTTAATCGCTTTCTTTGGAAAAGGTCTTAAGAATCTTAGCCTTAGCAATCCGATCTTGAAACCTTCTTCTCTCAGCAAGTCTATCGCATCCTTCGCATCCCCACACCATCCACCCATCATCACCACTACGAAATCCGCGTCTTCGAGCTTGTATCTCTCCACTAGTCCACCATGGCTACCAAAGTCTTTATCTGTTCTCTCGATCATCTTTACAGAATTCTCCAAATCCAAAGCAAGATCATATCTCGCTTTCATCCTCGCTTTACCCATCGTTACTGCATTGACTGCAAACTGATCCCAAGGGAGCACCTTGTAAGCTTGTCTTCTTTCAGGGAGCTTTGGTTCCCAGACCTCTACAACTTCTGCGGTATGACTCATAGTAAAAGCATCGATTCCGACTGCAAACGGAATGTTTACTTCTTCACTCACACAGAAAGCTTGCAAAGTCATGTCAAACGCTTCTTGAGCGTTTTCAGCCATACCTATGATCCAGCCAGCGTCTCTCAGCAGAACTATGTCACTGTGATCCCCATGGATGTTCCATGGAGCACCGATCGATCTTGTAGCAACAGCCATCACAGCTGGAAGCCTTGAACCAGCGATCCACCAGCACATTTCGAACATGTAAGCAAGTCCATGGCTTGAAGTTGCAGTGAAAACTCTCGCTCCAGCGGTCGCAGCTCCATGGATTACCGCCATTGCAGAATGCTCAGATTCTACTCGAACAAATCTTGCATTTAGCTCACCTCTTGCTATCATTCCCGCTATTCTCTCCACTATTGGAGATTGCGGAGTTATTGGGTAAGCTGCAACTACGTCTGGCTTTGCAATTTTCACAGCCTCAGCTACCGCTTCGTTGCTCGTAAGAAGCCTTTTTACTCTGGATGCATTTCTATGGCTTTCTGCTTGCACATCTCTTTGCAAATCCCACACCCCTTGCAGAATCTATAATCGATCTCGATTTCCTCACTAATAACACCTTCAGGACAATAAGAGAAGCAGTTTTTACATTTATTGCAGATCTCCTTATTTATTAAGGGTCTATAATTTCTCCACCCACCTGTGTCACCAGCTGCTCCTAACTTCATTCTTGATATAAGCGGTTCTAAGTCCAACTTACCACCTCGTAAGCTTCCTTCACCGCTTCAAAGCTCTTCTCAGCTCTCTCACCCAATTCACTGTAGATCGCCTCTTCAAGATACTTTAACTCAATT
This sequence comes from Archaeoglobaceae archaeon, assembly GCA_025059545.1. The sequence goes on from JANXDJ010000074.1 coordinate 5,899, forward strand.
CCTATAGCTTTAGCAATTGCTCCACTCATTGGTGCGCTG
>JANXDJ010000075.1 GCA_025059545.1 Archaeoglobaceae archaeon
ATCTACAAGGAACTCAAATCTGAAAGGGAAAAATGGGAAACAGAAGTTGTTATGGATCTTTTTGGTGATAAATATCTGGATCCTGAGAGTATAAGAAGGTGTCCAGATCGTTACATCCTTTGCTTCTCCTACTACGACATAAAACACCTTTTAGACATAAAACCTCAAAAAGGGGTTTACATCTACTCCTCCAGTGAAGCATTCAATGAAGAGCAAGAGTTTGACTTCCGAAGGCTTTATGAATGGCTAAAAGTTTTCAACTTTGAAACTGTTGGCTTTAGAATTGAAAAAGATGAAACTTATTTCGAGAAAGGCTATCACACTTCAGGGCATGCTTCAAAGGAAGATCTTTCGTGGATCATAGAGAAAATAGATCCAGATGTTGTTATCCCAGTGCATACGGAAAAAGCGGACTGGTTTGAGGAAGAATTTGAAAATGCCAAGATTTTGAAGAATGGTGAAAGTTATGAGTTTTGAGAATATTTATGGAAAATGTAGATTTTGGAGCCGAAAAATTTTTGAGTATGAGAGAAAATAAGGCAAATTTGAGAGAAAAGATAGCGATCCATATCGATGAACACCGGAATGGAGTCATAGTTATCTTTTGAGGGAAAAGCTAAACAAATCAAAATTAGAGTTTATTAATATTTCTTCTTCATACCCGTAATAACACCATGGCAATTGCAAGCGGTTGCAACGACAACTTTATCAAGCTTTTTGGCTTTTTCAATCACTTCAATAAATTCAGAGCCTTTTATCGCTCCTAAGCCCGGAGCAATTTGGTAGCTGATAAGTATTAGTGCTTTTGGAAACGCAAATTTGATTAATTCGAACATTGGAAGGTCTTTTTTCAATTTCGTTACTGGACAAATTTCTGGGGAATTGCAATTCTCAATACAAATCCCATCTCTATTGTAGCTTAGAACGACGCTTCCTTTCCCCACTGAAACCACAACCTTTGAAGGAATTTTGGGCAAAAGATCATCAATTACTTCATCCCATGGTTCAAAAAGATCCTTGAGAGCTTCTGCAACAACATGAACAGGAGCGGTTGGGAAGATCCACTCAGGATTAGTTTTTTCAACAACTTCAATTATTTTCTCCGCTCCTACTTTTAAAACCGGAACATTTAAAACCCTAACAACTTCACATTCTGGATTTGGATCGAGGATAAGGAATTCTCTCCGCCTTTCGATCAAATATTCCACTGCCTTCAGACCAAATTTGCCACCGCCGATTACGAGATCCATAAAAGTCAGAAGGGTTTTTTTGCAATTTTTAATTTCTTTCCCTCGAACTCTATTTCTTCAAAAATGCTCTCTCCGATCACTTCCTCTATTTTATCTGGATCCTTAAGACTTAAAACCTCAAAAGCTGGCACGTCTGCATTGCGCAAAACTCTTATCGCATCTAAAGTTTTCATTTTTTCAAGTTTCAATTTTATAAGCTCTTTTAATTCTTCATGTCTCTCGAAACTTGCGATCAGCGATAGTTGGACATTTAGATCAAGTGCCTTGCACATTCTTTGCCAGAAATGCTCCTCAGAAACTATCCCTATAGTTATAAAGCCATCGGAAGTTCTGTAAATCTCGTAAGCAGGATTTCTTGTGAAAACTGGCAAAATTCCAAGCCCATTTAATATAGAGGTTGTATGAATTGGAACCGAAAAGATCGCAGATTTCAACATGCTTAGATCTATGAACTTGCCTTTACCTGTTTTCTCTCTTTCGAACAATGCTGAAAGGATCGCTATAACTGCAAAAACTGCTGAAGAAAAATCTGCAAGCTGAACATTTGGATCTCTCAGGTCTCCTTTTCCACAGATCTCCAAAATACCAAGTAAACCGAGAACGTTCAGGTCGTGAGCAGGATAAGGAGAAAGTTTGGAATTTTGACCAAAAGCGGAAATAGAGCAGTATATTATTCTTGGATTGACTTTTGATACATTTTCATAGTCAACTCCAAGTTTCTTAGCTACTCCTGGTCTGTATCCCTCCACAACAACGTCAACTTCTTTAACCAATGAAAAGAACTGCTCTTTTTCCTTTTCGTTCTTCAAATCGAGCGTTAAAAATTTTTTACCTGTATTGAAAACTGCAAAGACTTCTTCAAGAGCTCTTGCTGGATCTCCTGTGGGAGGTTCGATTTTTGTCACCTCAGCTCCCAATAGATGGAGTATTCTCGTGCAGAAAGGGGCTGGATAGAAGCTTGCGAGTTCGAGAACCTTGGCTTTGATCATAGTAGAAGAAGTCCCTAAGCTTTTTAAGATTTTATCAACTCTCTAACGATCTTTTCTGATGTTGTGTATGGATCGGAAGCGTCTTCGAGCAATTTACCGAACTTCTTCATAATTTCGGCTTTTATTTCCTCTATAGCAAGCTCTATAGCCATTATTTTTCCCCTCTCCGCTCTTTTTGCCTTTAAAATCCCATTCTGCTTGATAAATTCGTAGTGGTCACAAATTGCATCTGCAAGTTCTTTTATTCCTTTTCCCTTCGTAGCGATCGTTTTTATAACTGGTTTTTTCCATTTCAACCTATTCAAACTTTTATCTATTTGTGAATATTTTATAAGCTCTACAGTTTCGCTTTCATCTAAGGAGAGCATGTATTTCAACCATCTATCTACATTATCCGCCCCCTCCAAATCGGATTTGTTTATAACGAATATGTCACCAATTTCGAGGATTCCAGCCTTATTTAACTGGATATCGTCTCCTGTTTCAGGCATTAGCACCACAACTACAGTATCTGCGACTTCCATGATCCCAACTTCGCTCTGTCCTGCTCCTACGGTTTCAACGAGAATCATCTCATAGCCCGCAGCATCGAGCAATTTTACAACTTCCCCTGTTTTCTTTGCAATTCCTCCAAGCCTTCCACGGGAACCCATGCTACGGAAGAACACCTTTTCATCGATCCACAGATCTTTGTTTACGTCAGCTCCTTCAAGGCGCAATCGATCGCCAAGCAAAGCTCCTCCTGTGAATGGCGAGCTTGGATCTACTGCAACAACGCCGACACTTCTTCCACGAGATCTGAATTCCTCTACAAGCTTGCTAACAATTGTGCTTTTACCAGTGCCGGGGAAACCGGTTATTCCAACTACCTGCGCTCTACCAGTTCTACTGTAAACTCCTCGAAGTATTTCTTTCGCCAAAGGATGCTCGTTCTCTACGTAGCTTATAGCTTTTGCAAGGATTCTTCGATTTCCTGCGATTATTCCCTCAATGAAATCCGAAACGTTCATAATTTCTCTCTTCTCTTTTCAACAACCTTCTCTTTGATAAATTTAATTATTTCTGCAATCGGTGTGCCGGGAATGAACACTTCATCAACTCCAAAATCTTTAAGCTTTGGTAGATCCTCAGCCGGAATTGTTCCACCAACCAATACAACGATTTCATCTGGATTTCTCCCGTATTGCTTTATATACTCCAAAACTCTTGGAACAAGAGGAATATGTGCTCCACTGAGCATGCTTATCCCGAGAACGTCGACATCTTCGTCAATAACAGCTCTTGCAACCTCTTGCGGTGTTCTATGAATTCCAGTGTATATAACCTCGAATCCAGCATCTCTCAAAAACCTTGCAATAACCTTTGCACCTCTGTCATGCCCATCAAGACCGAGTTTTGCGATTAGAACTCTGATCTTCTCCATAGCGACCACCTAAATTATTATCTGCTTTTTATAGGTGCCATAAACTTTTTTCAGAGTTCCCATGATCTCGCCAATCGTTGCGTAGCTCTTAACAGCCTCAAAAATGGCTGGCATCAGGTTCTCATTATTTTCTGCACAGCTTTTTAGCCAATTCAATTTTTCATTAACCGCTAAGTTGTCTCTTTCTGCTTTTACTTTTCTCAAACGTTCGATCTGTATTCTCTGAACTTCTGGATCAATTTTTAGAATTGGTATCTTCAGCTCTTCGTCAATTTTGAATTTGTTAACGCCCACAATTGTCCTCTTTCCCTCTTCAACTTCTCTCTGATACCTTACAGAGGCATCAGAGATTTCTCTGACGAAGAAGCCGTTTTCAATTCCTCTTAAGACGCCTAATACCATGCTTCCATTTCCCATTTCCTTGATCTTTTCTATGTATCTCCAGGCAAGCTTCTCAATTTTATCTGTTAGCCATTCAACATAATAACTCCCTCCAAGCGGATCCACAATGTTAGCAACTCCGCTTTCTTCAGCTATTATCTGCTGTGTCCTTAAAGCAACTCTAACCGCTTCTTCGCTTGGTAAAGCCCAAGCTTCGTCGAAGCTGTTTGTGTGCAAGCTTTGACAACCTCCAAGCACCGCAGCGAGAGCTTGTAATGTAACTCTTACGATATTGTTCAATGGTTGCTGTGCAGTAAGAGTGCAACCTGCGGTTTGGACATGGAATTTCATCCAGCAAGATCTCGGATCCTTGGCACCATATTCTTTCATGATATTAGCCCACATTCTTCTCGCAGCCCTAAATTTTGCGATCTCTTCAAAAAAGTCGTTGTGAGAATTGAAGAAAAAGCTGAGCTGTGGAGCAAGTTTATCGATATCGATCCCTCTTTCAATTGCAGCCTCTACATAAGCCATACCATCTGCGATTGTGAAAGCAAGTTCTTGCACCGCATTGGCTCCAGCTTCCCTTATATGGTATCCAGATATGCTTATCAGATTGAATTTAGGCACATTTTCGATTCCCCATTCAAATATATCAACTACGAGCTTTAAAGATGGTTCTGGTGGTAGAACAATCGTGTTTTGAGCATGAAATTCCTTAAACATGTCGTTCTGAATTGTGCCCCTTATCATTTCCCTCGGAACCTTCTGCATGTCTCCAATTGTGGTATACATCGCAAGGATTATTCCTGCTGGGGGGTTTATTGTGAATGAAGTTGAAACTTTATCGAGTGGAATACCATCAAAAAGAATCTCAAAATCCCTTAGAGTATCTATAGCCACTCCACATTTTCCAACTTCTCCCTCTGCAAGTGGATCATCGCTATCAAGTCCCATAAGCGTTGGAAAGTCGAAAGCGGTGCTTAATCCAGTCTCACCTTCTTTGAGTAGCATCTTCCATCTTCTGTTCGTATCTTCAGCGGTTCCAAAGCCAGAAAAAAGTCTCATAGTCCATAGCTTTCCGCGATACATCGTTGGATAGATTCCACGAGTGAAAGGAAACTCCCCAGGATAGCCGAGATCTCTTAGGAAGTCAAGATTTACAAGATCGGAAGGATCGCAGATGATTGGTATCTCTATGCCTGATAATGTCTCAAATTTTCTCATTTCTCGATCGACTTTCGAAAGCCAAGGCTCTAAGCATTCACTCTCCCAGTTCCTTCTTTTCTCTCTAATCTTCTCGATAATTTCTCCCATCAATTATTATCTTGCTTTTTATAGATAAAATACTTTCTGGTTAAGACTTATCCAACGAAAATGCAATAAAACGATCTTCTTCAAAGCTTCCCAATCAAACTCCTCGCAATCACGATCTTCTGTGCCTCGCTCGTGCCTTCATAGATCGTTCCAACTCTTGC
>JANXDJ010000076.1 GCA_025059545.1 Archaeoglobaceae archaeon
TTTTGATTTTTATTCATTTTGTTTTTAAAATTATCGATCAATTTATAAACTTCTGAATTGAATTCAATAAGGTGGTCAGAATGAAGGAATTCCTTTCGTTCTTGACCCTACTGCTTTTAGCTGTATTGATGAGCTTTTGCGCAGAAGAGAGCCCTTGTAAAGCAGATGTAGAAAATGCGAAGTGTAGTATTGCTAAAGACGGCATAGCAACGCTTAGCAATTTGAATTTGCCAAGCAATGCAAAGCTGATCAATGCAAGAATTTCACCATGCGAAGTTACTGGAAAGCTTTGGAGTTGCGAAGAGATTGGCTGGAAGGTTAAGAGCTGTGAAATTATTAGCGAAACACAGCCATTTAAGGCTAAATGTCCAATTGAAAGCGGAGCTTGGAGTGTTAGATTCACAATTCTTAAGCCGAAAGGCTGTCCAGATCCTGTGAATCCACAAGTGAAGTGGGACTGCGAGCAAGTCGTGAGAATTTATCAAAATGTTTAATTTTTTATAAAATAATTTATCTATATAAATCTCATCATAAATCCCATAAACCCAATTCGGAGCTGATTGACTATTCCGACATCTTCGAGCTTTATTTCACCGTTTTTAAGAGCTTTCTTCAGTTCTTCTTGACTTTTTGATGCCAAAAGCATTCTCACAGTTTCTTCACTCGCATAAGCGGTCAAAGAAGGATTTGTAATTTCGCCTTTGGAAAAATCCTTGAGCTTTTTGTTCTCCACTACCACCCCAAGCTTAATTTTTGAGCCATCTTCTTTCGTTATAACCCAGTTCATTCTCTCTTTATCCAAGAATTTGCCTATATCGTAGCTTCTCAACGTTTCTTCAAGCAAGAAGAAAATCTCTTCTTCATCTCCAGTTGCAAGCATCAGAATTTTGAAAGCATCAAAAGAAGTTATAGAGCCATCGGAATTCATATCTGCAGTTGAATTTGGCTGAATTTTCCCAACAGACATCTTCAAGGCAATCAAATCATATAAGCTCGTTATTCTACCATCTGAATTGCAGTCACCCTTTATCGCTGAAGCTCTCACCACTGATAAAAAAGTTAATCAATTCTCAAGTTAAGATATTATCATGTTAAAATGGATCTGGTTACTAATTGCCATCGCTTTATCGTGTTGTGTCCAACCTTCGAAAGATGAAAGACAGGAATTCAAGGTATTGGAGGAGAGCGATGAATACATAAAACTTCCAGAGCCAAGTTATGATGGTAATAAGTCCTTGGAGAAGAGTTTGATGGAAAGAAGGTCTATCAGAGAATACAGCGGTGAACCATTAACTCTCAAAGAACTCTCACAGCTCTTATGGGCGGGACAAGGGATCACAGATCCAAGAGGCTTTAGAACCGCTCCATCTGCTGGAGCTCTTTATCCATTGGAATTATTCGTTGTCATTGGAAGAGTAGAAGGTATTGAAGAGGGAGTTTACAGATACATTCCAGAAAAGCATGCACTCGTGAAAGTGTTGGATGGAGACAAAAGGGAGGAGCTTTCAGCGATCGCTGTAGGACAAAAATGTGTTAAAGATGCCGCAATTGACATAGTGATCACAGCCATATACGAGAGAACAACTGTAAAATATAAAGAGCGTGGCATTCGATACGTGCACTTTGAAGTTGGACATTCTGCTCAGAACATTCTTCTGCAAGCAGCAGCTTTGGATTTGGGAGCGGTGCCAGTTGGTGCTTTTGACGATGAAAGGCTAAAAGAACTCTTAAAACTCTCTGTTGAGCAACCGCTATACATAATCGCCATTGGAAAGAAAACTTAACTCAGCATACAAAATTTTTTATCCTTTGAATAGTCAAACTATGGACACCTTCATTTTTCTCGAAGCAAGCCTCGAGCTTGTGCCAGCAGAGATAAGAAATCATTCTGCAGTGGTTTCAGATGCTAAGAGGAGGAGAAAGAAAGTTTCTGAAATTTTGCTCGACGACTCTAAACACCATTCCGCCATGGATAGGCTCAAGTTTAGGGAAAAGAGAGGAAGACCTGACATAGTGCATCAGTGCCTTCTGCTTTTGCTCGACTCACCAATGAGAAATAATTATGAAATATACGTTCACACGATTGGTGGCATGCTCGTGAAAGTGGCAAGCGAAACAAGACTGCCGAGGAATTACAACAGATTTGTGGGTTTGGTGGAAGAGCTTTTTAAGGAAAAAGTAATAAAAGGAGATGGAAAGAACTTACTTGAAATAGTTGATTTAAGGCTCCCCGCTCTTGTTAAAGGAAAAAATGTTTTGCTTTTGAGTGAAAAAGGGGAAAAATTTAGCTCGGATATTTTAAAAGGCAATTTGGCAATCTGCATTGGTGCATTTGCTCATGGTGATTTCTTTGAGAGTACACTAAAAGAGCTTGGAAACTTTAAAGCTGTGAGCTTGGGTAGAGAAAGCTATTCAAGTCTTTATGTAACGAGCAAAATTCTTGCAGAGTATGAAAGAGTTCGAACTTCTTAAAATAGCTGAGGAATTGTTTGGTAGGGAAAAAATCGAGGTTCCAGCTGGAAAGCATGATACCGCTTTCCTTCGCTATGGTGCAGAATATCTCGTTTTCACCTGCGATACAGTCAATGAGCTGAGCGATTTTCCAAAGTTCATGGAGCCTGAGGAGTTTGGAAAGATGGTTGTTGGTGTAACGCTTTCAGACTTAGCTGGAAGTGGAGCAAAGCCATTGGTTTTTCTGAACTCGATCTCGATGAAAAAAGCTGATGAAGAGTTATTCAGAAGGATCATGATTGGAATAAAAGAATGGGCTGAGCGTTTTGACATTAAAGTCGCTGGAGGGGACATTGATTTTGCTCCAATTCTAACAATAGCAGGTTTTGCAGTTGGTTCTGCAAAGAAAATAATCACAAGAGCAGGAGCAAAGCCAGGAGATAAGCTTTTCATCACCTCTCCACTCGGAAAAGCTCAGCTTTGCTTAGAAATGCTCGAGAAAGGTTTTAGCAGAGAGGAACTACCTTATCCAAACAAACTCTACATGCCTGAGCCGAGAATAAAGGAAGGGCTGAAGATTGCTGAGTTTGCGAACGCTCTTACTGACATAAGCGATAGCCTTGCAATTTCAGCTCATTTGCTCTCAAATGCGAGTGGAGTTAAAGTTGTGCTCGATTTAGAGAAGCTGGATCTCTCTCATCTTACCGAATTCACTGAAAAAGATAAAGCTTTAGATCTTTTCCTTTATGGCGGTGGAGATTACGAGCTTTTGTTCACTGCAGAAAGTAGTGAAATTGGAATCGAGATTGGTAAAATAGAGAAAGGCGAAGGTGTTTATATTAAAAATTCAAGGATCGAGTTTAGGGGATATTCCCATTTCTGAGTGAATAGTAGGATTTTAAAAACCTTAACAGAACAAAATTGTGCTTGGAAGATTGGTGCTAAAGAATACGATCTACAGTAGTTCTTCGATGCTAATCGCAAATTTAACTGGGCTTATAACGATAATATTCCTTGCAAGAGCTTTAAAGCCAGAACTTTTTGGATTATATTCTTTGTCACTTTCCACAGTGGCTATATTATCGATATTTTCTGACCTGGGAATAAAGAGTGCTACAACGAGGTATATAGCAGATGCAATGGCGGGAGGTAATTATAGACTCGCAGGAGGATATTTAAGATTTCTTCTTAATTTAAAATTAGCTCTGACGATTTTAGTAGCTCTATCACTTTTCATTCTGTCAGATTCTATTGCTGAACTGTTCAATAAGCCCATTTCAATTCCATTGCAAGTTTTGAGTATTTATCTAGTATTCAATTCTCTCTCCTCTCTTTTAATTGGTGTTGCAAACGCTATGAATGATTTCAAGGCAGATCTCATAAGCTACACACTTTCTGGAGTTTCAAAGCTATTTTTAACAATATCTCTTGTCCTTTTGGGTTTATCTCTTTTTGGTGCGATCTTGGCGGTGGCTATATCTACCCTCATTGCTTTTTTATTTATTTCTTATTATATTATTAAAAAGTACAGAATAATTTTCGTGAGTGTAGAAGAAGTAGAAAAGGGAAGAATTGTCAGATTTATATTTTTTACGAGCCTGATCTCGCTTCAAACCGTAATATTTGCCAACGTTGACATCGTGATGATAGGTTATTTTTTAAAAGCAGAGGATGTTGCATATTACAGAGCGAGTTTTAGTATAGTTTCGGCTGTAATAAGTTTAATCTTTATCCCAGCGGTTTTAATGCCGATATTTGTAAAGCTTGAGGATGATGACTTAGCTCGAGCATTTTCAAGAGCATTCAAGTATTCTTCAGTTCTATGTATTCCTTCAGCATTTGGGCTCATGCTCATTTCCGAAAATCTCTTGATATTTGCCTATGGTGAAGATTATCTCCCCGGGCTTTTTGCTATGCAGATTCTTTGCATCTTGCTACTCTCACCAGTTTTAGGAATTTATGGTAGCATTTTCAGCGGGAAAGAGAGACCAGAACTAAACTTCTTTCCATTACTTTTTTCAATGTTTCTAAATGTTCTTTTAAACTACCTTATGATCCCTATTTATGGAATAAACGGTGCAGCTTTTGCCACCGTTCTTTCATACGTAGTTTCATGGATAGTAGCAGTCTATATAGGAATCAGAGAATTTGGGATCTACCCGAGAGTTGGAGACTTAACAAAACCACTATTTTCTGCTATTTTGATGTTCTTATTTGCGAGAAACTTCCAATCTATGCTATTGATAATCCCCATTGCAATTTTTATTTACTCCATAGTTCTTTTTGCCATAAGAGGAGTTAACAGAGAAGACATTGAATATATAAGAAAAATAGGCAAAATTTAGCCTCCTCGTCTCTTCATCTCTTCCTCCTTTAAAGCCCTTCTCAGGATCTTTCCAA
>JANXDJ010000077.1 GCA_025059545.1 Archaeoglobaceae archaeon
TTTAGCGATCCAATTGCGGATGGAACAGTAATTCAGAAGGCTTACTTCTCTGCTTTGAGCAATGGATTCAAGTTGAGGGATTTTTTCTGGATTGCGAAGAATTTCAGAGAGCAGAGCGATAAAAAGCTTGTGCTGATGAGCTACTACAATCCAATCTACAGAACTGGAATTAGAGAGTTCGTTGAAAAAGCCTATTCCAGTGGAGTTGATGCGATGCTTGTCGTCGATCTACCATTTGATGAAGCAAACGAGTTTGTCCAGATCTGCAGAGAGATTGGAATGAAGAACGTTTTTCTTTCAGCTCCAAACACGAGTGAGGAAAGACTTAAAGCCATAGATAAGCTCTCAGAGTTCATTTATCTTGTCTCAACTTATGGTGTAACAGGTGTGAGGGATAAATTATCCGAAAGGGCATTCAATGCTTTGAAAAGGGCAAAAATGGTTTGTAGAACGCCAATCGCAGTTGGCTTTGGCGTCTCGAAAAGAGAGCATGTTGTAGATCTTTTCAAAGCTGGAGCAAATGGAGTCGTTGTTGGTAGTGCAATCGTAAAACTGATCGAGCACTTCGGCGATAAGGCGGGAAAAGAGATAGAGAGATTCACAGCAGAGCTTAAAAGTTAATTAAGGAAAGACTTATTAAATTTTTTAGCTAAGGAGTATTATGAGGAGAGAAAGAAGAAAAAGGATTTATAACCCAGTAACTGGGAAATATTATTCCGTAAAACAAAGAACAACCAAAAAAGTCGTAGAGGGCAAATAACAGGGCTTTGGAAGCGAAAAAAGAGTAACTCGAAAGCTCTTTTAATCTAATCGAAGAGATTCTAAATTTTAAAAAGGGCGTAGCCATGACTTCTGAAATAGTTTTAGTTGAAGTATTTAGTTTGATCCAAGATAATGCAATCAATCTCAAGCTTTTCAAAAATGGAGCCCCTCCAGCATCATGGTATTGGGAATCTCTTCGAAAGCCACCCATTTTGCGACGAGGGATACAAGGTTAATGGATCTTCTTAAAGACCAAAAATTCACATCTGAATTCAAACTAGAACTCTCAAAACCTGAAACTATTTTAAGTGAATTGAAAAAGCGGAGAAAATAATAACTTTTAATTATGTAGATTATAGGATACTTTTTAATGCAAAATGTCTTCAAAGGGCATGGAAAAATTATAAATATCTTAAACGCACAATGCTAAATATTAAAATTACGGAGGTGGTTAGATGGATCTTGAGCTGACGCAGATCCAGAAGGACATACTGTATGCGTTGATAACGCTGTATAAGAAGAAAGCTGGCGGATCGATCAAGGGGGAAGAGATTGCTGAACTGATAAACAGAAATCCCGGCACAGTCAGAAATCAAATGCAAGCGTTGAGAGCTTTGGGGCTCGTTGAAGGAGTTCCTGGACCAAAAGGAGGATACAGACCAACTTCCAAGGCTTATGAATTGCTTTCAATAACAAAGCCAGAGGAAAGCGTAGCGGTTCCAGTCGTTGTTAACGATACATTAATGGAAGAGATCTCTGTTGAGGAGATCGATCTACCTTCGATCTCAAATCCAGAAGTATGTCAGGCAAGGATCAGGCTTCTTGGAGACATTAGAAAGATCGTTCCGGGAGATCGGGTAGCAGTTGGTCCTACGCCTGTGAACGAGATCGTAGTCCAAGGTAGGGTTGTGGGAAGAGACGACACCGCAAACACCTTGATCATGGACATAGAAAAGATCGTAGCTCTGCCAAAGGACACCGTAGGAGAGCACATGTCTTCCCCGATCATTTCGATCGATTCAAATGCAAAAGTTTCAGAAGGTGCAAAGTTGCTTGCTGAAAGAGAGATCTATTGCGCTCCAGTTAAAAAGGACGGCAAGTTTGTAGGCATACTAACACTCGATCACATTGCAAAGGCAGTAGCTCAAAGCAAACTTGATGCAAAAGCAGAAGAAGTGATGAGACCAAAGATCGTTCTTGTAGAAAAGGATACGAAAATCAGAGAAGCGATAAGGCTAATGAGAGACGAAAACGTCAGAATTTTAGTTGTCACAGATCGTGGAGAGCCTGTTGGTGTTATAACGGATCAGAAGATCTTAACAAAGCTTGCTCCTGAGCATTAATTTTTTATTTTTTAATTCTCGAAGCTAAGGCTAAGAAACACAAGATCGCTCCGAAGTAAAGACAGTTTGTATAGCCAAATTTTTCCGCAATAATGCCACCCAAAAATGAACCTATGATCGTGGAAAGGTAGATTGTAGAGTTAAGAAATCCTGCCGAGCTGTTTTTCTCAACATTTTTTTCAAGAACGATTCTCAAAGATCCAACATACATTGCACTCCAACCAATCGCTATTAGAACTTGAATAGCAAGAAATTCATAAACTTGAGTGGCGACCGCATATAAAAAGAAGGTAATTCCTGAGAAGATCGTGCCAGCATTCAAAAGCAGATTTGGATTAAATCTTTCTATTTTTTGCATTATCAAGAACTGCAAAAATGAGTTCATGAAGTAGATAACTCCGATCCAGAACTTTGAGATGCCAAGCTCTGCTAAGTAGATGGGAAAAATTAGCCAAACTGCACTTGCTCCGACATGACGAATAAAGAATGCGAAATAGATGGAAAAGTTCTGCTTTATTATTTTTAGGGATCCTCTTGCTCTCTCGATCTTTTGGGATGGAATTTCCTCTTTTAAAACGATAAGAAATGCCAATAGGAAGAGAAGAGCGCCAAAAATGAATATTCCGTGATATATCATGATAATGCCAGCGATCAACTGCCCAAATGCCCAGCCTAAGCTTCCAAATGCAGAAAAGTATCCCACATTTCTTGTTTTCTCATATGCATAGCTTACGAGTGCAGCTGGAAAAATCCCGATCGAGAAGCCTATTAAAGCTCTGACGATTAGTAGTTGCATTGGGGTAGTTGCGAAGCATTGCGCAGAGAAGAAGAGTGAAGAGAGAATTAATCCAGAGAGGAGTATGATCTTTCTATTGTAGAAGTCTGAAAGTCTGCCGAATATACTGGAAGCTATAAATGTAGAGAAGCTGTAGGCTGATGCTATGAGTCCAATTTCTATATCTGAAGCTCCAAGTTCTTTTGCGAAGATGGGAATAAACAACAATGAAGAGGCTATTGAAACTTGTGTGAGGAAATTTATGAGTGGAGCACGCATCGAATTTAAATAACGTTTGAGGATATAAGGCTTCAGATCAAAATTATATCCTCTTCACCATAAATTCAAAGCTCTTTCTGTATCCAAGCCTTCTGTAATACTCCCTAACGCCGACACCACTTATGACTGCAAGCTTATCGTATTCTTCCTTAGCAATTTCCTCAGCAGTATTTAGAAGTTTCTCTCCAAAACCCCTGTGTTGAAATGCTTGAATTTTTCCAAGCGGTGTGGCTTTTCCATAAATGTGAAGTTCTCTAATGAGTGCGCAATTTTTCAATGTATTGATAAATGGTTCTGATGGAAATCTAAGCCTTATAAATCCGACAAGAGCATCGTATTCTGGGATTTCGTAAGCTATAAAGAATTCCTTGCCATTTGAAGCTTCATATTCAGTTATTTTAAGCTCTGCTTTTCTGTATTCATCCTCTGGCACACCTTTGTGCCCGACTTCTCTACACCTTATGCATCTGCAGTCTCCTCCAAGTTCCTTCAGCCTTTTTCGAACGAGCTGTCGAATGTTCCCCCTCTTTAAACCGATAGCTATATTCACTGGAATGTCTCTTTGAATCCTTTGAACTCTTACCCATTCAGGAAAATTCATCTTCGCTCTTGCAATTAGCTCAACGACCTCTTCGGTGCTGTAGGGTATGTATTCTCCTTTTTCCCACATCTCATATAGCTTTGTCCCCTCGACAACAACAGTTGGGTAGATCTTGAGATAGTCAGGTCTGAAATCAGGATTGGAGAAGATCTCTTCGAAACACTTCAAATCCAGTTTAAAATCCGAGCCAGGAAGTCCGGGCATTATGTGGTAGCAGACTTTGAATGCAGAGTCTTTGAGAAGCTTGGTCGCTCTTATCGTATCCTCCACAGTATGTCCTCGATTGATCTTTTCCAAGATCTCATCGTAAATGCTTTGAACTCCAAGTTCCACTCTTGTAGCTCCATAGCGGAGCATTTCCAATATATGCTCTTCTTTTGCATAATCTGGACGTGTTTCGAAAGTTAATCCAACACATCTTACTTTTGCATGCTCATTTTTCCTTTTAACTTTTTCCAAATTATTCTCTATTCTCGATTTGTTCTGAAAAGAATTAAGGGCGTTGAATATATCAAGGATGAACTTATCTTTGTATTCTTTTTCTCGAGCGATGAATGTTCCCCCCATAACGATGATCTCAGCTTTATCTACATCATGTCCAATCTCAGCAAGTTCTTTTAGCCTTGCAGTTACTTGGCGAAAAGCGTCGTATTCATGCTGTTTTCCACGCTGTGCTGCTGGCTCGAAGCCTGTGTAGCTCTGAGGGCTGTTGAAATCTACTCCTCCGGGGCAGGGAATACATTTTCCATGTGGACAGGGAGCAGGAGAGCTCATTGCAGCAATTACCACAATCCCGCTCAAGCTTCGAACAGGTTTCAGTCTCAAAATTTCTCTAAGCTTATCATAAAATTCCGTGCCTTTGGCTTGCTGTAAAATTTCAACATTTGATGGAATTTTTGCTAACTTAAAATTTTTTGACATCTCTTTCTTGATTCTCAACGCATCTTCAAGATT
Organism: Archaeoglobaceae archaeon; assembly: GCA_025059545.1. The sequence goes on from JANXDJ010000077.1 coordinate 4,715, forward strand.
TTTAGCCTTATTAGCAATTTCAAAGGCTATTTCTCTGATCTGCTTTGCCTCCATCTCCCTTAACAGATTTGGGAAATGTTTATAAATTTATTCAACTACGCTTTAAGCCGGGGTTGC
>JANXDJ010000078.1 GCA_025059545.1 Archaeoglobaceae archaeon
GAGGATCTCATTAAGAATGCAATTGCGGGTAAGGAGAAAAGCGGTTTTAAGGGTGTAAAGGATTTTGAAGAGGTGATCCCATGAAGCCTTTTGGCAAGGGACATGGCTCATGTCCGGGCTGTGGATTGGCTATTGCGGTTCGAAACGTTCTCAACGCTCTCGATGGAAAATGTTTCGTTGCAAACTCCACGGGATGTCTTGAAATAATAAGCTCACAGTATGGTAAGAATTCTTGGGGTGTGCCTTACATCCACTCACTCTTCGACAACACTGCAGCAGTCGCATGTGGAATTTCTGAAGCTCTCAAAGCTTTGGGGAGAGAGGATGAAGGTAAAGTAGTTGTTCTGGCTGGAGATGGAGCAACTGCGGACATCGGTTTAACAATTCATGGAATGTTCGACAGGAATCACGATGTCATATATGTCTGCCTCGACAACGAAGCTTATCAGAACACCGGACATCAGCAAAGTGGATTAACTCCATTCGGGGAAGCTACAACAACTACTCCAGCAGGAAAGTTAATTCTTGGAAAAATGGGAAGAAAGAAAGACATGGTTGCAATCGCTGTTGCTCATGGCTCTCCATATGTTGCAACTTCAAGCTCTGTTCTACCAGCGGACATAAGAAGAAAAGTGAAGAAAGCTGCAAGCATTGAAGGGGCTAAGTATATCCAGATCCATTGTCCCTGCGTCACTGGATGGGGAATCGATGGCAAGGATGTTATAAAGGTTGGAAATCTTGCAATTGAAACCGCACTTTATCCGATCGTGGAATTCGAAAATGGAGAGCTCAAAACTGTTAGAAAGATAAAAGATCGAAAACCAGTTGAGGAATATTTGAAACTTCAAAGAAGGTTTAGACATCTCTTTACAGACCCAAGGGGTAAAGAGATCATTGCAGAGATTCAGAAAATAGCGGATCGAAATGCGAAGCGATATGGCTTGGATCTGAAGAAAGATTGAAACTTCTATAATCCTTTTTTAGAGGAATAAATTTATATTGAGCATGACAGAAGTGGGCTGATGAGTAAATACGAGAGATATTTGAAAAGGGAAAATGCTCAACTGCCAGAAATTCATCAAGAAATTCTAAAAAAGGGCGAAGAAATACCAACAGAAGGAGTATTAAAGTTCTCAGAAAAGGATAAATTGCTCGAAGAAGGTTATCTCCCTTTTGAGAATGGATTCCACCATTTTCCAGATGGGAGCGTATATGTCGCATGTTTGACAAAGATGCCAAAAGTTAACATCGAAATGCTTTACTGGTGGTTTCAGTGGCATGCAGAAGAGGGAATAAGATACAGAATATGGTATCCAGAAAAACACTTTGACGTTTACACTGATTCCACGGGATTGATACACTACGTTACCGAAGATGTTGGGATTGGAAAGCAAAAGCTAATAATTAAATTTCTGATTCCTGCAGAGTTCGGTTTTGATCTTAATAAGCTTGAAAAGGTTGATTTTGAAAAAGTTGCGATGATATGTGCAAAGGTTGGAATCAAAAGAGCTTGGTTTACAGTTTGGCATACAAAGATGTGCCATATGGCGAGAAAGGTTGATGATGGAATAGAATTGCGGAGCAGGTTTTGGATCGGGGAAAGAATTGAGGCGGAGGGATTCTTAGGAAAAATCCTCACTAAGCTTTTAAACAAGCCATTGGTTAAAAGAAGGATCATTCCAAAGGGGATCGGGAAGCACATGTTCCATCACTGTGCCCAGGAATACCACAACCTTGCAGAGATCTTGCCTGAGATTTACGAAGAAGAGCATAAAGATAAATAATTTTAGATTTTATAACTTCAGTGTCCATAAATTTGTTTAGTATCAATTTACTTACAAAGTTTATTGCTAAACTCTGTTTTGCTTAAATTTAAAAACAGATCGAAGATCTGCAAGCGATGGATGTAGAGTTTCACGATCCTGAAAGAAGTATGAAAAATTTTATTAGAGAAGGTATTTTCTCTCAGATTACTCTCTCTTTGCTTACTGCAACTATTATAAGTTCATATCTTGCTGTTGCTGGAGCGGACTCCTTTGTAATCGGAGTTCTGGTTGCAATACCATATATGACAACGATTGCCCAAATAGTCTCTGCAAAATTCGTAGAAAAAAGAAGTAGAAAGAAGATAGCAGTTTTTGCAAGCTTTATAGCCAACAATTCAGTTTTAGCCATCGCAATCGTATCTTTTATAAATGGCCCCTATGAGATCTTAGCATTTGCAATTTTTTACTTGATTTTTAACATTTGTGAAGACTTGCTAACAGTAAGTTGGAGCTCTTGGACAAGAGATCTTGTTTTTGGAGCAAAAATGGGTGAGAAGTTATCTAAAAGATTGGCTTATGGGAAAATAGCTGCAATTCCTTTTTTTATATTACAGATATGGCTTTTCGAAAAATTTGACAAGTCTGCTTTCCCCATACTATTCTTCCTCGCTTTTCTTGCAGGTATTATAAGTGTATACTTCCTAAGAAACATTGAAGATGTGAAATCGAGGAGAATTAGCGAGCCCAGCCTTATTAAGCCTCTCCAGAATAGTAGTTTTTTAAAATGGACGCTCCTAAATTCAGCGTTTTGCTTCTCTTTGAGTGCTTCCCGTTCATTTTTTGCAGTATACATCCTTCAGGTTCTCGGTTATCCAATCTGGTTCATCTTTCTATTTGCTTTTGTAGCTCACATATCTTCAATCTACTCTCTAAGGCTCGCAGGAACAATATCAGATCGATTTGGAAACAAACCCCTACTTGCAATTTCTATAGCCTCTTTTATCTTTTCTACGATTCTTTTCATCTTGTCGGAATTCTACTTGTCCCTCTACTTACTTCTGCTCGCATACGTCTTACATGGCTTTTACACTTCTGCACCAGGAATAGCATTTATGAATGCGGTCGCAGATATGACACACAGAAAACATTCCGCACCATTCTATGCAATTGGCAATTGGATGCAGGACTTCTTCTCCGCATTAGGTAGTATCTTTGGTGGTCTTATGCTCGCAAAACTCGCTTTTCTTGGAGGTGACTCTTATATTGTTCTCTTCACTTTCTCTTTTACACTATCTCTATTCCTATTCCCATTTCTCAGATTTTACGATGAATTTGGGCAACCAACATGGATCGCGGTGTTAAATTTACCAAGGGTATTCTTTGAAGATTTGGGAAAGTTATACCATGAAATGAGAAAGTTCATAGTTTCAAAATTCAAAAAAGAGAAGTTTGAACTTTAAGTTGTAGATTAACTCCACAAACAAAAACTTTATATCACTTGCGATATGCATCACAAAATTGAGATGCTTGAGATGCTCAAAACCTTAGCTTTGATGAACGCTTCAAGAGAGGTCATAAAGGTCAGCTGTAAGGAGCTTGGAGAGAAGATAGGTCAGAGCACTCAGACCGCATCGAGAAGATTGAAGGAGCTTGAGAACCATGGACTTATAGAGAGAAATGTTACAAAAGATGGGCAATTTATTGCAATAACTGAGAAGGGTATGGATATGCTTTATGCGGAATACTCGGATTACAGAAAAATATTCGACAATGCCAACATGATAAAACTTCACTGCACCGTTTTCAGCGGTCTTGGAGAAGGGAGCTACTATGTTTCTCTTGAGGGCTACAGAAAGCAGTTCATTGAGAAGCTGGGAATTGATCCATTCCCAGGAACGCTCAATCTTAGAGTTTTGAAAGAAGATATGATGATCAAAAAGAGGCTTGACAAAGAGGAAGGGATAAAGATTGATGGCTTCTCTACAGAGAAAAGAACTTTTGGATCTGCAAGGGCATTTAAATGTAAAATCAACAGAATTCCTGCTTTTGTAGTCATTCCTCAAAGAACACACTATCCAGGAGATGTTCTTGAGATCATTTCAGATAAGAAACTTAGAGAGGTTTTGAATTTGAAAGATGGCGATTTAGTTGAATTAGAGGTGATTTTATGATTGAAGAAGCACTAAAAGCCTTTAGAAAAGGTAAACCTGTGCTGATCTTTGACTTCGAAGATCGGGAAGGGGAGACAGACATTGCAATTCCCGCACAGTTTGTGAAGCCAAAAGATGTTGCGATGATGAGAATAGATGGTGGTGGGCTGATTTGTGTCGCAATCCATCCTTTAGCGGCGAAAAAGCTTGGATTACCTTTTATGCATGATGTTTTAAGAGTTGCAAGCGAAAAAATCCCCTCTTTGGCAACGATCTCCAATTTTGACATCAAGTATGACTCGAGGAGCTCCTTTTCGATCTGGGTAAACCATCGTGATACCTTCACCGGGATCACCGATCTCGATCGAGCAAAAACGATCAAGAGAATCGGAGAAGTCGTTGACATTGTGATGATGAATGGGAATTTCGACTTTGGTGAAGAATTCAGAAGTCCGGGGCATGTGGCAATTCTTAGAGCTTCAGAAAATTTAACATATAACCGAGTTGGTCAAACTGAGCTAAGTGTTGCTTTAGCTGAAACCGCCGGCATAGCCCCAGCGGTTGCAATTTGCGAAATGCTCGACAGTGAAACGGGAAAAGCTTTAACAAAAGAGAAGGCCATGAAATACGCTGAAGAGAAAGGTATTCCTTTTGTTGAAGGTAAAGAAATTGTGAAGCATTACAGAGAGTTTAGAGAAGTTAGAGCTAAGCTCTTTATCTAATCAATCATTTTTAGTCTCTCTCTCACCGATTTGTTTAAAGCGATTTCTCCTATTGATTTAATATGTCTACAAGCGCTCAATAAAGCTTCCAAACCGAGGCGATATTGAGATGAGCCTTCAATGCTCTCTACCATTTCTTCCTCAATTTTCTCCAGTAATTGGATA
>JANXDJ010000079.1 GCA_025059545.1 Archaeoglobaceae archaeon
CTTGGCTCTCACCCCCATACAATATTGGTAATGATATTTTATAAAGTTTTTGTTGCAATTTTGAAATTAGCTAAAAGTCCAAACTCCACAAGTTTTTTTAAGCGATGAGATCTGGTTTCGAAGGTGTCAGAATCTAAGGAAATACGAACACTTACTGGAGATCCAAGAACTGCTCTAATAAAGCTTTCTATTCCAATGATTATCCAAAATACAGTTTTTACACTATACAACATTGCAGATGGCATATGGGTCGCTGGTTTAGGGCATGAAGCTCTGGCAGCAGTAGGACTATTTTTCCCCGTGTTCATGCTTTTCAATGCTCTCGCTTTTGGTTTAAGTATCGGTTCAAATTCAGCGGTTGCAAGAAGAATTGGTGCTAAAGACTTGCACTCTGCAAGAGTTGTTGCTTTACATTCCTTTTTGATAGGCATTGTAATCTCACTGATAATGTTAAGCTCTCTCTTTTATTTAAAGTCGATTCTCGTCATCTTGGGCGCTGAAGGAGAAGTTCTAAGATTATCTTACGAATATGGAGCTATAATGATCGCTGGATCGTTTTTCTTAGTTTATACAAACGTATTTGCTGGTTTGATGAATGGCGAAGGCAATGCAAAAAGATCGATGTATGCAAACGCTTTTGGATCAATTTTGAACGTTTTACTTGATCCGATCTTTATTTACACGTTCTCTCTTGGAGTTGCAGGAGCAGCTTACGCAAGTGTCTTGTGTTTGGCAATCTCCACTATGATTTTTATCTACTGGTTCCTGAGCGGTAAAAGTTCTTTAAAACCTGAAAGAAACCGCTGGGACTGGAAAATAGTCTTCGACTTGTTAAGAGTTGGAATTCCAGCTTCCTTTGGGATTATAGCAATGTCCATATCGACAATGATTATTAATCGTATAGTTATCGATGTTGGCGGAGATCATTCTCTTGCGGTTTATTCAGCGGTTTGGAGATTGATCATGATTGGGTTCATACCTCTTTTTGGAATCTCCGGAGCATTGACCGCTGTTAGTGGAGCAAGTTATGGGGCTAAAAGTGCGGAGAAAATTAAATTAGCACATAGATATGCTTTGAAATTCGCTTTAACAGTAAATATAGTAATACTGGCAGTTATGATTCTCTTTGCTCCTCAATTAGCTTTTGTTTTTGCATATACTGAGAAAGGAATTGTAATATACGACGGAATTGTAGATTCGTTGAGAACAATGGCATTTATTTTAATCTGCGCCTCCTTTGGCATAACCTCCACATCGATATTTCAGGGAATAGGGAAAGGTGAAAGGGGATTAGTGCTTACTTTGACGAGAGTTTCGATGCAAGTTTTTGTCGTTTACTTTCTCGCAATTCTACTCTCTCTCGGTTTTAAAGGTGTGCTTTTTGGTATGGTGCTCGGAGATGCGTTTGCAGCGATTTTGAGCTATCTATGGGTGGATGCGACCATTAGAGATCTATTCAGGAGTTTTGGAAGCATTAAAATATCCTATTAGTATAATTCTGAAAATTCAGAAAAATTAAAAAACTTGGAAAAAACAATAAGCGTGAATTATAGTATTTACAGGCTCAAAGCAGTTATGAGCATTGAGAATCGAAGGAAAATTCTGTTTCAAACACTGAAAACCATTTTCGGAGGAGGTGAGTGAATGGAGAAGAGAAAACTGGGGTTGATCGAAAAATACCTCACAATTTGGATTTTTCTCGCAATTATCGTTGGAATTGCTCTCGGTTACGTTTATCCCGAAATCTCGGAGATACTTTCAGCAATGAGCATAGATACTACTTCGATTCCAATAGCGATTGGATTGATTCTGATGATGTATCCTCCGCTTGCAAAAGTTAAATACGAAGAAATGGGAAAAGTTTTTAGAAATTTGAAGCTTTTAAGCTTCTCATTGACTCAGAACTGGATTGTAGGACCAATTGTGATGTTTCTGCTCGCTATAGCATTACTTCGCGACATGCCCGAGTTCATGATGGGCGTAATTCTCGTAGGCTTGGCAAGATGTATTGCTATGGTTATAGTTTGGAACGAGCTGGCTGAAGGAGATAGAGAACTTGCAGTGGGCTTGGTTGCTTTTAATGCAATCTTTCAAATTCTATTCTATGCGGTTTACATCTACATCTTCATAACCCTCGCACTCACTAAACTTGGGCTTGCGGAAGGTGTGAATGCAGAAGTCAGCATTCTCGATGCTGCGAAGACTGTGTTCATTTACCTCGGCATACCATTCATCGCTGGAGTAACTACGAGGTTTGCAAGCTTTAAGCTAAAGGGAAAAGAATGGTTTGAAAACTTTCTTGCACCAAAAATTAGTCCAATCACTCCTGCAGCTTTGCTTTTCACTATTGTCGTCATGTTCTCTTTAAAGGGAGAATACATCGTCGAGTTGCCTTATAATGTGCTAAGGGTTGCAATTCCGCTTGCTCTTTATTTCCTGATCATGTGGTTTGCCACTTTCTTCATAGCCTACAAGCTTGGAGTTGATTATCCGAAAACTACTGCGGTATCTTTTACAGCAGCAAGCAACGATTTTGAATTGGCAATAGCGGTAGCGATAGCAATCTGGGGGATTCAGAGCGATCAAGCTTTTGCAACTGTAATTGGTCCACTAATAGAAGTTCCAGTGTTAATAGGTCTTGTAAATGTTGCCTTGAAGTTCAGAGAAAAGTTTTATGGAGTTAGATCTTAATTTTTAGTTTGCATTGAACCACTCATGATCGAGCTTCCACTTATGGTAGTTGTAGTCTATGAGGTGCAAAATTCCGCTTGCAATCGTAGATAAAAACAGATAAGCGATCCCTTGAATTAAGGTGATAAGAAAAATCCATGGAATAATCAGAAGAATCGTGTGGGCAATCTTAGCTTTCTTATACTCTTCTTCCAGTTTTTCTGGTTTATCTGGGTTTAGAAGCATTTTAAAAGCTAATGCGGTTAGATAACTACTTGCGAATACGATTTCATCTGCATTTTTACCCCTCTTGGTCTCCAAGACCAAGCTTTTGAACTCATGGGGATAGCATTTTGTCTCGTTTGCAATCTTCACAGCATTTAAATCGACTGAAAAATCAAATCTCTCTCTTTCTTCATGCGCTAATTCAGAGCGATAGCTGAAGATCCATATCTTTTCTGTTGGATCCACTGAGTAGTCTTGTAGATAATGCAAAGCCCTTCCAAGGGATTCATGATATCCTTGATTTCTCATATAAAGTTTTCTCGCTTTTTTTAAGTGCAAAAGAGCATAATCGACCGCTATAAGTTCGTGGTGTGGAACTCTTTTCAGATAAGCTCTTCTCCTCCCAAAAGCCCAGTAATGGTCAGGATCTTTGTCGGGTAAAACACTCGCCTGAGCTATTTCTCTGCAGTTTTTAAGTTTGAAATGCTTGCATATCTCCGCAGTGATCCTTACGTGATCTTTCCACTTCACAAAAATAAATAAAAAAAGACATATATTTTGTTTATCGTAGCTCGAAGGTTAACTTTTTTAAATCGTGTAGAAGATAAAACCTAAAGCCCCGTGGGGTAGTGGTCAATCCTGCCGGCCTTTGGAGCCGGCGACGCCGGTTCGAATCCGGCCGGGGCTATTCTTTTCAATCTTGAGAAAAAATGGAAGCGATCTCACTCAATCAAATTTGAGTTCAAAAGAACATTTCAAACTTGTTTCCAGAAAAATTACGCTGAGAAAGATTTATATATTAACTATCGATCAAAAAGTGAGCTGAATTAATCTCCCCTATAGTCTCATCCTGCTTTTGCAACATCGAATCTTGCTTTTCGAGCATTTTAACTCCAACCTGAACAATTTTTGAAAGCTAGACTGTATTGAAGCTTGCTGAGAGCGCATTGTGGGAGAGAAATCCCCATCACCAATAATTGCAATTGCGGGGCTGATCGCTTTGGCTTATTTGATAAGAAGGAATTGAGAGGTTTTATCTTTTTATAATTTTTCCCTCTCTCTTTGCATTAAGTATAGGCTACGGTTACAGCAGAATTTAGAGAAATTACACTATGAACTCTCTTGAATAAATAAATGGACCGGTGGGGATTTGAACCCCAGGCCTCCGCCATGCCAAGACGGCGCTCTACCATCTGAGCTACCGGCCCTAAGCTATTGCTTTACTGCTCAGGTTAAAAACATTTCGTGATTCTTTTTTAGATTCAGTTAGGATTTTTAATTCTGTAGCAAAACAATTTTATCCGTATGTATAAGTGTGTATATATTTTGAGCAAAAGACTTATATATTGTGGGCTTTAGAAGGATTTTTAATGTTAGATGGGACTGTAATTAAAAAATATAATAAAATTCTCGAATTTAATCCAGAGAATTGCGTGGGCTGTGGAATCTGTGAAAAGACCTGTCCAAAGAGTGCAATAGCTATATACAGGAAAAACGATAGATTTGAAGCGATAATCAGCGAAAAATGTGCGGTCTGTGGGATATGTGCAGATTTCTGTTTTTACGGAGCTATAAGACATGAAGGAAGCGTATATAGGGAAATAATGGAAGAGATAGGGTTTAGAAAAGTAACGATAGATGAGAGGTTGTGCATTATTTGTGGGTTATGTATGCGAGAGTGTCCAAGAGGTGCGATAAAGGTTTTGAGAAGAATAGATTTAAAGAAGCTTAGAAGGGGATCTTTGCGGATAGATGGAGGTTGTATAGACTGCAAACTCTGCATTGAAGTTTGTCCAACAAAAGCTATAATTATTAAAAATAATAAACCAGAAATAA
>JANXDJ010000007.1 GCA_025059545.1 Archaeoglobaceae archaeon
TGCTCGATTATCGGCTTTCCAAAAGCTTTTCTCTGCTTTGCATACTCTAAAGCTCTCTCGTAGGCTCCTATTGCCATTCCCAAATGTAGAGAAGCAATTTTTATTCTACTTTCGTTAAAGAAATCCATAAGCTGATAGAATCCTCTATTTTCCTTTCCAACCAGATTCTCCAATGGGATTCTTACGTCTTTAAGCACAACTTCGCATGTGTCATGACAATTTAGCCCCATCTTCTTTATCCTCCTCGCCTCATATCCTTCTCGATCTGTCTCGACAATGAAAGCACTTATTCCCTTATGCGGTGGAGAAGTTTCGGAAGTTTTTGCGAGAACTATTGTGTAGGAAGCGATGCTTCCATTGGTTATGAAAGTTTTAGAACCTCTGATAATCCATTCGTCAACACTCTTTACAGCTCTTGTCTTGATCGCTGATACATCTGTTCCGCAATCTGGCTCGGTTATAGCAATTGCTGAGGGAGCCTTTCCATTTACTACACCCGGAATGAACTCTTCTTTTTGCTCCTCACTGCCGTGCTTCAGGAGCATTGGCACACCAAGAACTGCAAGGTCTATTGCAGATCCAATGCTACTGTCCGCTCTCGTTAATTCGATGCTGATCACCGCTTCAGCCAAGAATCCCATTTCCGCTCCACCATATTCTTCGGGAACGCTTGCTCCTATATAACCGAGCTTAGAAGCTTTTCTATAGATTTCCCAAGGATATTCAGCTTTTTCGTCGAATTCTTTTCCGAGGGGTTTTATTTCCTTCTCAGCAAATTCTCTAACAGCTTTTTGCAGATCTATTAGCTCTTCATTCAGCTCGAATTTCATTTACTACCCCTCTACCTTGAAATATGGGATGATTCTTCTGTTTTTGTCTGGGTAAAACATTTCGCTTTGCATCTCTCTCGCAAAAACAGAGACTCTTTTTCCAATAAAATCTTCTTTTTCGACGAGTTTATCCTCAACATCCAATCTCCCAACAATCCATGGACCTTCTTCAAGCTCAACGAGTGCAACGGTATATGGTGCCTCTTTTTCGTAACCCATTGGGGCGATGTAGGTTACAGTATAGCTTCTGATAGCTCCTTTTCCACTCAAAACGATTTTTTCAAGATTTCTGCTGGAACATTTATTGCATGTGTTTTTCGGTGGACAAGTTATAGTTCCGCAGTCTCTGCATTTCAGTCCAAGAAGTTTTCCCTCCTTCAAATTGTTGAAGAACTCTGCAAACATCACTCCACCCCCAAAATAACGTTAACAAGTGTGCCAAAATCACCGCCAAGTGTGTCGAGCATTGCAATTTTCGCATCTTTTACTTGGTTCCATTTGAACTCTCCCCTTAACTGTTTAACCGCAGAGTAGATCTGGGAAACTCCAGTGGCTCCTACAGGATGTCCCTTTCCGATCAGCCCACCATCGGGATTCACTGGCAAATCACCTTCGATGCTCGTCAAACCCTCTTTTGTAGCATACCCTGCCTCGCCATATTTGAAGAAGCCCATAGCTTCTAATGCAATTATCTCGGCTATCGTGAAACAGTCGTGAAGCTCTACTAAGTCCACGTCCTTCGGCTGAATTTTTGCTTCCTTGAAAGCCATTTCTGCAGACTTCCTTCTCGGAATTGCCTTTACTATATCCCTTTCCTGCCTGAAAAGTGCCCCTCCTGAAGCTTGCCCAGTGCCAAGAACGTAAACTGGAGTATCCACAGCTTCCTTAGCAAGCTTCTCTTCAGCTATTACCACCGCACTTCCACCATCTGTCATCGGACAACTGTCAAGCAAAGTTATTGGAGAGCAGACCATTCTCGAATTGAGCACATCTTCTATCTTCAAATCGCCGTATTTTCCGTAGAACTGAGCTTTTGGGTTTAAAGCACCATATCTGTGATTCTTCACGGATACGTAAGCCATCATTTCCCGAAGCTTTTCAAGTGGTATTCCATATTCTTTTGCATAAAGCCTTGCAGTCAATGCAAAAACACCGGGAAAAGTCAGTCCAACAGTCATTTCATATACGCCATCAACCGCAGTGGCAAGAGCTCGAGTTCCAATTCCAGTTCCAGCACTAAGCAATTTTTCACTCCCTCCTACAACAACGCAATCGTAATATCCTGCTGAAACAGCTTTAACAGCTTCTCTGAATGCAACACTTGAAGAGGCACAAGCACCTTCATATCTTATCGCTGGAACGTTCTTCAAACCGATTTCATCAGCAATAAATCCAGCGAGGTTTGCGGAACCGTCTGTCATCTCTCCTACAAAGTTTCCATAGTATAATGCTTGGATTTCCTTTAGATCTATGTTTGATTCATTAAAAGCCTCGAAAAAAGCTTCTGAGAATAGATCGACGAGTGACTTATCAGAATGCTTTCCAAACTTTGTCATTCCTACTCCAAGGATTGCAACCCTTCTCAAGTTATCACCTCATTTCTTGATACCAAAGAAGTCATACCAACCGCCTTTGCTTCCAAACTTCAACCTTTTGTCCCCAAGATAACCCGAGAGCACGAGTTTTTTCAGCGTCATCGGTGGAGCGTAGTGTTTCTCTTTCGTCTCTTCAAACATATATTCTGCAATGTGAAGAACCGTGTCGAGTCCAATGAGGTCCATAAGCTCAAATGGTCCCATTGGAAAGCCGAAGGCGAGCTTGCACATTTCATCGATTTCTTTAATCCCAGCAACGTTCGACTCGTAGAGCCTTATAGCTTCTATGAGCCAGGAATTTATGAAACGAGTCGTGAAGAATCCCGGAGCATCATTAGCTGGAATTGGAATTTTTCCAATTCTCCTCGATAGTTCCATAGTTATCTGAAAAGTCTCTTCAGAAGTCAGAGCACCTTTAACGACTTCAATGAGTTTCATAACTTGCGCAGGGTTGAACCAGTGCATTCCTATGAATTTTTCTTTTCTCTCAACAGCGACCGCTATGCTTGAGATCATGATCCCAGAAGTGTTTGAAGCAAAAATCGCATCTTTTTTACAAATCTTGTCTAACTGTGCAAAAATCTTCTTTTTCAGCTCCAGATTTTCAGGAACAGCTTCTATGATAAAATCCGCATCTTTCAGACTTTCATAACTAATTGAGGTCTTTATCCTCTTCATACATTTCTCCATCTCTTCCTCGCTCATCTTTCCCTTTTCCACAAGCCTTTTCAAGCCATAGGGACCAGATTTTATGTTCTCAACAGCCTTTTCGAGAACTTGCTCGCTGATGTCAACAAGGACAACTTCATAGCCATTTCGAGCGAAAACCTGTGCAATTCCGTTACCCATAACCCCGGCGCCAAGAATACCGACTATTTTCACATCGTCAACCTTCATGATTGTAGTCTTTTTAAATCCTAAAAAATTTTGCTAATTTAATTTCGTAAACTTCAAAAGATAATTAAAATTTTATATTGCTTAAAATACCTCTGGAGCTCTGAACTCTCCAAACACTCTCCTTAGCGCATTCGCTATTTCGCCCAACGTTGCCTTCGCCTTTACACATTCAAATATGTATGGCATCAGGTTCTCATCCTTTTCTGCCGATTTCTCAAGCCTTTCAATCGATTTCTCTACTGCTTGTTTCTCTCTGTTTTCTTTGAACCTCTTAACTCTTGCGATTTGTTTCTCAACGATCTCCTTTGGAACTTTTAATAATTCAATGTGGATCTCCTCCTCGATCTGATATTTATTCACACCCACAACCGTGAGATCTCCGCTCTCAATAGCTTTCTGTTTTTCATACGCAGATCTCTGGATCTCTCTCTGAACGTATCCAATCTCTATCGCTTTTATCATTCCTCCCATCTCGTCGATTTTCTCAATGTATTTCGTCGCCTCTTCCTCGATTTTATCTGTTAACCATTCAACATAATAGCTTCCTCCCAGCGGATCGACAACATCAGCGGTTCCACTTTCTTCAGCTATTATCTGCTGTGTTCTAAGCGCAATTCTCACCGCTTTTTCCGTAGGCAAACAGAGTGCTTCGTCGAAGCTGTTTGTGTGCAAGCTTTGACAACCTCCAAGCACCGCAGCGAGAGCTTGCAAAGTCACACGGATTATGTTGTTTTCAGGCTGTTGAGCGGTAAGCGTGCAACCTGCGGTTTGGACGTGGAATCTGAGCATCATTGACTGCGGTTTTTTAGCATTGAAACGTTCTTTCATTATTTTAGCCCATAATCTACGCGCAGCACGGAATTTTGCCACTTCTTCGAGCAGATTGTTTCCCGCTCCAAAGAAGAAGCTTATCTGTGGTGCAAATTCGTCAACATCTATGCCCCTTTCAAGAACTTTTTCCACATAAGTTATACCGTCTGCAAGTGTGAAAGCAACTTCCTGCACAGGCGTGGCTCCAGCTTCTTCCATGTGATATCCTGAGACGCTTATCGAGTTCCAGTTTGGCATTTCTTTTGCGCAGAATACGATTATATCCGTTGCAAGTCTTAAAGATGGTTCTGGGGGATAGATATAAGTGCCACGAGCAATGTATTCTTTGAGCATGTCGTTCTGCACAGTTCCGCGAAGTTCAGCTCTACTCGCTCCCTGAGATTCTGCAACGACTGTATACATCGCAAGGATCTGAGCACAAGTTGAGTTTATCGTCATTGAAGTCGAAACCTTTGCAAGCGGAATGCCGTGGAATAGAGTTTGCATGTCTTCCAAGGTGGAGATTGCGACTCCTACTTTACCAACTTCGCCAAGAGCCATCGGATGATCGCTATCATAGCCTATCTGTGTTGGTAGATCGAAGGCAACACTTAATCCAGTCTGTCCCTGAGATATTAGAAACTTGTATCTCTTGTTCGTCTCCTCAGCAGTGCCATAGCCGGCGTATTGTCTCATCGTCCACAATCTTCCACGATACATCGTTGGATAAATCCCCCTTGTGAAAGGATAAACGCCCGGATAACAGAGTTTTTTCTCGTAGTTGATCGTTATATCTTCTGGGGTGTAGAGCCTATCCAAAGTAAAACCAGAACTTGCCTTAAACTCTTTCTTTCTTTCAGGGCTTTTCTTTACGAATGGAAGGGCTATTTTTTCTTCCCACTCTCTCTTATCCATCAGCTCACCCCAAGCTTACGAGGGGGCTATCCTTAGAGACTTTATCTCCCACTTTTACTAGGATCTCCAGAACTTTTCCGCTGAAGGGTGCCTTTATTGGGTTCTCCATCTTCATCGCCTCGATCGTCATGATCGTGTCTCCTTCCTTAACTTCATCGCCGACTTTTATCATTATTTTTGTAACAACACCGTTCATAGGTGCTTTAATAAATTTTCCTTCAATTCTCTTTTCTTCTCTTTTTTCAACCCTTATCCCTGGCTTCTTCTCTTCCCTCGTTTCTTTTACTTCCGTCTTTAATTTCATCTCAAAAATTGCAGTTTTTCCATTCACACTCACCTTGAACTCGTTGATTCCTACTTCTTCTACCTCTACCTCATAGATCTTCCCACCAACTTCTACCTTGTATTTCATGGAATCACCCTTCCGGAGATCTTCCAGATTCTCGGGCTTTCCTTGATCTCTATTGGCTTCTCCTTCTCTCTCAGATACTTATGAACCGCTACAACTCCAGCAACAAATTCTTCTGGTGTCATAAGACCACCTCACAGCGGTATATTTCCATGCTTCTTTGAGGGGGGCTTCTTTTTCTTGCTTTCAAGGATCCGTAGAGCTGAGATCACCTTAATCCTTGTCAGCTTTGGATCGATCACGTCATCGATGTAACCACGTGAAGCAGCTCTGTATGGATTTGCAAACTTCTCTCTATACTCCTTTATCTTTAATTCTCTCATAGCCTTTGGATCACTCGCAGAAGAGATTTCCTTTCTAAAAACAATCTCAGCAGCCCCCTCTGGTCCCATGACAGCAATCTCTGCTGATGGGTAAGCAAAAACGACGTCCGCACCAAGATGCTTACTCCCCATTGCAAGATAAGCTCCTCCATAGGCTTTTCTAACTATTACAGTAACCATAGGAACCGTGGCTTCGCTGTATGCAAATAGTATTTTAGCCCCATGCCTTATTATCCCACCGTATTCTTGTTCTACTCCGGGCAGATAACCGGGGACGTCTACGAAAGTGATTATTGGAATGTTGAAAGAGTCACAAAATCTTACGAATCTGGCGATCTTGTCACTGCTGTTTATGTCAAGGCATCCAGCTAAGTATGCGGGGTTGTTTGCAACTATTCCAACACTTCTTCCATCGAGTCTTGCAAAACCAACAACAGCATTCAGCGCATAGTATTTGTGGATCTCGAAGAACTCTCTGTTGTCAACCACTGCATTTATTATCTCCCGGACATCATATGGTTTTCCCGGATCTTCAGGAAGTATTTCGTAGATCTCTGGAGTCATTCTTGAAGGGCTATCCTCTGTCTCCGTTCTCGGTGGATCCTCCATGTTGTTTAGTGGTAAATAGCTGAGTAGTTTTCGCACAATTCTTAGAGCTTCTTCATCGTTTTCTGCAACAAGATGACAATTTCCGCTTTTCATCGCATGAGCTTCCCAACCGCCAAGTTCATAGGGGCTAACGTCTTCACCGGTAACTGCTTTAACGACCGCTGGACCAGTTATGAACATATAGCAATTAGTGTTTTTCGTCATAACTATGAAATCGCCTATTGCTGGGCTGTAAACCGCCCCTCCTGCACAAGGTCCAAGAATTACGCTTATTTGTGGAATCACGCCACTTGCAACTGTATTTCGATAGAAAATGTCTCCGTAGCCCTTCAATGCATCAACCCCCTCTTGAATTCTCGCCCCTCCGCTGTCATTCAAACCCACAACAGGGATGCCAAGTTTCATGGCAAAGTCCAATATATAGGCTATTTTGAACCCATGCATTTCTCCAAGGCTTCCACCCATTACCGTAAAATCTTGAGCAAACACAGCAACTGGACGACCGTCAACAGTTCCGTAACCAGTAATTACGCCGTCTGCTGGTAAATCCATTTTTTCGAGACCAAAGTCTGTATTTCTTTTTTCCACGAACGGATTTACCTCATTAAAGCTTCCCGGATCAAGTAGCACCTCTATTCTTTCTCTGGCTGTTAACTTTCCATCTTCGTGCTGTTTCTTGATTCTCTCGTCTCCTCCCATCTTGAGAATTCTATCTCTCTTTTCGTATAATTTTATCAGCTCCTCTCTCATCCTAACCCTCCACGAATTCTATCAGAACGCCATGAGTGCTTTTGGGATGTAAGAAAGCTACTTTTTTCCCTCCAGCACCCAATCTTGGTTTCTCGTCTATGAGCTTCACCCCGGAATCTTTTGCTCTTTTTAAAGCTGATTCGATCTTCTCAACGTTCACAGCAATGTGATGAATACCCTCTCCCCTCGAGGTTATGAACTTTGCAATCGTCGAATCTTCTGAAGTTGCTTCGAGAAGCTCTATTCTGCCTTCTCCTATTGGAAACATTGCAACCTTTACCTTCTGCTCCTTAACCTCTTCGATTTCCTCCAATTCGAAACCTAAGGCTTCGAAAGTCTTAATCGCTTCATCAAGATTTCGAACCGCTATACCAATATGGTCTATCTTCATTCGCTCACCTCTGTAGTTTTTCAACTCCTTTCCTAATAAAATCTACAATTTCAGCCAACTTCGTTCCCGGACCAAAAATTCCTGCAACTCCAATTTTCAACAACTTTTCAATGTCATCTTTCGGAATTATACCTCCCAAAAGCACCAAAATGTCTTTATTCGGTTCTATTCCTCTCTTTTTTAGTTCTTCTATAACTATCGGGATTAGCTCCAGATGCGCTCCACTAAGTATGCTTAAACCGACGACGTCCACATCTTCCTGCAGTGCTGTCTCAGCGATCTCAGCGGGAGTTCTTCGGATTCCGGTGTATATCACCTCGAATCCAGCATCACGCAATCCGCGGGCAACTACTTTTGCTCCACGATCATGACCATCGAGCCCAGGTTTTGCGATGAGAACTCTAATTCTTCGACTCTCAAGCATAAAATTCGCTCGGTCTCTCACTTAAAAATTTATCGTTTTTATTGTTTATGCTCATTATTCAACCTCAAACTCTCTATTTTTACCAAATTGATCTTTATTTAATGCCCATGAACTTCCGTGGAGTTAAAATCTTTTTCTGGAGAAACTCTTCGCTTCTTTCTCTAAATTCCTTTGAATTCCATATCAGAGACGTTAAATCTCTTGCAATCTGTCCCCAGACCATAGAAAAATCAGTCCAAAAGTTCAATCCAGACTTTATCACCCTCAATGCCTGAGGGCTACAGTTTTCAATGATCTCAAATGCTAAAGACTTGGCAGTTTCCTCTAACTTTTCATCATCAACAACCCTATTTATAAGACCGATCTCAAAAGCTTCTTCTGCCCCTATTATTCTCCCAGTCAGCAAAAGCTCTCTTGCTCTTCTCTCTCCTACTATCATCGGCAAAAGCTGAACTCCAAGCCCCATGGCGGTAGACCCAACTCTCGCTTCTGGCTGACCAAACCTAGCATTTCTCGAAGCCACAATAAAATCACAAGCCATCGCGATTTCATTCCCTCCTGCTACGCAAATTCCACGAACTGCAGCAATCGAGGGTTTGCTCGAATTTCTCAATAGTCTTACCACATCCATATATTTTTCAAACCACTTTATGCCCTCTTCGAAACTTAAATTTTTCAGCTCGTTCAGATCCGCTCCAGCGCAGAAATTTTCACAGGTGCTTGAAAGAATTGTCGCATAAAAATCCCCTTTTTCAGCTTTTAATATGGCTTCATACAGCTCTTCAAGCATTTGCATGTTTAAAACGTTCATCTTCGGTTTGTTTAGTTTTATCCAAGCAATTCTCGGATCTACATCGCTCTCAAACACAACATTGCTCATAACCTCAAATACGTTTTGTTATATTTAAATCAAACCAAACCTTGATTTGCTTAGGTTAGATCGGGAAAGATTATTTAATTCTGGCTTCACCTTTAGACTGGTGAGAAAAATGAAAAGGATCGCGGTTCTTGGTGCAGGGGTTATGGGTAATGGAATTGCACAGGTTTGTGCAACCGCTGGCTACGAAGTTTATGTGAGAGACATAAAGCAGGAGTTCATCGATAAAGCTAAGGATTCCATAGAGAAGAACTTGGCAAAAGCTGTTTCAAAAGGAAAGATGAGTGAAGAAAAAGCCAAGGAGATTCTTGGGAGATTAAAATACACTCTATCAGTGGAAGAAGCGGTAAAAGATGCGGATCTTGTAATCGAAGCAATACCAGAAGTGATGGAGCTTAAGAAGAGTTTATTTGCGGAAGTGCAGAAGTATACAAAGAAAAACTGCCTCTTTGCAACCAACACGTCTGGCTTGAGCATAACCGAGCTCGGAAATTCAACCGATCGTCCAGAAAAGTTTGTTGGATTGCACTTCTTCAATCCTCCAGTTGTTATGCAGCTTGTAGAAGTTGTGAAAGGGCAAAAGACGAGCGATGAAACTGTGAAAATGTGTGTCGAATTCGTGAAAAGCCTTGGAAAGACGCCAGTTGTGGTTAAAAAAGATGTTGCTGGCTTTATCGTGAACAGGATTCTCGTTCCATACCTCACCTTAGCAATTGAAGACGTTGAAAAGGGAATTGCAAAGCAAGAAGAGATCGATGCGGTCTTCCTATACAAGTATTCATTCCCCATGGGTCCTATCGAGCTCTCAGACTTTGTTGGACTTGATGTTTTGCACTTCATAGGCTCTCAATGGGGTCTTGTTCCAACTCCAAATAT
The DNA here is from genome assembly GCA_025059545.1 of Archaeoglobaceae archaeon. Next base: position 9,707 of record JANXDJ010000007.1, read on the forward strand.
ACTAAAGCAGAAGTTTGAGAAAAAGGAGCTTGGAACCAAAACTGGCAAAGGTTTCTATGACTGGAGCGCTGGAAGACCTAAGATTCCAAAGGCTGAAGGATATGATGAGCTCAGACTCATAGCTCCAATGGTAAACATTGCGGTGGAGCTCATCGAACTCGGTGTAGCGGATGCAAAGGAAATAGACTTGGCAATGAAGCTTGGAACGAATATGCCAAAAGGTGTTTGCGAACTCGGAGATGAAATTGGGCTCGATAAAATAGTCGCAAAGCTTGAAGAACTTTACAAGGAAAAGGGCTATAAGATCCTAAAAACAAGAGAACTGCTAATAAAAATGGTCTCTGAAGGGAAAACTGGTGTTAAGACTGGAAAAGGCTTCTATGAGTATGGAAAGAGTGCATATAAGAATATAATTGTGGAGAAGAGGGACAGAATAGCAAAGCTAACGGTAAATCGCCCACAGAAACTCAACGCTCTGGATATGGAAACTCTTGAGGAGATCTCCACAGCCCTTAAAGAGCTTGAGACTGATCCTGAGGTTAGAGTGCTTGTTATAACTGGGGCGGGTGATAAATCTTTCTCTGCTGGCTTCGATCTGCAGTCAAACACCGATTTTACAAGACCCAAAATGCTCTGGATAACCTCGAAAGGTAACGAAGTTTTCTCCCAGATTGAGAAATTCCCGAAGCCTGTTATAGCTGCAGTGAATGGCTATGCATTTGGTGGTGGCTGTGAGCTCGCTTTAGCTTGCGATTTCAGGATAATGAAGAGAGGGGCAAAGATTGGTCTTACAGAGGTCGCTCTCGGCTTAATTCCGGGTTGGGGAGGAACTCAAAGATTACCAAAACTTGTCGGCATTGCGAAGGCGAAGGAAATGATAATGCTTGCAAAGAGACTCGATGCGGATGAAGCTGAAAAAATCGGATTAGCAAAAGCGGTTGATGCTGACAAATTTGAGAAAGAAGTCATGGAACTTGCAAAGCAATTGGCTGAGATGCCACCGGTAAGCCTAAGAGTTGTGAAATATTCTATCAATTTCGGCTCAGATCTTCCAACGGAGATAGGAAAATTCCTTGAAGAACTTGCATTCGGTGTTGCAACTTCAACTCAGGACCTGGTTGAAGGTATCACAGCCTTTTTCGAGAAGAGAAAGCCGGAATTTAAGGGATTATAAATTTTTATTTTTAATTTGACTCTAAAAAACGAGCTTCCCAATCAAACTCCTCGCAATCACGATCTTCTGTGCCTCGCTCGTGCCTTCATAGATCGTTCCAACTCTTGCATCTCTATAGTAGCGCTCAACATCGTATTCCTTGCTGTATCCATAACCGCCGAAGATCTGAACAGCTTCACTGCAAACCTTAACAGCGATTTCACTTGCAAAAAGCTTTGCAGAAGAACTTATCGCTGGATTTGGATTTCCATCATCAATTAGCCATGCAGCTTTGTATACGAGAAGTCTTGCAGCCTCGATTAGAGTGAACATCTCGGCGAGCTTGAAAGCGATAGCTTGATGCTCGATTATCGGCTTTCCAAAAGCTTTTCTCTGCTTTGCATACTCTAAAGCTCTCTCGTAGGCTCCTATTGCCATGCCAAGCTGTGAAGCTGCAACTCCAACTCTGCTTTCATTGAAAAAGCGCATTAGCTGGTAGAAACCCAGGTTTTCCTTACCTACGAGATTCTCCTCTGGAACAAAAACATCTCGCAGAAATATTTCAGCTGTGTCATGACAATTTAGCCCCATCTTCTTTATCCTCCTCGCCTCATATCCTTCTCGATCTGTCTCGACAATGAAAGCACTTATTCCCCTGTATCCTAATTCTGGAGCTGTTTTAGCAAGCACAACAACCCATTCTGCGATGCCCCCATTGGTTATGAACGTCTTCGTGCCGTTTAGAACCCATCCTCCATCTTTTTTCACTGCTCTCGTCTTTATTGCGGAAACATCTGTTCCACAGTCTGGCTCGGTTATGGCAATTGCTGAGACCGCTTCACCTTTCGGAATCTTTGGGAGATACCTCTCCTTCTGCTCTTCTGTGCCAAAATACTTCACCATAGGACATCCAAGAGCAGAGGAAAAAATTGCGGAGCCTATACTACTGTCCGCTCTTGTAAACTCCTCTACTATGAGAGCACAGCCCAAAGCAGAGAGATTAGAGCCCCCATATTCCTCAGGTAGATCTGGAGCTATGTATCCGAGTTTTGAAGCTTTTCTTAGTATACTCCAAGGATATTCAGCTTTTTCGTCGAATTCTTTTCCGAGGGGCTTTATTTCCTTCTCAGCAAATTCTCTAACAGCGTTTTTCAAAAGCTTGAGGTCTTCGTTGAGTTCAAACATATATAAAATAATTAATTACTCGTATAAAAATTTTTTGTATTCTCAAAAAGTTTATAAATGAAAATTACAATAATTTTTCTGGTGGGAAATATGAGGGTTAAGGGTTTGGACTCGACAATGATGGATGAAGAAATCAACGTTATAGAAATGCTGAGATATGCTGCAAAATTCTTTCCAAATAGAGAAGTAGTCTCTAAGAGATTGGATGGGACGATTTTCAGATACAACTACTCTGAAGCCTTTAAGAGAGTTTCAAGACTTGCGAATGCTCTCGAAAGCTTGGGTGTAAAGGTTGGTGACAGAGTAGGAGTTATCAGCTGGAATACGCACAGATTCTACGAGCTTTATTTTGGAATTCCTGGAATTGGAGCGGTGCTTTTGCAGATGAATCTAAGGCTTCATCCAGAGGAAATGGCTTACGTAGCGAAGCACAGCGGAACTAAGCTGATCTTCGTCGATGAATCTCTATTACCTCTTGTTATTCCGCTTTTAGATGCGGTAAAGGCAAAATTCGTGGTTATGAGCGATGGAAAGGCTCCAGAGACATTTTTTGAAACTTACAGCTATGAGGATTTGCTTAGAGAACAAGATGAGAAATACGATTTTCCTGTTATTGATGAGAGATCCGCATGCTCCGCTTGCTATACCTCTGGCACTACAGGAAAGCCGAAAGGAGTTTACTACTCACACAGGTCAATAGTTTTACACTCCTTAGCTATCCTAACAGCACTTAATATAAGCAAAAGCGACGTTTTCATGCAGATCGTTCCGATGTTCCACGCTTCTGGCTGGGGAGGATTTTTCTCAGCTACAATTGCTGGAGGAAAAATCGTATTTCCCGGAAGATTCATGCTCGACGATTTAAAGCCAGTTGTTGACCTATTGCTCAGCGAAAAGGTTACAGTCACCGCAGGAGCACCAGCGATCTTTATACCAATGCTGAACTATCTCCAGAAGCTTGAGCCAAAACCAAAATTCAACATTAGAGCCTTCAGCGGTGCTACTGAACCGCCATTAGCGATGATGAAAGGTTTAAAGGAGTTTGGTATCGAGATCATTCACGCATACGGTGCTACAGAAACAACTCCACTCGTTTGCTACAATTTCCTCAAACCAGAGCTTGAAGGATTGAGAGAAGATGAGAAATGGGACATTAGGAGAAAGCAAGGGATTCCAGTTTTTGGTGTTGATGTTAAACTTGTCGATGAAAGTGGAAAAGAACTGCCATGGGATGGAAAAACTATTGGAGAGCTTTGCATTCGTGGAAAGTGGGTAACTGGCGAATATTATAGAGATCCAAGAACGTTCGAATCCTTTATTGAAGATGAGACTGGCAAATGGTGGAAAAGCGGAGATGCTGCGACGATCGATTCCAATGGGTATATCAAAATAGTAGATCGGTTTAAGGATCTTATAAAGAGTGGTGGTGAATGGATAAGTAGCGTTGATCTCGAAAACTACATCATGGCACATCCAAAGGTTTTCGAAGCTTGTGTTATCGGAGTTCCACATCCCAAATGGCAGGAGAGACCGCTTGCTATTGTAGTGCCAAAATCTGAATTCAAAAACACGTTAACTAAGGAAGAGATCAGAGAGCATCTTGCAAAGAGATTTGCAAAATGGCAGATACCTGATGAAATAATATTCGTAGATGAAATTCCTAAGACAAGCGTTGGGAAATTCAGTAAACGAATGTTGAGAGAAACGTATAAGGACTACTATTCCAAGTAGTTGAGGGTGAAAAGATGCGGGTTCTCGTCGTCGGAGCGGGGACGATGGGTCATGGAATTGCTGCTGTTTGCGCAATCGCTGGCTTTGATGTTGACTTGGTTGACGTGTCAGAAGAAGTGCTTGAGTCTGCGAAGATGAAAATCGGTTGGAGTTTGAAGAAGCTTGAGGAAAGAAAGGAAATAAAAAATGCGATAGACGTTATTCAGCGGATAAAGACTTCTATAAACTTAGTTGAAGCTTCTAAAAATGCAGATTTTGTCATTGAGGCGGTTGTAGAGAAAACAGACGTTAAGAAGGAGATTTTCAGAATACTTGACGAGAACTGCAAGACTAACGTAATTCTTGCAACGAATACTTCCACAATTCCAATTTCAGACATCGCATCAGCTACGAAAAGACCGGAGAAGGTTATAGGACTTCATTTCTTCAATCCTCCAGTTATGATAAAGTTCGTTGAGATCGTTAAAGGGGAGAAAACGAGTGAGGAAACTTTGAGGAGAACGATTGAATTTACAAAATCGATAAAAATGGATTACATCGTAGTGGAAAAAGAAGTTCCGGGTTTTGTTGTTAATAGAATAAATGTGAGGATCTTCAACGAGGCTGTAAAGCTCATAGAGGAGGGAGATAGGCCAGAAGAGATTGATGCAGTTGTTAGGCATAGAATAGGAATGCCCATGGGTCTTCTCGAGGTTGTTGACTTTAGCGGGGTTGATGTGCTTTACAACGTGATCGTGGAGCTAAGAAAAAGAGGGATGGACGTTGAAGTTTCTGAGACTGTAAAAAGAATGATTGAAGACAATAGACTTGGAATGAAAACGGGAAGAGGATTCTACGAATATGAAGGATTTTATAGTAGAGCTAAGATACTACCAAAATTTGCCTACAGATTAAATCCGTTGAGATTATTAGCACCCGGAGTTAACGAAGCATGTTGGCTAATCCGCAATGGCGTTGCAAGCAAAGAGAGCATAGACAAAGCCATGGTTCTTGGTATGGCGTATCCGAAAGGCATTCTCGAGCTTGCGGACGATTTCGGAATAGACAACGTTGTCGAAGCGCTTAGGGGAAGGAATGTGGATCCGATGCTCTCAGACATGGTTGCGGAGAGAAAACTTGGCAAAAAGACAGGAGAAGGATTTTACAATTGGAAATACGAACGCAAGGATTTTGGACCAGTTATTTACGAGAAAAGGGATAAATATGCTTTAATAACAATGAATCGACCGGATAAGTTGAATGCGTTGAATGAAGAGATGTGGAAGGGTTTGAATGATGCATTAATCCAAGCTGAGAGAGATCCAGATATAAGAGTGGTTGTTTTAACTGGGAAAGGCAGAGCTTTCTGTGCTGGAGATGACATAGCGGTAATGGGAACATGGAAAAGCTTCTTGGATGGAAAGGATTTCTTCATGAACGTTGCAGTGCCATTGTTAAACACGATTGCAAATTACAAGAAACCATTAATTTCTCTTGTTAACGGAATGGCCTTTGGTGGTGGCTTAGAGCTTAACTTGGCTTTTGACATTGTGATTGCAAGTGAAGATGCCATATTCTCGGTTCCAGAAGGTTTAATAGGAGCTATTCCGCCTATTGCATCTTCTCTTGGCTTAGCAGTCGTCGGAAGGGGAATGATGAGGTTCTGCCTGACTGGAGATCAGATGGATGCGGAAGAAGCGAAACAGTTGGGAATCGTGGATTTAGTCGTTTCTAAGGACCAACTTGAAATTACTAGCATAGAGTTTGTTAATAAGATCCTTAGACTTGCCCCGCTTTCAGCAAAAGCGATAAAGGAGACTGCAAGGGTTTACAGAGACCTCTTCAAATTCGTTGTTGAAAAGGGACTGCATGAGATAACAGAGTTGATCCCTACGGAGGACTTTTCCGAGGGGATGAAAGCTTTTGTGCAAAGAAGAAGACCTTCGTGGAGTGGAAGGTGATTCTCAAAAATTTTATATTTAATGCTACTCAAAGCAAAGCATGAAGTTGAGACAAATCTTGCTGGTATTGGTCGCTATTTTAGCAATTCTGGGGCTATATTTTGTCTATGCGTTGTTCATCGCATTTCCGAAAGAATGGGCGGGTGATGGAAACACGTTGGATTTGAGCAAACTTGAACCGGGAGACATTATTGTCTGTAAAGGATGCACTGGTGCGATGATCAGCCCATTCATGAGCCTTTTCGGTGAGTGGCATCACGCGTCAATGTTCATAGGAAACGGAAAAATGATTGAAGCTTGGGTGGATGGTGTAAGAGTTGTTTCTGTGGACATGGTTAAAAATGCAAACTCCGTGGCTGTTTACAGAGTAAATGCAAATGATAGTGTAAAGCAGAAGGCTATAGAGTGGGCACTAAGCAAGTTGAATTTACCCTACGACTTCAAGTGGATCACCTTTGTCGGAGGAAAAGAGATCGAAGGGGACAGCTACTACTGTAGCGAGCTGATCTGGGCTTCTTATTTGACTTCTGAAGGACCGGATTTAGACAATACTCCGGGATGGAGCTGGAAATATGGAAAAAGTGTTTCACCTGACGATCTTGTGAACGACAACGATGTCAGGCTGATTGAATATTCTGATTAAAAAATAAAAATTTTTAAGGCTTTGTCACAATTGCGACTGTTGCAACTGAATAAGGACCTCCAAGGTTATGTGCAAACCCCGCTTCTGCATTCTTTACTTGTAAACCCTCAGCTTTACCAAGAACTTGTTTCGCAAGTTCAGCAACCATTCTAACACCACTCGCAGCAATCGGATGTCCAAAGGACTTCAAGCCACCGTCTGGGTTTATTGGAAAATCCCCGTCGATAGCAGTAACGCCTTCTCTAATCAGCTTCGCCCCCTCACCGGGCTTGCAAATTAGCATATCTTGGTAGTTTATAAGTTCTGTAATCGTGAAACAGTCATGCACTATGCCAAAATCGAGCTGTTTTCTCGGATTATCGATTCCAGCCATTTTATAAGCCATTTTTGCAGCTTTTACTGTTGCTGGAAAGCTTAAGAAACTCTCAGATGGTCGATGCCAAGGATGCATCGTCTCAACAGCCATTCCGATCGCCTTTATTACTGCGTAATCGCATCCAAGCTTTTTCGCAATCTCAGGACGTGTAAGAACAACTGCAGCAGCACCATCGCTCACAGCACTGCAGTCATAAACTCCAAGCGGATAAGCAACCATTGGAGCCCTAAGAACTTCTTCAACAGTGACTTCTTTCCTGAAGTGTGCTTTCGGATGTCTTGCTCCATTGTAGTGGTTCTTCACAGCAACGAGCGCAAGATCTTCCCTATTCCATCCCCACTCTTTAAATGCCCTGTTCGCTGCGAGAGCAAACATTCCCGGAGCACTAACTACAGGCATTCCTATGCTGAAAATTCCCTCGATCGGTGGAATTCCTCTGCTTCCAGCATCGACCAGCTTTTCGACACCCGCTGCTATAACGAGATCGTAAGCACCGCTTGCAACCGCAAAGCACGCGTTACGAACGTTATCCATTCCAGTTGCACAGTAATTTTCAACTCTACTTATCGGCTTCCCAAAGAACTTTAATGAGTCGCTGAAAACGTTTCCGCTTATTCCAGTGAAGGGGTAGAATGTTCCGCACCACACAGCGTCTATGTCTTTCATTTCGAGATTTGCGTCCTGAAGTGCCTCATAAACAGCATCGACGAGTAGATCGTCGTGGTCTTTATCCCAAATGTGCCCAAACTTCGTTACACCACAACCTATTATTGCAACTTCCATAAAACTCACCTCGTCAATCTCGCCTTCCAACCATAATAGCGGAAATTGTTCTTCTCGAAAAGTAATCTAAAAGTCCTTTCAACTTCAGCATCGCATTCTACTCCTTTGAAATCCGTTAGAGTGTCGGTGAATTCAAAAAGAACCCTCCCTCCACCTTCGAGATCGACTACCGCTACACAATGCGGATGAGCCCCATCGCCTACATAGTTTCCGGGAGAGACGAGGTAGTCGATCGTGAAAGTGTATATTTTTCCTCTGTAGCCAAGTTTCACCTCTTCGAAGTTGTCCTTGGCTCCGCATTCAACACAGCATCTATTTATAGGATAGCTCACAGTTCCGCAGTTTCCGCATTTAATTCCATAAAATCTTATTATGGACTTCTCCTCTCTCCATAACTTAGTGATAGATGGTCTATCTGGAGCATCGCGGTTTGCTACGAAGCCTTTATTGTATAAATAATCACTGTAGCTAATCTCTTTTCTGCTCTCGAGCATTTTGCCGAGATTTGTCTGCAAAGGCTCGTTTATCTCTATAGCAATCACATCTGCTCCCTCACCGTAGCCACCAAGCAAAATCCTACCCTTTTTTTCGAGTTGTGATGCGAGTAAAAGTAAAGGATGTGCAGTCCCAGTAATTCCGACGTTTTTGAAGTAAAATTCCTCCGGCTTGGCTCCAACTGCTTTCAACAAACCTTCGTAGCTTTTTGGATCAGGTGCTGAGGCAACGATTCTATCAAAATCTGCTGGACTCATCCCGAGTTTTCCAAATAGAGACATAGCGGAACGCTGTATGCTTGAAGCATAACCAAACATCGCATCGAGTCGCATGTCATAGCTCATGATCTCGTCTTTGAGCATCCATGCTCCGGGTAAAGGCTGAGATTGGGAGTTATAGCCGATTATTTTCGCCACGCCCTCTTTTTCAACGGTTATCGCTACTGCAGCATCGCCGTAGAACTGCTCGTATATGTTTCCCGGTTTCACTGAAATACAATCTGCAGCAACTAAGAGAACTCTTTCGAATTTTCCAGAATCTACAAGTTCGTTTGCAGTTATAAGGGCATTAGTAGAAGCTCTAAAGCTGTTCGAGAAATCCATCGTGAAGACGTTATCAAGATCAAGTGCAGAAGCTACAAAGCTCGCGGATTGCTTGATCTTGAATGGAGAAGAAGTCGATGCAAAAAGCAAAGCATCAAAATTTCCCTTGAGCATTCTTCCAGCTTCAACAGCCATCGTTATGCTATCTTCATCCCAATGAGCGACCGATCTCTCTCCGCCAAGCGATGGAAGTCCGGTTGCCTTTGCGATCTCATCTCTTTTGAGCTTCCAAACTGGTAAATAAACACTACAATCACTTATTGAGGCCATATTCGGCATTGTGTTATTGAAAATATTTAAAATTTTTGATTATTTCATTCTTTGCGATTTGATCGGACATTGCAAACAACAAAAAGCTTGGTTTAGATTTTGGTAGAAAATAAAACTCAATCCTAAATTAGGTATATAGCAAAGTTTTTAAAAAAGTTTGAACAAGCAACTGCGAATGCTCGACAAGATGCTTATTAGAAAAGCTAAGTTCGAAGAGAGAACCATAGTTGCTGATGGAGATGTTTTGATTGGTCAAAACTCGAGGGTCGATTATGGGATCCTTGCAAAGAGGCTCGTTGCTGGGGAGCGTGTGAACATTGGCGGAGACATTCTTGGAGAAGAAGTCCGAGTAGATTCCTTCTGCACTATTAGTGGAGATCTAATATCAAAGGGTGATGCATACATAGGCGAATTTGCTGGAATTGATGGAAAATTAACAGTCTATGGAGATCTTGAAATTGGTAGAAACGTTAGAATTAAAAATGGATTTGAAGCAAGAGGTTTAATAACAATCCAAAATCCCGCATCCGTTATATTCTTCTTATTACTATATATAATGCTCCTTTTCCGACTTGGAAGAATTGAAGAGGTTTTTAAGCTTATAGAAGATGTAGAATTGGAGCCCGCAATCATTCTGCCCGAAAAGTGCTCTGTAGAAGTGGACAAGATCGTCACGACTAAAAGCGCGGATATTTTCGACAGCAAAATTCTTGGCACACTTCGGGCAAGGGATATTTACGTTGGTGGAAGCGAGATCATTGGCGGGATCAGAGGAAGAGAGGTAATTGTGGATAACAGCAAAGTGCATGGATCCGTTGAGGGTAGAACTGTTTACCTGGTAAACTCATGCACAGTTGGAATGCACGTTAAGGGGGATAGAGTTTATATGGAAAAAGGTTGTATTGTAGAAGGGGGAATAATTGCAAGGGAAGGTGTTTGGATAAAAGACCAGATCGAACTGAAAACAGACTTTGGTGAGGAATTTGGAGTGGGAAAGGGAGAAGTTCAGGAAAATGTTTCCGAATCTTTATCAAGAAGTGAGGGACAGATTGATTCCCAGCGTAGTGGATCATCTTGAGGTATGTAACTCGTTAGAAGAGGCAATAGAAATCATAAACTATTTTGAGAGGATTGGAGAATTGAGTAGAGAATACGCATCCTTTTTAAAAAATAATCCTACATTACTGCAGAGTATGATAAAGAAGAGAAAAAGAGGAGAATATGAATCGAGGGGACTTTTATGATAGAGATAGGAATAGCAGGTAAGCCGAATGCGGGAAAATCTACTTTTTTTAAATCTGCAACACTTGCGGATGCTGAAATTGCGAATTACCCTTTTACAACGATAAAGCCAAACGTTGGAGTTGCCTATGTTCGTGTCAAATGTATCTGCGAAGAGCTTGGAGTCAATTGTGGAAAATGCATCGATGGTTGGAGATTTATCCCGGTTAAGCTTATAGACGTTGCTGGGCTGGTTCCAGATGCACATAAAGGAAGAGGATTAGGAAATGAGTTTCTCGATGACCTTAGGCAAAGTGAGGCAATTATCCATGTTGTTGACGCTTCTGGCTCTACGGATGAAAATGGAAATGAGATAGGGCTTGGAGAAAGAGACCCCATTGAAGATATTAAGTTCCTTTTGAACGAACTGGACATGTGGATCTTTGGAATTCTCAAGCGAAATTGGGATAAAGTCGTTAGAAAAGCTAAGGCTGAAAAGAAAGACACAATAAAATTCATACTGGAGCCACTTTCAGGACTTGGATTCGACGAGTCGATGGTAAGGGAGTCATTCAGGGGTTTTGAGGACCTGCAGAAAATCAGTGAGGAAGAACTAAAGGTTGTGGCAAAGGAACTGCGAATAAGAAGACTGAAAATGGTAATTTCTGCGAATAAGGTGGATAAAGCACCCAAGGAGCTGATAGAAAAGTTGAAGAAATTCGACACTAATTTGGTGCTGACTTCTGCGAATTATGAATTGACTCTCAGAACAGCAGCAAAGGCGGGTTATATTAAATATCTCCCTGGAGATAGTGATTTTAAGATCTTAAAGGAGCTTAATGAGAAACAAAAGAAAGCTCTTGAAAAGATCAGAGAATATCTTGCAGAATACAAGAGCACAGGAGTGCAGGATGCAATAAATAAGCTTGTTTTTGACGTTCTTGGCTACATAGTCGTTTATCCAGTAGAAGATGAGCGAAAGTTCACTGATTCGAAGGGAAACGTTCTTCCTGATGCTTTTCTTGTCAGGAAAGGGATTACTGCGAGAGAATTTGCTTATAAGATCCATACTGACATTGGTAGAACTTTTATTTATGGAATGGATGCAAAGAGGAAGATGAGGATAGCTGAGGACTACGAGCTTAAAAACAACGAAGTTATAAAGATCGTTTCTGGGGCATAATTGTGCTATTTAATCTAAAATATAATTTATAAAAAATCTAAAAATCAGACTCTTTCAACAACAACCGCCATTCCTTGCCCACCGCCAACGCATGCGGTGGCAATTCCGTAATCTCCGCCCTTCTCTTGCAAGATTCTTGCAAGAGTCCCTATCAATCTTGTTCCAGATGCTCCGAGCGGGTGTCCGATTGCTATTGCGCCTCCCTTGACGTTGACTCTCTCTGGCTCTATTTTCAGTTTCTTAATGGCGTAGATCGGAACTATTGCGAACGCCTCGTTGATTTCCCAATAGGCAATATCCTTTACCTTTAGGTTTGCGTTTTGCAAAGCTTTCTGACATGCGGGAACTGGGCCAGCGCCCATGATCCATGGTGGAACGCCAGCGGTGCCATAAGTCTTTATTTTTCCAATGGGTTCAATTCCCAACTCTTTTACTTTCTCCTTGCTCATCAACATTATTCCAGTTGCACCAGCGTTAAGCGGAGAGGAATTTCCAGCGGTGATCGTTCCGTCTGGTTTGAACGCTGGCGGTAGCTTTGCAACCTGCTCAAGTGTTGTATCTCCTCTTATGGATTGATCTGTGTCAACGATCAACTTCTTACCGTCCGCCTGTTCAGCTTCAACAGGCATTATTTCTCCCTTGAAATATCCCTCTTTTTGAGCTTTTGCTGCATACTGATGACTTCTTACGCCCCACTTGTCCATATCTTCTTTAGTTACTCCAAATTCTTTATTGGCAAGCTGGAAGAGCTCCTCAGCAGTCATGCCCATTACGAATCCGATATCCATCCTATAGTCCGCAAACTCGTCTGAAAGCAGTCTTGTATTCGGTAGTCTGTGCGGATTATCTGCACCCATGGGAACTCTTGTCATATGTTCAAAGCCACCTGCTATTACAACATCACAAACTCCTGAAGCAACTTCGAGGAAGCCAAGACCAGCGGTCATTAGCGATGAGGCGCATTGCATGTCTACACATGTAGTTGAAACTTCATGTGGAAATCTTGCGAGGATCGATGCCATTTTTCCGCCATATCCCCAGTTCTCAAATATTTGCATTGCACATCCAACGTGAATCCTATCAATTACTTTCTTGTCTACGTTTGCTCTCTTAACGAGTTCTTCCAAAACTAAAGCCATTAATTCGTCTCCTCTTAACTTGTAAAATACATCTCTTTCCGGTTGTTGCGGTCTACTCCTTGAAAATGGTGTTCTCACGTATTCAGCAATATATACCTCCCTCATTCAATCACCCATTCACAGCATAACGAGAACTGATTTAAATTTTTCGTTTTTTTCTAAAATATTTTCAGAAATGTTTCGTCTTAAATGAATTAAAATACCGTCTTTTGCAATTAAAAATAAAAATTTTAATGTGTTGAACAAGAGAGGCAAGGATCGTAGGCTCTAAACAACAGCTCTGCTAATCTCTTGAGCTCCTCTCTTGGCTTCTTTATGTTTGCACTCAGAAGGGCATATAGATCTTCTTCGATGTTCGTTGTGTTCATTCCAGTTGGGATTATTAGATTTGCTCCCCGGACAATGCCATCTTTGTCAACAGTGTATTCGTGGATCAGCGTTCCACGAGGAGCTTCAACAACTCCAACGCCAGTGCTCGCTTTAGTCTGCTTTGGTCTCTCTTCGTCCTTAAGCTTCACCGCAAGCTCTTCAGCAATCTGAATCGCTTCTTCAGTGTAATGCACCATTTCTATAGCCTGAGCAAGGTTGTTGTGGAAAGGATTATCGCTCGGGAATTTAACTGGACTGCTCTTCAGCAAGTCCTTAGCGACTGGATTTAACCGATTCTTGAACAGATTGATCCTCGCAATAGCTCCAACATGGAATCCGTGTCCATTTAGGATACAGAACTTCGTGTTGGAGTATGGCTTGAAGATTTCCTTTATGTAATTCCTATATTCTTTTGACTCCACGTTCAAGCCCTTGTTTGTTACAAGCCTACCTGCATAGCTTGGGAAATGCCTTCCATCGTCAATTGCCAAGTATTCAGTAGCTCTTTCGAATTCAGGATATTTTAGACTTGCAAATAGGTTGAACGTCTCGATACAATCATTCATTATACCCTTGAAATCCTTTGCAAGCTTTTCCATCTCCGTTCTCGTTGGAAGCTTTGCAAAGCCACCAGGCACAGAGTTCGCAGGATGCACCGCTCTACCACCAATGACTTCAACGCCTTTGTTGCCTACCGCTCTAATTCTCACACATCTCTTTACCGCTTCAGGATACTTTGCGTAAACATCCGAGATACCGTTTACACCCAAATAATCGGCTGCTGCGAGCACATACAAGTGGAGCGCATGGCTGTGGATCATCTGCGAAGCGATCATAAGCCTTCTAAGCATTTTCACTTGTTCTGAAGCTTCTATGCCCATTGCATTCTCCAATGCTTGGATCGCTGCCAAGTTATGCGGAACTGGACAAACTCCACAAATTCTTGATGACATCTGTGGAACTTCGTCCGCTCTTCTTCCCCTAAGAAAGCTTTCGAAGAGCCTTGAACCTTCATGGATCTCAAGGCGAACTTCTACTTTGCCATCTTTGATGTCGAACCATATTCTTCCATGTCCTTCTATCTGAGTGACGTATTCATCGTAGATCATAGCTTTCCACCTCCAATATCCTTAAAGATCGGAGCCATTGGTGCGAACTTTCTGAAAAGCCTCAAAATGTCGTCCTTCGATGCGATCTTCTTGAGCAATTCAAGCTCTGCGGTTGTTTGCGGATCTTCAAGCGGACCTCTGCACCCATCACACGGCATTCCTGCCGTTGGACAAGGAGCTCCACAGCCACCATATGCAACTGGACCTGCACATGCTACGCCCTTTAGCAATTGGCATGTATTTCCCTTACTCTTGCAGTCCATACAGACTGGACGAGTATGCTCTCTTGGGATTCTTCCAGCAAAGAGATCGCTAACGACTCTCTCGAAATCTTCTGTAGCTATGGGGCATCCACGGATCATGAAGTCTACCTTTATGATCTCTGGCAGTGGTTTTATGTAAAGCACTTCAATGTTGTCCGCATTCTCTCCATAAACATATTTCTTGCCTTCATTTACATCCAAGAAGTTGTTTATCGATGCTATTCCACCAAAGCATGCACAGCTCCCCAATGCAATTACAAGCTTGCTGTGCTCTCTGATCTTCTTAACAAGCTCAAGCTCATGGTTCGTGATCACCGCTCCTTCTACGAATGCGACATCGAAGTGATCCCATTTATTTACCCTTTGCCCAAGACGGAAGTTCACGAATTCAACTCCACCAAGGATCCTGTCTATGAACTTCGAGTTCACGATTTGCACTTCGCAACCTTCACAATCTGTTAAATCGAAAATTGCAACCTTCGGTTTCATTCAAATCACCTCATATAGACTCAGGCAACTGCTTAGCGTCAGCATAGTTGAACACTGGACCATCAAGGCAGACATAGCGGTTGTTTATTTGACAGTGCTGGCATTTACCAACTCCACACTTCATGTGCCTTTCAAGAGACAGATAGATCGAAGAATCAGGCATTCCAGCCTTTCTAAATTCTTGAATGACGAACTTATACATCACAGGTGGTCCGCATACTATTCCAATGGAATCCTTTATCGGATAGTTTAGCTTTGCGAATAGCGTTGTGACAACTCCAATATTTCCTTTCCAGCCACTCGGCTTTCCATCTGGAAGCTTATCAGAGTCTACTGTAACGAGGAAATTACATTCTTTTGCCCATTTATCAAATTCTTCCTTGTAAAGTAGATCTGCAGGAGTTCTGGCTCCGTATAGAACAGTGATCTTACCAAAATCTTTCTTGTGGTGAAGCACGTAGTTGAGAGAGCTCCTTAATGGAGCCATTCCTATACCGCCAGCAACGTAAACAATGTCTTTCCCCTTTATAGTCTCAAATGGAAATCCCACGCCATAAGGACCACGGATCCAGACGTAATCGCCAGCTTTCATTCTGTGAAGAGCATTCGTCACCGTGCCTATTCTTCTAACGCATAGATCTATATAGCCCTCTTCATGCGGTCCTGAAGTGATGGAAATTGGAGCCTCACCGATTCCTGGAATTGAAAGCTCGACAAATTGCCCAGGAGAGTATTTAAAGTCCTTAACTTCGAGTCTAAAGACTTTGGTGTCGTAGGTTTGGTCGGTCACCTTCAATATTTTACTCTTGAAGGGCTTGTAGATATTCTCCATTTTAAGCACCTCCCAACTTTGAAAGTGTTTCTCTCATGTCTATGTCAGCTGGGCAGAAGGTTATACATCTCCCACAGCCAACACAACTCGGAACTCCAAACTCGTCAACGTAAGTCTTGAATTTGTGCGTGTAAATATTTCTATATCTTGCTTTCAAGTCCTTTCTGAAGTTATGACCCCCAGCAACCCTTGCGAAGCTTATCAATAAGCAAGAATCCCAACAACGCACCCTTTGCCCTTCATTTGGCACTACAAAAGTTTCATCGATGACATCAAAGCAGTAGCAGAGCGGGCAAACGAGCGTGCAATTTGTGCATGACAAGCACTTTTTCGCAGTCTCTTCCCAGACTGGGTTGTTGTAGTCTTCAAGTATTCTCTTCCCGATCGTATAGATGTCAAAATGCATTTTTTCATCGTATTCGATCTTGACCTCTCTAAGATCTACAGTCTCAGGACCGAAATAGAGCTGTGAAAGATACTTCCTTCCTTTCTCAGTCATCGAAAATCCAATGTAGTTTTCTCCATCCGCCTTAAGGAATAGATCGCAAGCATTCGTGAGAATATTTGCTCCCGTGGACTTGCAGAAGCAAGTTTCGATGGGCTTGCAAGAGATCCCAACGATCAGCATTTTCTCCCGCCTTGCCTGATAATAGGGATCATTCCAGAAGGCCAAGTCAAGTCTGCCTATGGCGTTTGCATCGCACATGTGGAGAGCAAAGAAGGCTATTTTCTCATCTGGAAGTACCTCTTTAAACTCATTGTTTTCAAAAGCGAAGATAGGTTCTTTGTAAGGTATTATGAACTTTTTCGGAGGTAGCACTGTGGTTGGATAATCCAGTGCAACTTCACTGAAGTCGCTGACCTCTGCGAGAATATACTCGTCTCCTCTCTTTACCGGAGCGATGACTCTGTATTCCTTGCTTAGATCTTCAAACAGCTTTCTCAAATTCTCCTTCTTAATCTTTTTTCCCATCAAAGCTACCACCCTTTGTGGCTATGGTTTGCGGAAAGCACGAGAATATAAATAGATTGCGAAAAATTGGCTTTTAAACTTTCCTAATTTTTAGCATAATAAGTAATACCAATTTAGCTTTTTTTATTTGAATCGAACCGCTTAAATACTCCTGAATTTCGGAAAGGCTATGCATGAGTGGGCGATAGCGATGTCAGTGGTGAGCAGTGTGGAGAAGTGGTCCATGGAAAAGAATGTTAAGGTTGGGAAAGTAATTCTTTCAGTCCCTTCTCTCTCGATGCTTGAAGTTGAAATACTGCGAGAAGCTTTCAATGTGATCAAGAAAGGCTCAAAGATCGCCGATGCAGAACTCGAGGTTCGTTTAAGGGATCAGAACTTCAACTGTAGAGTTTGCGGTAATAAATTCACTCTCAGTGATATTAAGCCTCAACTTGAGCAAGTTCTGAAGGATTATGGCGAGGAGAATCCATTACACATAGTCCCAGCTCTAATAACCGCATTTGCAAAGTGTCCGAAGTGCGGTTCACACGACTTCGATGTTGACACTGAAATAAGGGTGGAGGCTGTTGAGTTATGAATCCGATCTTTGAGCAGGCTAAGGAGCGTTTTAAAGGCAAGAAGGTTCTTGCTGTGATGAGCGCAAAGGGAGGCGTTGGAAAGAGCACAATCGCGTCTTTAATAGCTCTGAATTTAAGTGAAAAGCATAGAACGGCGTTGATCGATCTTGACATCTACGGAAATTCAGTCTTGAAGCTTTTTGGCATTCAAAAATTGCATGAAGTTGGTAAAGAAGGGATTGAGCCGTTCAAGGTGGGTAATCTATCAATATACAGCGTTGGCGGACTTGTTGGTGATCACTACATTGTTTTGCCGGGAAAGCAAGAGGGGGTGGTGATCGAGTCTTTGCTCGGTTTTGCCAATGTTGAGGAAAACAAAGTCGTCATCGACACACCACCAGGAATGGGAGAAGAGCTTTTAACTCTGATGAGAGTCACGAATCCCGAAATCGCAGTAGTGACTTTGCCCTCAAAGCTATCCTTGAAAGTAGTCAAGCAAATGCTCGATTATTTGCTCGACTCTGGATTAAAGCCAAAGGTTATCATTGCAAATATGGCTTTTTTGGAAAGCTCTCGAGAGCCTATTTACCCATTTGGAAGTCTTAAAGAAGTTTACGCGCTTGGAAAAGAATATGAAATAATGATTAAGAGCTTACCCATCGATCCAAAACTTGAGGACTTCGTTGAAAAGCTTCAGAATTACTCGGGAAGTCTTAGAAAAGAACTTAAGGAAATATTTAATTGAATAAGTTAAAATGAGAAATTATTAAATAGGTTCTACTCCTCTCGTTTACTATGACCACGGTGAAGGTTGGTGTTTTGAAGATGGGTGCAATTGGCACCGCAGTAATTCTTGAATACTTGCTTGACGAAAGAGCGGATAGAGAAGACATCGATGTTCGTGTTGTGACGAGCGGTGCGAAAATGCAACCAGAAGAAGCTGTTGTAGCTGAAAAGCTGAAAGAATTCAATCCGGATTTAATAATAGTTGCATCTCCGAATGCAGCTTTACCTGGTCCTAAGGCAGCAAGAGAGGCTTTTGCGGGTAAGCCAGTGATCGTGATAAGCGATGCTCCCGCGAAGAAGGCGAAGGATGAGCTGAAAGAGAAGGGCTTTGGATACATTTTCATAAACGCGGATTCTATGATTGGGGCTCGCAGAGAATTCTTAGATCCAACGGAGATGTCCCTGTTCAATGCGGATGTTTTGAAAGTTCTCGCAGCAACTGGAGCTTTGAGGGTCGTTCAAGAGGCGATAAACAAGGTTATCGATGATTTGAAGGCAGGAAAGAAGCCGGAACTGCCACAGATCATCGTTACAGCTGAGAAGGCTGTTGAGGCTGGGAAGTTCAGCAATCCATATGCGAAATCGAAGGCAATGGCGGCTTACTTCATTGCTGAAAAGGTTGCAGACATAAACGTTCGCGGATGCTTTGTTGAGAAGGATTACAATGTCTATGTCCCCTTGGTTGCTTCAGCGCATGAGATGATGCGTATCGCAGCGATCCTTGCAGATGAGGCAAGAGAGATCGAGAAATACGGCGACAAATTATTCAGGAATCCACATTCGAGAGAAGGAAAGATCTTGTCCAAGACTGAGCTTATAAGCAAACCCCAATAAATTTTTTATTTTTGTAAGAGGGCGGTTCTGTTTTTTAGCATTGGTTCTATTCAGGTTAACTAAATTGCTCTAATTCCACTTCTGGGATAAAATGATGTTCTAAACCCAATTTTAAAGAATATAAGATGGTAATATTAAATTTAAGAGACTTTTAAAAATTATATCATTTTGAAATTCTCTCCCGAAAGGTTTATTAATTTAAAGAATAACAATCTTAGGGGCGTCGATACAACGTTGGCATCTATCCCGCCGCCGATGCAACTGTGTTATTTTTGGCGCCCCCTACTTTTGTTCTATTAAAACTGCGTTTATAATCCCTTCTTGGCTGGGGCGATTTGTAACTCTCGCTTTTCCAATTTCTGTCTGTATTACTGCTCCTCTTGTGATAACTCCATGCCTTACATAGTGAACGTGGGCGGGATTCTCTACCACGCTTTTGATTGCGACTCTTAAGACTTTTTTCTGAATTGGATCATAAACGTTTGCGTATTTATCAGAGAATAACCTAAGCTTGTAGCTTCCACCCATCATTCTTTCCTTCTTCGCTTTCCTATCTCCAATCGTTGTTAGCACTTGCTCTCCACCAAGCTCATACTTCCTTTTCTTCCTATGAGCCCGATAAAATCCTCCGGTTGCCTTTCTTCTACTCCTTCCTTGAAAGATCATCGCCTCACCTTTTCCTCGCTACAACTCTCGCCTTAAAGATTTTATGCAAGTGTGAGTAAGATCATAGGGAGCGGTGGTGGACGGCTTACCGAGAGGAGGAAAGTCCCCCCACCCGTAAGATGGGTTCCGCAAGGAGCATTCCCGAGAGGGAATTGAGTAGGAACAGAAAATATCCGGCAAGGGGAAATGCGATGAAGCTGAGAAGCATAGATCACCCTTGCTGGTTGAAAATTCCTGCTCGCCATTGGGTGCAAGGCTTAATGCTGCTTAGACTGATGCCGTCGGAACAGAAGGGGGCTTACTACCACCACTCCCCTCTTATTATAGCCATTCCAACGTTAATTGCCACATGTCCTGCGATGAGTCCGCCGACACATTTGTATTTATCGTAAACTGTTGAAAAGACTGCACCACTTGCGACCATGAAAATTATAACCTTAAATATTCCGTGTGGGGCGAGAATTGTTGATTCTGGTATATGCACGAGTAGCCATACCAAGAAGCCGATGTATTTATTAAAATTAGCCTGCCAAACTCTCCATACATAAAAATCGACTGCAGAAACGTTTAGGCAAATTAAAAAAAGGGTCTTAATTAGTTCTAAACCTTTGCCAGTTGCTCCAAGAATTGGACCAAAGAGAAGTAGAAAGAGTGGTAAAAAGGGAAGATAGGCGATTAAACCTGCTAAAAATGCTTTTTTACTGCAGAACAATCCGAGAGCTTCATTCTTCAAATATAAATAGAAAGCGGGGAAAAGTAAGAAGGATAGAAAATATAAGAGAGCATGGATCGTGTAATTGCCAATGTAATCGAATACGTTTTCTGGATCTAAAATTGCTCTTGCGGTAAAGAAAATTGCAGGCGGAATAAATAGAATCACCGCTTTTTCTGAGAGCTTATCCATAGCAAAAGTTCAAAAAAGTCTATTAATAGTTTCCTTTACGCTTAACCGTTTGAAAACTTGGAGTGGATAAAGTTTTAAATATCACACCTATACTGAGAGCATGGGAACTGTAAAGCCTGCATACATAAAGGTAATAGCAAGCGAACTGCTCAAGAAGTATCCAGAGACTTTCACATCGAACTTCGATGAAAACAAGAAGCTCGTTTCACAGCTTACAACTATTAAAAGCAAGACGATCCGCAACAGAGTCGCTGGATACATTACAAGGAAGGTTAATCGAGGAATGAAGGGATAGAGATGTTCAAAGGTGTCATTCCAGCGCTCATAACTCCCTTCAAGGAAGACTTCAGCGTTGACTATGAAGGCTTAGCGGTAGATATAGACTACATGGAGAGGCATGTAAATGCTTTTGTGCCATGCGGAACCACTGGTGAAGCTTCGACGCTTGGCTATGAAGAGCATGTAGAAGTTGTTAGATTCGTCGCTGAAACTTCCAAGCTACCCGTTATTGGAGGCTCAGGTTCTAATTCTACAAAAGAAGCGATTTGGCTAACAAAGGAAGTAGAAAAAGCTGGTGCTGAAGCTGCGATGCTTGTAACTCCTTACTACAACAAGCCGAACGATGCTGGACTGCTCGAGCACTACAAAGCAGTGGCGAAAGAAGTTTCTATCCCCTTGATCGTTTACAACATTCCCGGAAGAACTGGAATAAATGTTTCTCCACAGTTGATGGCTAAGCTTGCCGAGATTGACAACATAGTTGGAGTTAAGGAGGCAAGTGGAAATTTGAAGCAGGTTTCAGACATAATAAGGATTGTAAAGAAGAAGGATTTCGTAGTCCTTTCGGGAGATGATTTCCTCACACTCCCAATCCTTGCATTGGGGGGTAAAGGAGTGATAAGCGTCGCTGCAAACGTTGCACCTCATTTGATGAAGGAGCTATACAATGCATTTGTCGAAGGTAAAATTGCGAAAGCGATTGAGATCCACCATAAACTTTCGCCATTGTTTGACGCCTTATTTATAGACACGAATCCAATTCCAGTTAAGAAAGCAATGGAACTCATTGGATTATCAGCTGGAAAGCCAAGATTACCTTTGGTTGAGCTGAGTGCTGATAAAACTGAGAAGCTAAAGGAAGTCCTTAAAAGCCTTGGGCTCATAAAATGATCTAATGGGTTATAGAAGACTCCCTATTTGGCTTGGGAATGCAATAGAGATCTTGGGCTTATCTATCGGGTTTTTTCTGATCCTAATCATAGATCTTTTTCCCCGTGAGTTAAAGATAATTGCCCTATTATTGGCTTGGTTTTGTTTCTGGTATTTCAGCCACTGCTTGGCTCATTTTGTTGTTGGAAAAGCATTTGGGTTGAATTTTCGCTACTACTTTATTGGAAAATCCTCTATAACGAAACTAAGTTCACCTTTATTTGTTATTTTCAATTATTTTCCAGTTCTCGGAATAAAAGTTGAGCCTGATAGCTTAAAGAGGACCTCTAAGAAAAGAAAATTCATTTTTTACGCTTCTGGAGCCATTGCCTCAATGTTTACCCCAGCATTGTGCTTAATTCCCGCAATGCACATGGATAAAATCCTTCTGGTCATTTTTCTCGTGCTCACTCTTGGAAACATCATATTCACGCTCATCTTTAGCTCAAAGGTTGGAGATCTTTACAAAGCGAGAGTGAAATAAATTTTTTAAGATTGGAGAAAACAACTTTCATGAAGCTCGCAATCGCTGGTTCAGCTGGAAGAATGGGCAAGCTTGTTGTGAAGCACGCAATCAACGAGGGTTTAAAAATCTCACAGGCTTTTGATGTCGTTGAAATTGGAAAAGATGCTGGAGAAATTGCAGGAATTGGAAAAATAGGGGTTTTAATAGAGAACGATATAACAAAGCTGAATGCAGACATTCTTGTTGACTTCACGAATCCGAACGCGTGTTTAAAAAATGCAAGAATAGCTTCTGAAAAAGGGGTTAGGCTCGTCATCGGCACAACTGGATTTAGCGAAGAACAGAGAAGGGAGCTTGAACAGCTTTGTAAAAAAGTTCCTACAGTGATTTCGCCAAATTTTAGCATAGGCGTTAATGCCTTCTTCAAGATCGTAGAGTTCGCCTCTACTCTTCTCCAAGAATACGATGTGGAGGTCTTCGAAATCCATCACAAGATGAAGAAAGATGCTCC
Source organism: Archaeoglobaceae archaeon (assembly GCA_025059545.1). The sequence continues at coordinate 32,396 of JANXDJ010000007.1, forward strand.
AAGTGGAACTGCGATAAAGACTGCAGAGATAATAAAAGACGTTTTGGCGAAGAGAGGCAAAAAGATTGAGCTGAAGTTCTGCAGAGAAGGGAAAAGGGGTGAGGAGATAGGAGTTTTTGGCATTCGTGGAGGCGACGTGGTTGGAGAGCATACAGTTCTTTTCTTCGGCGAAGGCGAGAGAGTTGAAATAACGCACAGAGCTACGAGCAGAGACAGCTTTGCAAAAGGGGCGATAATGGCAGTTAAATGGATTTCAAAGGTAGAAAAGCCAGGAATTTACAGCATGCTCGACGTTCTATCTGAAAATGTGTTTTCCTGAGACTCGCATCCTAATGAGAGGTTTCGTAAGATGTCTTCTCGCACAAGGTGGCACTTCGTAGAATCCTTTTTCCAATTTTCTTGGAATTTCAATCTTTATTTTTTCAAAAGCTCTCGTCTTACAGCTTCTACATCTAAAACCTTGTCCTTTGCCTGAAGATTCCATTCTCTTCCCGCATTGAGGACAGATAGGATTGAGCTCTAGAAATTGCTTTTCCAGCTTCAAAATTCTCATTTTTTCAAGATTTAGCGTGCTATTCTTCACAGAACCGTAAACTTCCACAACATCTCCGGGAGCGAGCGCTCTTACGATGTTTCTGAACTGCTTTGTCGGCTCAAAAGCAGAGCACTTCAAAGTTCCAGAGCTTGTTTCGATCTCAAAGAAAACATGTCCACCAATTATTTCATAGGGCTTATTTATGACTCTACCAATCAGTTTATATGAATGAAAGTCTCTAACTTCTCCATTCTCGAGAATGTGCATGTCTGTTGCGTGGTTCGTGATGAAAATTTGTTTTCTTTCCCATGGCTCTGTTTTGACTTTTTCAAGCCCTTTTTTCAAAACCTCAACGCTTTCTCCTCTCAGTCCAAAGAGCACAGGACAGGGAGTGCCGGGAACTGCCATGACAACGTCGTTGCACCAGTCAACGGTGTCAAAGATCGTTGGGTAGAATTCAAAGTCGACGCTATAGAAACTTTCCTTCTCAAACTCTCTTGGCTTTCTAATTTTATCTGGCATTCGATAGGCTATTATTTCGTAAACGAAATCATCAAGCTTGGCTCCTACAGAAGCTAAGGCTCCAATAAGTCCCCGACCATTCTTAAACTTCAAATATCTTATTCCGTGCTTTTTGATCAACTCCATTGCTTCTTCTATTGTGAGAATATCTTTTATCGCCCTTATTGCGAATTCTTTCAGCAAAGAAGCTTTTTCTTCCTCAACAAAAACAACTCCGGGATTCGTGTTTTCGTCATCAAGCTCTGCATACTCATTTACGAGTTTATCTGCAATCTCCATTGCTTCATCGAGATCTTCAAGCTCCGCAAGAAAACTCACCGCTCCATTTCCCCTTGTTTTGAAAGGAATTGTTGGATTTAGCCTTATCAGTCTTGGAAAGCCCAAAACATTTCCAATTTTCTTTAATTCTTCTATTAAAATCAATGCAAGATAAGTTGTGCACATTCCTTTTCTGCTGTCTGTGTCGTCAATTCCGATCCAGACTCGCATAAAGCTTTGCTGTTAGTAGGTCTGATTTAGTTCTTTCAATCCCAGCTCTTGCAACGTCAAGTTTCTGCCTAAGATTTGGCACGAGTTTTTCAGGGAAAGAAGCAAACGAGATCAGTTCAGAGTAGATCTTTTCCATTATTCTAAGGACCTCCTCGGCTCTTTCAAGCTCGTTAGCGATCATCTTTGAAAGCGCATACCTTCGAAGCTCTCCAGTAACGTCAGCTAAACCTGTGATAAATGCGGAATGCTGGATTTCTATGTCGATGGAAAAATCAAAGTCTCCATTAACAGCCTTAGCAAATATTATTGCTTCTGCAATTTCCTGCATAGAATCAAAGGTCATTGAATAGTATATTTCCGGAAATATTTGAAAATCTTTCAGCTTATCGAGAATTTCTCTACCTTTAGAAATATTTTTCTCCGCAAGCTCCATCTCTCCAGCGTGAATTGCAACAATTGCCTTTGAAGCAAGTATTCTCAGCTCTCTTGAAAGTTTCAACAGCTCTTCACGAGCCTTTTCAAGTTCTTCAAGCCTTTCCTTGCATTCTTCAAGTCTCATAAGATTAAAAGGCAAACCCTGCTCTGTTCAGATTCATCTAAGATCTCATAACCTTTTCTGCTCATGAGCCTACTGAACTCCACTATATCATTGTGCTCTGGCATGTTCTCAAACCTTAGCCTAAGCCTTGAATAACCGAGAAACATGTAAGCCTTTGCTTCCACATAGTCTGGTTCAGCGATTCTTATCAGTCTGTCAAATCCCTCAATAGCTCTCTCATCCATATTTATGCCTTTGATCAGCGTTAACCTGATCACCTTCCTCGCTTTCACTTCTTTCATAGCTTTTAAACTCTCTATAATTCTATCCCAATAACTCTTCTGGGGACGATTCAAAGCCAAATGACTTTCTTCACTGTAGGCAGTAAGGCTTATGTAGAGCTGGGTCGGTTCTACTTTTCTCACCATTTCTGGATTCGTTCCGTTTGTTACAAGAAAAGTTGTGAACCCACGCCTTTTGTATTGCTCTATAAGCTCTGGCAAATGCGGATAAAAAGTTGGTTCTCCTATAAGGCTTATTGCAACCTGATTTGGTTTCTCTGCTTCTTTAAGCTTATCTCTATTTATTCCTTCAGTTCCGTAAAAACCACTCAACAACCTTTTTTGAGCTTTCAAGCTCTCTTCAACGATCTTTTCTGGCTCATCCCAACCTTTAAAATCTCTCAGTAGCTCCAAGGGTCGCCAGCAGTGGATACAGAATTGATTGCAAAGCAATGCCGGAGTCATTTGAAGACAGCGGTGAGATTCTATGCCATAAAACTTCTGCTTGTAGCATACTCCCTCATCTCTCAACGACTTTTTCAGCCACAAACAAGTTTTAACTGCGGAATGATTAAAGATCTGATAGCCCTTAAGCTCTGAGAGTTGTTTCATATCTTCAGATATTTGTTAACGAGTTCAATAAAATCCTTTGCCCTCTCTTTACTCTCCCCCGCTATTGCGGACACAACAGCAATGCCAGCAACTTTGCAATCGAGCACTCTTTTAACGTTATCTGAATTTATTCCACCGATCGCAAAAACTGGTAGATTCGTAGCTAAGACTATTTTATTAAGTTCTTCAAGTCCAATGGGTTCTTTTGCATCCTCTTTTGTCGTAGTCTTGAAAATAGGTCCCGCTCCAAGATAATCCGCCTTCTTTGCTTTCATAGCTTCTTCAAAGTTGTGCACAGAAATTCCAATTAGACCATCGAAGAGTTCTCTTGCAACTTCCAATGGTAGATCCTCTTGTCCTAAATGCACCCCATCCGCTTCAGCAGAGACTGCTATGTCCAAGCGATCGTTGATAATAAGAAGAGCATCATAGCTCTCTGTTAGCTCTCTCAATCTTTTAGCTGTCAGGAATAAATCCCGATCCTTCATCCTCTTTTCTCTGAGCTGAATGATCTTTACACCTAATTCGAGTGCATTTTTAGCCATCTCTTCGTGTTTTCCGAACTTTGAATCTGTGATGAAGTAAACACCCTTTAGCATCGCAAATATTTATTGCACTCTGCATAAATCACTTTGGTGTCTCTCAAGGAAATGCTCAGAGATAAGCTCAACGAAGAAGAGCTGAAAATTTTAAGGAGAAGCTTCGAAATAATAGGTAATATAGCCATAATAGAGATTCCCGAGGAGCTAATTAGCAAGAAAGAACTAATTGTAGAAGCGATGATCAAAAAGCACAAGCACATAAAGACGATCTTAAGGAAGGTTGGAGAAGTTGATGGGATCTTTAGAGTTGCGAGATACGAAAAGATCTATGGTGAAGAGACTGAAACGATGGCAAAAGAGCATGGCTGTAGATTTCTCGTTGACCCAACGAAGGTTTACTTCTCTTCAAAGTTATCTACAGAAAGGGAAAGAATAGCAAGGCTCGTTAAGGAGGGGGAGAGAGTTTTAGTGATGTTTGCAGGCGTTGGACCATATGCAATAGTTATTGCAAAGCTTTCTAAGGCTGAGGAAGTCGTAGGAGTTGAGCTTAACAGCATCGCAGTGGAATATTTTAGAAAGAATGTTCAGCTAAACAAGGTTGAAAACGTTGTCGTGATCGAAGGGGACGTTGCGGAAGTTGTGCCAAAGCTTGGCAAGTTCGATCGCATTCTTATGCCCGCTCCCTATTCTGCGGAGAATTTTGTTTGGCTGTTAAAAGGCAGACTCAAGATCGGAGGAGTTGCGCATTACTATACCTTTGAGAGTGAGAACTACGAGAATTTGCTAAGCAAGAAAGTGGAAGAGATCTTTTTGCAGAATGGAATGAGGGTGAGAGCAACATTTATGCGGAGATGCGGAAACTTCGCTCCTTATGTGAATCGATACGTTGTCGATCTTGAATACTTGGGGGAAATTGAATAAAAAATTATTGCTTAAGACTTTACGCATAAAATTTATCTCTGGCAGAGCCAAAACTTGATTGGCGATGATGAAAGGACCCCTCTGAGAGGTGATGAGGGTTTTGAGTTCTGAGCCTCAATCCAAAAGATAAGCATAGAGCATTGGTAAGGCTATTGTAGCGTCGCAGTAAACAGTTACTGCCTTAGCGTTACTTTTAAGCTTGCACCAGCTTTTAGCTTCTTCAAGCGTTGCTCCGCTCAATCCGCCATATTGTGGAAGATCTGTGGTGATCTGAATAGCATAGTCAAAGCCATCTGCAAGAAGCATCGCTTGGAGAGTGAAATTCTTCGGCACTCCACCACCAACAATTACAACGCCCATTTTCTTCTTTTGCGAACAAAGATCGAGAAGCATTTTCGTGTCCTTAGAGTAATCTAAGACCACCTTCTTACCGTAAAGCATGAGATGAAGTCCTGCGATGGAGTCATGAAGCGTTGGGCAGAAAAATGGGCTCTTATTTTCATATGAGAACCTCAAAAAAGAATTTTCAAGTCTTTTTCCAATTTCCCAAATGATCTCGAAACTCGAATAAGTTCCAGAGAGCTCCTTGAATGTTTCCATGAAGAATTGTTCAACCGCTTCGAAAGCTCGATTTTCCATAAATACATCGTAAATTCTGCTCACCCCTTTGTTTGCAAGCTCAACGTCATCAGACATTTCTGATCCAGAGATATGAGGGTAGCCAAGAGCCTCGCAAACCTCGTGAACAAGATTTGCTCCAGTAAGCACTATGCTGTGAGTGAATTGGTTCTCTAACAAACCTTTTATAACATTTCTCATTCCTGCTGGGATCATCGCTCCCGCAAGCGTTAGGAATACGAAAGTATCTTCTTTCACCATCTCTTTCCAAATTTTTCCAGCATTTCCGAGTCTACGAGCATTAAAGGCAGTTAGCGAGAGTTTATCTACAAGTTCTGAAACTTTAATTCCCTTCTCAAGATCAATTGGATTTATTTTCATGAATAAAAGATGTTCAAAGGATTAAAAAAGTTTCAAAAAACATAAATACTAAGAAATAAAGAAAGATGCAATGCTTGTTCTTGTAAGCCCCAAAAACGTAATAGAAGCTCTGGAAGCAATTGAAGGTGGTGCAGACATAATTGATGTGAAGAACCCTTCTGAAGGCTCTCTTGGGGCAAATTTTCCGTGGGTTATAAGCGAGATAGCGAAGATAGCGAAGGAACATGGCAAAGAAGTAAGTGCAACAACGGGAGACATGCCATATAAGCCGGGCACTGCGAGCTTAGCTGCCTTAGGAGCGGCGGTTGCAGGGGCGGATTATGTTAAAGTTGGGCTTTATGGAGTTAAAAACGAATTTGAGGCGAAAGAGATAATATTAGGAGTTGTAAAAGCTGTTAAGGGCTATGATAAAAGCAAAAAGGTAGTAATAGCTGGTTACGGCGATCACTACAAAATAAATGCAATTTCTCCATTGAAGCTTCCCGAGATCGCAGCAGAATGCGCTGCTGATGTTGTCATGGTAGACACCGCAATTAAGGATGGGAGCTCGATCTTTGATCACATGAGATTTGAAAATTTGCAAGATTTCGTTTCAATGGCTAAAGAAAAAGGTCTTCAATGTGCATTGGCTGGAAACATAAGTTGGGGACATTTAGAGACTTTAAAGAAGCTCTCTCCAGACATAATAGGGGTTAGAACGATTGTCTGCGAAAAAGGAAGAGATTCGCAGATAAAAAGAGAACTCGTTAGAAAGCTTAAGATGCTGGTTTAGTGGGACAACAAAGGTTCAGTAGCTCATTTTCCGCCTCTCTTGGACCCTTAGCTATTAGAATATCTCCCGCATATATTGCCGTGCTCGCAGTCGGTCTTGTAACCCACTCCCGCTTTCTCTTTATTGCTATTATATGCATCCCAGTATTGCTCTCCACTCTCGTCTCCTTTAGCGTTTTATTGTGAAGCGGAGAATCTTTGTCCACTGTTACCATCAAAAGGATCTCTCCAGTCTTTTTCATTGCATCCTTGAAAACTTCTGGAAGTTCCATTTTGTTTAGCAACACTTCAGCAATTTCTCTTGCACAGTCAGCGATCTGTTCCATGCAGTGAACTATTTCGATGATCGGAATCAGGATCGAAGGATCCTCGAATTTTTTGCTTGCAGTAAGGATCAGCTTCTCCACTTCGAACTTCATGTTGTCAAGAACGTTCTCTATGTAAACTACTTCAAGAGCGACATCTTCGTTTCCGTAGATCAGTGAGGAGTAAGCTAAGTCGACCGCAAGCTCCGACAGATTTTTCATTTCAATTAGTAGATCCACCGCTCTGTCGAGTTCCGGGATTTCGAGCTCTCTTGCAATACCTATTTCCTTGCTCTCATGTAGAACAAACTCATAAAGTCTTGGAACGCTGTTTGGATCTCCTCGAACAAAAAGCACGTCTCCTTTCATAACTCTCGTATCTCTGTTGACATCAAAAATCCAGTTTAGATCTCTCTTTATCGCTATCACTCTCATTCCTGTAACTTTCTGGAATTTAACTTCACCAAGCGTTTTTCCAGCGACGGGAGAGTTTTCGGGAACAGAAATCTTCACTATTGTCTCTTCAGAGTGTGTAAGTACGAGATTAACGATGTTCTTAGGCAGTTTGTAGCCTCTAAGCACAAGAGAAGATATGTCTCCTGCTGCACTGCTCATCTTGTAGCCAGCGCTTGCAATTTGCAAAACGGATGCGACCTTCTCAGTTTCTCTTATATGCCTTGCAGATAGCGAAGCTTTCTTTCTTATCTCCTTAATGAGTTCTATGAATTTCGCTTCAAGCTCAAGCACTTCTTCAGCAACGTCTTCAACATCGTATAGAACCGATGAATAGGCAAGATCTATTATTAATTCGCTTGTATTCCTTATTTCTACGAGCAAATCCTTTACTGTTGCAGGCATCTCAATTTCCTATGTGAATTAAATGATTTAAACTTTTCTGCCCCATTTAGGGCATTGGTTATATTTATCAAGTATAAGAATCACATGAGTCCTGCCTTTCTTAGAGCATCTTCGATTTTGGAGATTCTACTATTCAATTCTTTCATGTTCGTCTCTAAGTAATCTCTGAAATCTGAACGAAGGAGTTCCAGCTT
>JANXDJ010000080.1 GCA_025059545.1 Archaeoglobaceae archaeon
CTCAAATGCTTCCCGCATTTCTGAGCCAAGTTTATAACGAAGGAGTCAAGCTCATCTTCATCCTCAAAGACGATGTTCGTTCTTAGGTTTGTGTATGATCTGTGAAAAACGTAAACTGGTTTTCTATATCCATTGCATGAGATGTCTTCGAGCATCCTATCGCTCATGAATGCAGATAGCTTTCCATATCCCAAAAGATCTCTGAATAGATAGTAGAGTATTTTAAAGTAGCCTTTCTCATCTAAATCCAGTTTTAGTTCTCCTAAAACCCTTGTATATACATCCTTCAAAAGTGTTTCTCTCTCCAAACCGTCGGTTAGTTCTAACTTTTCAAGTTCTTCTCGTATTATTCGGTATATTTGTCCATATACCTCTACTTCATAAGGTGACAGCTTCGGTTCAGCAACCACATAAGTGTATTCTTGCTCATCATCATTGTAGATTATGTAAACCTTGCAGTAAGGTTCCTTAACCCAATATTCTTCAACTATCCTCCAGTTTGTTGGAGGCGAATACTCAACCATTGGTCCATATTTTTCAACGCTGTATTCCTTTACTTTTTCTCTTCCCAAAATTCCAACTTCTTTTTTGGTTTTGAGTATTTTTCTTTCTTTCTTAGCCTCTTTTATTGCTTCAATTGCCTCTTCTTCATAAGATTCAAGCTTTTCAGCCTCCTTTCTATCTTCAGCCTCTTTGCTCTCTTTTTTCAATAATGTGAGTGATAGCTTAGGCATCAAAATATATTTGTCTCAACGAGTAATTAAACTTTTTCATAATTATAGTTAGGAGTTGAGCATTCTCTCTCAACTTCCTCTAATAACTCATATTCGTCTATCCCAATGACATTTCTATCTTCGAGCACTATTTTGCCATCCACAATCACATCACGAACTTCAGAGCCCAAAGAAGAGAAAACGATTGAGTTAAACGGATCGTAGAGAGGATGATGATTGTGGTTGATTTCAACTATTACGAGATCTGCAAGCTTTCCAATTTCTATGACTCCACCGTCAATTCCATAAGCCATGTATCCGTTCCTGGTGGCCATTTTAAGAAAATTAGCTGGGCTAATGAACTTGTGCCTCAAGTTTTGAAGCAAGGCTGAGATTCGCATTTCGCTGAAAAGATTCAAAATGTTATTGCTCGCAGCTCCATCCGTGCCTAAGCAAACGTTTATTCCTTTTTCAAGCATTTCAGCAACCTTTGCAATTCCTGAGGATAGCTTTAGGTTGCTTGAGGGGCAATGAGCAACATTCGTGCCTTTTTCTGAAATTATCTCCATGTCCACCTCGCTAAGCCAAACTCCGTGGGCTAAGACAGTTTTATTATCCAAAAATCCTATTGAATTCAAAAGCCCAATTGGACCCATTCCAAATCTTTTTTTAGCTTCTCTAACTTCCCATAAAGTTTCAGAAGCATGAATGTGTTTCATTATTCCTTTTTCTTTTGCAATTCTAGCTATTTCAGCAAGAAATTCGGTAGAGCAAGTATAAACAGCGTGAGGGGTTAAAATAAACTCTATCCTCTCTTTTCCACTCCATTTCTGAATGAAATCTAAAGCAATTCTCAATTCTTCTTTTGCTTTCTTCTCATCTCCTCGATCCGCCATTCCGTAACCAAGAACCGCCCTTATTCCTGTCTCTTCTACTGCCTTCGCAATACCATCCATGTGTATATACATGTCCGCGAAGCATGTAATCCCACTTTTTAGCATCTCGACACAGGCAAGTTTAGCGCCTAAATAAACCGCTTTTTCGTCAAGCTTTGCCTCTTTTTCCCAAATCTTCTCAAGCCATTCTTTTAGCGGGAGCCCTTCAGCATAACCCCTCAGCAAGGTCATTGCTGAATGAGTGTGAGCATTAAAAAGTCCGGGTAAAACGAAACAACCGCTTGCATTTATCTTCTCTTCCCCTTTAATATCCTCTTTTCCAACGTAGGTAATTCTTTTTCCCTCGATCCCAACATTACATTTTAAAAATCTGTCTTTTATTAAGCAAAGCCCATTTTTTATTGCGATCTCGAACATACTCTTGCTTGGCTTTCAATGGTTAAATATTTTTATCCATATCTAAGCTTAAAAAGCGCATTAAGACTGCTTAATGCCACAAAATAAAGGAAAGAAGCCCAAAGAGTTCCGAAAATAATACATTTTTTGCATAGAATGAATATACGCTACCAATTGAACCAAAAAAAGAGCAGTAGAGAATGCCAAGGCTCTGTTTAAAGCCATTAAATAGATTGTAAAGAGGGACATACTTTTAGAAAGATTGAAATTGCAAGTCCAATGCATAAAGAGCCGTGGATTCTAACTCCAATTGGGAAAACACCTATTAGGGCGAGAAAAATATATCCTGCTATAAAACCAAAAATTCTCCAAATGCTCACGATTTAAATTACTCACCAGATGTTCATCTATTAAAATTCCTTAGCGTTAAGCTTAAATACTCTAAGAATGCATAGTCCTCTATGAGGGGATTAGGTGATTGTTTTTGGGTTTATTGATAAAATAAAGGATAAGAGAAAAAATGTGGTGATAGGTGAAATAAAGAGTTTTTCGCCAACAAAGGGGGATCTGTTAAGAGGTAGGAATCCCTTGGAAATTTTGAAAGTCTACGAGAGAGCAGGATGTTCTGCAATCTCTTATATAACTGCAAAGAATTTTAAAGGTGACTTGGAGACGTTAAGAAAGATCTGTAAAGAAACAGAGCTACCAGTTTTGAGAAAAGATTTTATAGAGAGCAAAGATGAAATAGAGAGAACCGCTGAAGTTGATGCAAAAGCTCTTTTATTGATTGCAAGAATTTTAAAAGCTAAAACTTTCGAATTCATAGATCTATGCCATGAGCACGGAGTAGAGCCAGTTGTCGAGGTTTTTAGTGAAGAAGATCTGCGTTTTGTTGACGGAGCGAGGGTTGTTTTGATCAACAACAGAGACATCTTTAATCCTTCTGAGATCGATTTGGAAAGAACTTTCAGATTAGCTCCTAAGATTAGAGTTCTGAAGATCAGTGGAAGTGGAATAAGCAGTTTGGAAGATCTGAAGGTTCTAAAAGTTGTCGATGCTGTGCTCATTGGCACAGCTTTTATGCTTGCTGAAAACACTGAGCAATTTGTTAGAAGTTTTGTGGAGGCGAGGATATGATCGAAGTTCTTTTTGGCAATCTTGACATGGAAAAGGCATATGAGATAGCTTCAAAGCTCCCAGAGATGGATGAAGTCGAGATCTCTGCAATACTAACAGGACTTGAGTTAAAAGGATATGATTCTGAAGTTCTCGCTGGATTTAGCAAAGCGATTCTCGAAAGGGTAAAGCTTGATCTCGGCAAAGTCTTTGACACCTGTGGAACAGGTGGGGATCTTTCTTCCACCATAAATGTAAGCACAGCAGTAGCAATCGCTATGAGTCTGTTCACCCCAATAGCAAAGCACGGCAACAGAGCGGTGAGTTCAAGAAGTGGATCTGCGGATGTGCTCGAAAAACTTGGAATAAGAATTGAACAACCTCCAGAGATTGCAAAAAGAATGATCAAGGAGACGAATTTCGCATTCCTCTTCGCTCCGCTTTATCACAAGACATTTGCAAAGGTTGTAGGAGTTAGAAAAAAGCTTAAAATAAGGACGATTTTTAACATTCTTGGACCTCTTGTGAATCCTGCAAATCCTGAAAGACAGATAATTGGAGTTTCAAATGAGAGAATTATTTTAGCAGTTGCAGAAACTCTCAATCTGTTGGGAAGAGAGGGAATCGTTTTCTATGGCAATGGAATAGACGAGATCAACCCAAGAGGGGAGACAATAGCTTATTTGGTTGAAAACGGTGTTGAGAGAATAAAGCTTTTTCCTAAGGATTTCGGATTGGAAGAGTCGGAAATAATCCCATGTAATAGCAGTGAAGAATCTGCAATGAGAATAAGAGCGGTTTTTGCAAATAAGGGCTTAGAGGAGGATAAAAAGCTGATAGCAATGAATTTCGCAACCGCTCTTTACGCTTTGGGCTATGAAGATCTTAAAGAAAACGTCGAGATCTTTAAGGAGAGAGTTGAAAATGGAGATTTTTTGAGAAAAATGGAGGAAATTATATGCAGAAGCACGAATATGTCGATCCAGTGAAGCTATACTCCGTAGTGAGGGAAGAAGAATTTCCTTTCATGCTTGAGTCAGCGGAAAAGGCGAGAAATGCGAGATATACTTACATATCCTTCGATCCGCTTTACACAGTTGAGATCGATCGCAAGCTTAGAGTTGATGGAGAAGTTACCGCTGAGCTTAGCGATCCATTCGAAGCTCTTAAGAGTATCCATGTCAGGGGAATGCTTGTAGGTTACATTGCATACGATGCGGTGCTCAGCTTCATTGGCAAAAGTGTTGGAGAGAGATCGGTTTTCAACTGCTACGATTCCTATTTCGTTTACGATCACTATCTTGGAAAACTATTCAGCCAAAATGTAGAGAATGC
>JANXDJ010000081.1 GCA_025059545.1 Archaeoglobaceae archaeon
TTTGAATTGGTCTGAAGTTATAATTAGTTTCTCATTCGAAAGATATTTATTTCTTCATGCTAAAACAATTTAAATGCGCCAAAGATTTGTGCTCGACACAACTGCGATTACGGATGCGGGGATGAGAGAGAAAGAAAGCTATGCTTCTCTTTGTGAATCCGCAAACGAAATTCTCGATCTCATCGCTCTTGCGAGGCTTAAGCTCGAAATAAGCTGTTATATTCCATATCCTTCAGTTTATTCTGAGCTTTCAAGTTTTTTGCGGAGAAATGAATGTAATGAGAGCACATTTGTAAAGCTCGACACTTGGCTTGTTAAGAAGACGCCGAACAGATATGAGGTCAAGATTCCCGCAGCGATCTTCTATGAATACATTATCTCAGTAAGGCAGAAGATGAACCGTGGCAGAAGACTTGCGGAGGACTTCATTCTCGAAAGCTCAGCGATCTCAAGAGCTTCAGAAAAGCTCGAAGAGGACATTGGCAACTTGATCTCAAAATTCCGAGACAGGTTTCGAACTGTAATGCGTCAAGGATTGCTCGACAGTGCTCCAGATCTCGATGTTTTGCTTCTTGCAAAAGAGCTTGAAGCGGGTGTTGTTAGCAGTGATATAGGTATAAAGAAGTGGAGTGAAAGGCTTGGATTGCGATTTGTCGAAGCTTCGAAGTTTCCGAGAATGTTGAAGGAGTATCTTGCACTCATGGGCATAAAGGAGACCAACGTAGCTTCATCTGAGGATGAGCCAGAAGTTGAGGAGCTTTGATAGAAAAGCAAAAAATAAAAACTTGAAAAATCAATGGGGTTTGAGGTGAAAACATGCTAAGCGTAAATGAAATAACACTTGAAATTGTTGAAACCATGCTTGATTACGAAGAGGAGCTGAGGATTCAATCAAAAAGGCTTGAAAACGATGCAACAGTTGTTGATTGTGGAATAAATGTGCCTGGAAGCTATGAAGCGGGAATTCTATACACTCAGATCTGCATGGGTGGTCTTGCGGATGTAAACATTGTAGTTGACACGGTAAGAGATGTTCCGTTTGCATTTATAACAGAATACACGGATCATCCCGCAATCGCATGCCTTGGTAGCCAAAAAGCGGGTTGGGCGATTAAGGTTGAGAAATACTTTGCAATGGGAAGTGGACCAGCAAGAGCCTTGGCTTTGAAGCCGAAGAAGACTTATGAAAAGATCGGCTACGAAGACGATGCGGATGTTGCAATAATAGCACTCGAAGCAAACAAACTGCCAGATGAGAAGGTAATAGAATTCATCGCTAAGGAATGCGATGTGGATGCTGAAGATGTCTATGCAGTAGTTGCTCCAACCGCCTCGATTGTTGGAAGCGTTCAGATCTCTGGCAGGATCGTTGAAACTGCAATTTACAAGATGACAGAAATTGGATATGATCCAAAGCAGATCGTTAGTGGAGCTGGCAGATGCCCAATTGCACCAATTCTCGAGAACGATCTGAAGGCAATGGGAGCAACGAATGATAGCATGATGTATTATGGCAGTGTTTTCTTGACTGTGAAGAAATACGATGAAATTCTGAAGAACGTTCCAAGTTGCACGAGCAAGGATTATGGAAAGCCATTCTACGAGATCTTTAAAGCTGCGAACTACGACTTCTACAAGATCGATCCTCATCTCTTCGCTCCAGCTCAGATTGCGGTAAATGATCTTTCCACTGGAAAAACCTATGTTCATGGCAAGTTGAACGCTGATGTGCTCTTCCAGTCATATCAACTTGTTCTTTAATTATTCTTCAATTTTTAATGAAATGGCAGGATTTTGAATTAGAAGTGAAGAAGATCTGCGAAGAGCACGAGTTCAGCACAATTTTTCACCATTTTTTTAAAGACGAAATTGGCGGAGCGGAGATCGATGTTGTTGCGGAGAGAGGAAACATTTTGCTTTGCTTAGATGCGAAGCTTTATTCAGGACATCGCTATAGGGTTTCGCAGTTAAAAAAAGAGGCTGAAAAGCATGCTGAAAGGTGTAAGAGATTTTCAAAGGTTATTGGAAAGAAAGCGGTGCCAGTTATAATCTCCTTCATCGATGACGCCATTTATTTCCATGGGGATTGTATAATCGTCCCCTTCGCCTCACTGAATCATTTTTTAGCGGAGATCTATTATTACTTGGCAGAATTTGGCTACCTATAGTAGATTTGAACAAAAAATTATGATAAGATCGTCTGCCAAACGGTTTTGTTTCTCATACATCCCGGATCTGGCTTGAAGTAGTCTCCAAAGTAGTTGTAAGCTCTCGCTCTACATCCACCGCAGACATAGCGATAATTGCAATCTCCGCAACCTTCGAGCTGATCCTTGTCTCTAAGACTCTCAAAAACCTCGTTCTTTCTCCAGAGCTCCTCGAGATCGTCAACTCTTACATTGCCAACTACGAGCGGGAAGAAAACACAAGGAGTTATGTCCCCATTTGCCTTTATTGCGAAGTAAAACCTTCCCGCTCCACAACCACCGATGAACTCTGCGAGCTGTTTAAGCCTATTACCAGCATTTAAATTATAGAAATGCGTTGGAATTAGTCCGCAATTGCACTGTAAAGCTACTCTAGCAAACTGCGGAGCGGTAGAGAGCAGGCTGAGTTTAGAGCTAAAGTTTCTTTCGTATAGCAATCTGAGCAGTTTTTCTCTCTCTTCTGGAGTTATCTCGAAATCGAGAATATCTTTTCCTCGTCCGGTGGGAATGAAGTTGTAGTGCATGAACCAGTTAACTCCGAGCTTTTCACAGAGCTCAATTACCTTTGGCACGTCTTTGTAGTTCAGTTTTGTCACTGTCATCGAAACATTGACGAAGAAACCATGTTTCACAGCATTCTTTATACCCTCGATTGTTCTGTCAAACGATCCTTTTATCCCTCTAAATGAGTCATGGGTCTCTTTTAGCCCATCGAGACTAATTTGAAGATAGCTTACACCATTCTCTTTCATCCTTATCGCCATTTCATCGTTGATCATAGTTCCATTCGTTGCAAGGGCTACGTAGATCCCCTTTTCATGCGCATACTTTGTTAGTTCAAAGAGATCCCTTCTGACGAGTGGTTCACCACCTGAGAAGGCTATAATCGTAACTCCAAGCCTGTCAAGGTTGTCTATTGTTTCTAAGGCTTCCTCTGTTGTCAGTTCGTCTTCCAAAGGCTTTCCTGCAGTGGCGTAGCAGTGCTTGCAACGCAGATTGCATGCGTAGGTTATATCCCAAACAACTTGAAAAGGAGCTCCAGGAACAAAGGGTTTACGAACTCCGAATTCTGCAAGTCCTTTTATGACACTTGCAAGACCCTTTCGCCAGTATGCATCTTTGAATTTTTCCTTCAACTCTTCTTCGCTTGTGTTGAAAGCTTCTGCCCCCCTTAGAAGAATGGGTTCAATAACTTTCTCCGCAAACTTGCATTTCCAACAAGCGCTGTCTCTTGCTCCAAAAAAGAGCTCAATGGCATTTTCAAGCCTATTTTTCTTACATTCTTCGCAGTATCCTGAAATGCCTTTTATTGCGATTCTTGTGAGAGGATTTACGACAAGGTTGGCGAAAAGATCGATCTTTTCTATCATAATGAGATCCATTTACGGAAGATTTATATACCTTATGATCAAAAAAGTTCATACATTAGAGGTGAAAAATGCTCAAGGAGGTTGTAAAAATACTAGATAGTTTGAAGTTAAAGCCTTCAGACTTGAGAATATACAACTTACTTCGTGAAAAACCAGAGCTTAGCGTTAAAGAGATAGCGAAGGAACTAAACCTTTCAACGAGGTTTGTTCGGGAAAGGCTCAGAGAGCTTCACAGAAAGGGAATTATAAAGAGAAAGCTTGTCGAAAGGGGATGGATTGGCTACGTATATGGAGCTGAGGAGCCAAAGGTTGTGGTTGCGAGGATCAAAAACCACATTCTTAATGAATTTGGCAAGCTCGAGAAAGTTTTGGAAAGCTTTTAAAATTCAGCAACCATTGGAACCATGGAAAAAATCTTTGCACCTTGGAGGATCAGATACGTTTTAGCTCCGAAGTCTAAGGACTGCGTTTTCTGTTCAGCTGTGAAAGGCGATGAGAGAAATTTACTTGTAGTGCATAAGGCTGAAAAAAGCTTTGTAGTGATGAATCATTACCCCTACAATCCCGGACATGTAATGATTTGCCCCAAGAGGCATGTGCCATCTACAGAAGACCTTACCGACGAGGAATTGCTTGAAATGATGAAACTTTTAAATTTATCAATTAAAGCTATAAGAGTTGCAATGAATCCAGATGGATTCAACCTTGGAGTTAATCTTGGAAGAGTTGCGGGAGCAGGAATTGTGGAGCATTTGCATTTGCATGTAGTTCCAAGGTGGAGTGGAGACACATCTTTCATGCCTGTGCTTGCAGATGTTCAGATAATCCCAGAGGCGCTTGAGGAGAGCTATGAAAAGATTAAAAAGGCATTT
>JANXDJ010000082.1 GCA_025059545.1 Archaeoglobaceae archaeon
TACAATATGCTTTAAAGGACGATGTTTTGTATGTGCTTGAAGCAAATCCGAGGGCAAGCAGAACGGTGCCTTTTGTAAGCAAAGCTACAGGAATTCCACTTGCAAAGCTCGCTGCAAAGCTTATGATGGGTGTGAAGCTAAAAGATCTTGGATTGAAAGAAGTGAAAATGAAACACTTATCGGTAAAAGAATCAGTTTTCCCATTCATAAAACTGCCAGGAGTTGATCCTGTGCTTGGACCAGAGATGAGATCGACTGGAGAAGTGATGGGAATCGACTACAACTTTGGCTTGGCTTACTACAAAGCGGAGCTTGCTGCTGGAATGAAATTGCCAACAGAAGGAAATGTGCTCATTAGTGTCAAGGACAAAGATAAGCCAAAAATTGTTCCTGTGGCTAAAAAACTCGCTGAATTTGGCTTTAAGATCTTTGCAACAGAAAATACTGCAGAATATCTAAAAGAACATGGAATAGAAGCAGAAATTGCTCTAAAAGTTAGCCAAGGGAGACCGAACATTGTGGACATGATCATAAACGGACAAATTCACCTCATAATAAACACTCCAAGTGGTGGAAGAGGAAAGACGGAGGGCTATGAGATCAGAAGAGCCGCAATCGAATATGGAGTGCCCTATGTAACAACGATTCCCGGAGCAATAGCGGTTGTTAAGGCGATGGAGGCGATAAAAAGTGGCAATCTGACGGTGAAGTCTTTGAGGGAGTATCATGAAGAACTTCGAAGATTATCTCAATAATCTTGTAAAGCTTGATCTTGGTAGAGAAGAAAGATCCGCAAAGCCAGAGGCAATATTTGGTGAAGGTAAGCCAGTAGAAGTTGTAATAAAGATTGCGGAAGAATACAAGAGAATTGGAAAACCTGCACTTTTTACAAGGCTTAACAAGGAGCAAATGGAAGCTCTTAAAGCTTTGGGTGCTGAATTAAACGAAATTGCAAGAACTGCGACTTTTGGAAAAGCTAAAAAAGATCTCGGAAGTGTTGCAATTCTTACAGCTGGCACTGCAGATATCGCTGTCGCCGAAGAGGCAAGAGTAACTGCAGAATTTCTCGGATTAGAGGTTATTAGGTTCTACGATGTTGGTGTTGCGGGGTTGCACAGGATCATAGAGCCTGTTAAGGCAATAAGGGAGAAAAAAGTAGACAGCGTGATCGTTGTTGCAGGTATGGAAGGTGCTTTACCATCAGTCATTGCAAGCCTCGTAGATGTGCCAGTCGTTGCAGTCCCAACTTCTATAGGCTACGGTGTGCATTTGAAAGGCATTTCAACGCTTTTCGCAATGCTACAAAGCTGTCCTTCAGGGGTTGCAGTTGTTAACATCGACAACGGCTTCGGAGCAGGAGTTTTTGCCTATTTGATTTCACGGGTTAGAAATCGATAGGGTTTTGGATTTTATACAGAATATAAAATTTATTTCATCTGAAACTCAGGCTTTCTTTTCTCAAAGAATGCCAAAACCGCCTCCTTAAGCTCGCCAGTTGCTATGGAAAGCATGATCGACAGGACTTCGTAGTAGAGTCCAGACTGTAATGAGCACTCCTTACCCTTCTCGATCTCGAATTTTGCAATCTGGATCAGCATGGGATTCTTTTCTGCGATCTTCTTTGCGAAGTTGATCGTAAATTCCTCCAATTTTTCTGCTGGAAGAACTTCATCAACTATTCCGAAGCTCTTAGCAATTTCAGCATCAATTGTTTCGCAAGTAAAGATCAGCCTTTTCGCCTTCGATTCCCCTATTTTCCTTGTAAGTCTTTGCGTAGCTCCCCAGGCAGGAGTCATTCCGAGATTGATCTGAGGAAATGAGAAAGTTGCCTCCTTTGATGCAAAGATGAAATCACAGCAGAGAGCCATTTCAACACCTCCACCAATCGCGAGTCCATTAACCATCGCTATTACTGGTTTTGGAAAGTCGTCGATGAGATTGAATAGCCTGAAGATCTGTGCAACAGTCTTGGAGTAATCTGAATAAACAGTTGGACTGCCTATGAAGAATCCGGGATCTACAAGATCGTCTCCAGAGCAAAAGGCTTTTCTTTTTCCCTGTATCTCAGCGCCAGTTAAAATTACAACTCTTATTGCAGTATCCTCGGCTAATTTCTTCATAGCATCCTCAAGTTCTAATCTGAGAGTCGAGTTTACTGCATTCATTTTTTCAGGTCTGTTCAAGTAGACTTTGGCGATTGTGCTATCAATTATCTCGACTTTAACCTCTTTATAACCTTCATAGCTCATTTTTACCCACCTCCATCCATTGGACGTGGTTGGGAGGATAGTATATATTCTTTTCATTTCATAACCAAAATTCTGAACGGTTCAACAAATTTTTAAAATTCAGCAACACTAAGTGACTATGGATCTTGTTGAAGAGTTCGTGAAGCTCGTAGGAAGCGCTCCATGGTATAAGCTCATCGGAATGAAGATAAAAAGAGAGGATAGGGAAATCTCTGTAGAAATAGATGTTGAGGAAAAGCATTTGCAAGCTCTTGGAATGGTTCATGGTGGAGCCATTGCAAGCATCCTCGACTCTGCAATTGGACTCAACATCAATAAAGAACTTATTGAAAAAGGTAAATTGGCTATAACATCTCAGCTGAATGTTCACTATCTTAAGCCCGTATCGAAGGGGAAAATCATCGCAAAAGCTAAACCTCTGTTTATAGGCTCCAAGGTAGCTGTTGGTTACGGAGAGCTTAAGGACGAGAATGGAGAAACAATCGCTGTAGCAACTTCAACTTTTTACATCACAACTCGTAGGGAGTGAATTGAATTCAGATTATGCGAAGAATTAAAAAGGTTGAAATGAACGGATGTTGATGAACACCTTCGGCTACGCTTTCAGAGTTACAAGTTGGGGAGAAAGCCACGGAAAAGCGGTTGGTTGTGTCATAGATGGTTGTCCTGCGGGTCTCGAGATTGATGAGAGCTTTATCGAGAAAGAGATGAGCAGAAGGAGACCTGGTGGAGAATTTAGTTCTAAAAGGAAAGAAATTGATAGAGTTGAAATCCTTTCAGGTGTTCTAAATGGAATTACCCTCGGAACGCCGATTTCGATGATTGTTTGGAATGTCGATGTAGATTCAAGTCCCTATGAGGAATTGAAAACGATTCCACGCCCGGGTCATGCGGATTGGACTTACTTTGCGAAGTTTGGAATTCGAGATTGGCGTGGTGGTGGAAGAGCTTCCGCAAGAGAAACCGTTGCCAGAGTCTCGGCAGGAGCAATTGCAAAGCTTATTCTGGCAAAATACGGGATAAAAGTTTTTGGATATGCAAAAGAGATTGGAGGGATAAAGTTTAGCGTTGAAGACGTTGAAAAAGCTTTTGAAATCGCAGAAAAAAGCCCTATAAGATGTCCTGATCCGGAGAAGGAGAAGGAGGCTGAAGAAAGGATAAAAAAAGCTATGAAAGAAGGTGACAGCGTTGGTGGAATCGTTGAGATTATCGCAAAGAATGTTCCAGCAGGCTTGGGTGAGCCTGTTTTTGGTAAAATAAGCGCTTATCTTGCCTATGCATTGATGAGCATCCCCTCTGTTAAAGGTTTTGAGATTGGAAGAGGTTTTGAGGTTTCCAAGCTAAAGGGAAGTGAGAACAACGATCCAATCGTTTTAAGAGACGGAAAAGTTAGGTTTGCAACCAACAACGCTGGCGGAATTCTTGGTGGAATAACGAATGGCGAAGATATAGTGATGAGAATTGCAGTTAAGCCTACGCCATCGATCTCGAAAAAACAGAGAAGTGTAGACTATGAAAAAATGGAAGAAGTTGAGATCAGCGTCAAAGGAAGGCACGATCCGTGCATAGTTCCGAGAATTGTTCCAGTGGCTGAGGCAATGGTTTCGCTTGTTGTTGTGGACTGCATGCTCCTACAAGGAATTATTCCGAGGAGTTTTGTGGGGAGAACATGATCGAGAGATCGATCGAGGCTGAAGAAAAGATCAAATGTGTTCAAAAAGTTGAAGATGAGATCAGAGAATTGATCTACGATTATCGTCGGTGCAATGGATGTGGAATTTGCGTATTCGCATGCCCAGTCAACGCACTCGAGCTTGGACCTGTGCATGAGATCGCTAAGGGTATGGAAATGCCACCGGTGATCATAGATCACTTGAAGTGTGCATATTGCGGAATTTGCTTCTCCTTCTGCCCATTCAATGCATTCGAGTTCTACATAAATAGAGAAATTGTAGAAAAATCTTCTTTACCGCTTTCTCCAGTTAGATATACCTATAAGTATGAGCATTGCAGAGAATGCACGCTTTGCTATAAAGTTTGCCCAACAAAGGCGATAAGTAGGCAAAAGATTATTACGAGAAATCAAATTCCAGAGAAAAATGAAGGATTGAAGGGATCTGTTAAGATCGACAGAGAGAAGTGCAACCTTTGCGGAATCTGTGC
>JANXDJ010000083.1 GCA_025059545.1 Archaeoglobaceae archaeon
TAAAAGCTTAAATTCGGCGTAGTATCGCTCAGAATTGCATCTCCTGAAAAAAGAGCATGATCTCTGTAAAAGCACATGTGTCCCGGAGAATGCCCGGGAACGTGAATAGCTTTAAATCCTAAAATTTCTTCGTTCAAATCTTCAACTTTAGCTCTCAATCGCAATTTCAAGAATGATAAGATCTCGATTGGCTTAGCGTATTCTTTAGGAATTCCGTATCTTTCAAAGATCTCGTGCTGTCTCTCAACAAAAACCCAAGGCGTCTCATAGATGTTTATCAGCGATTTTTCGATTGGATGGAGAAATGCGGTTAACTCGGAGAAGAAAATATAGCCAAGGTGATCCACATGGTGGTGAGTGATTAGCGCATATTTTGGCTCAAGTTCCGAAATTTTATCAGCACTTTCCTGAGAGCAAAATCCTCCGTCTATTAATACTTCAGAGTCTATAAGATAAACGTTCACGAATTCCGGACTTTCTAAGGGCAGATCCAATCTAAGAGTTTCGATCTCCATATAGAATGGAAGCGGTTTTTAAATATAGCACAAAGTTTTTTAATTTCTTATGAGAATCTATAGATGCTCCACCTCTCACACCCGGGTGATAAGCATGATCTCGGGTCGGTTGGTGGAGCGACAAAAAGTGATTTTATGAGGATCTGCGGTGCAAACAGCGTTCTTGAAGCTCTAAAGTCTGGAAAAGTTAGCAAGATCTATTATAGCTCAGAGAATCCGAAGATCGTGGAAGTAGTTGAGATTGCAAGAAAAATGAAGATCCCTGTTTACAAAGCAAAAATTCAGGAAAAGATCTGTGCGGAGATAAGTCCTATAAGCTATTCGGATCTTGAGTCAATTGCAAAAAAAGCTTTGACTGAAAATAGCTTTATTCTGGTCCTTGACAACGTCAACGATCCACAAAATCTTGGAGCATGCATTAGAACCGCTGAATTCTTTGGTTGTGCGGGAGTCGTGATTAAAAAAAGAAGGGGGGTTCAGATCACAGAGGGGGTTGTAAGAGCTTCTATGGGTGCGGTTTTCCATTTAAAGATCGCATGCGAAGAAAACTTGGCAAATACGATCAGAAAGCTTAAGGATTATGGCTTTTTTGTGTTAGGAGCGGATTTGGATGGAGAAGATCTAAGAAAGTTTTCATTAAAACCCCCCATAGTCATTGTAATCGGTGGCGAGGATGAGGGGATCTCAAGAGGGGTGAAAAGGCTTTGTGATGAAGTTGCAAAGATTCCCGGTGTTGGAAAAGTGGGATCTCTAAACCTTTCTGTAGCAAGCGCTATTATAATGTTCGAAGTATTCAAGTCTGCTAATTTAAGTAATCTTTAAAGCTTTTCACCGCTAATTTTTTTGATGATTGAAGAACTTCTAACGCTCATTGAAAAGAACAGATCACAGCTAACAAAAATTGATGAGGAGCTATATGAAAAAATTAGAAAAAGGATTGAGGAACTTGAAGGGCAAAGAGGAGAAAATGAGAGGGTTGAAGATGAAATAAGGACATTAAATCGTTTACAAAAAAAGCTATTCGAGCTTCGAACTGGGAAGATCATCAATGCAGCATGGGCGGAAGTTTGCGGACAAGAAGTAGGTTTCAGCGAAGAAAACATGAGCTCTTTAGAGAGAGAATTTTTCAGAACTTTAATTGAGACTATAAGCGAATTTCGAAGAAGGGTTTTTGAGGAGAGAAAAGAGAAATTGGATAAGGTTCTTGTCAGAATTAAAAAAGATGTGGAAATCCTTGGAGTTGATGGAAAAAGATATAAATTGAGAAGGGAAGATGTGGCTACTCTACCAGCTGAAAATGCTGAAGTGCTCATAAAGAGTGGAATGGCGGAGAGAATAGAGGTGAAAGGATGAAGTATCCAAAGAAGGTTATGACCTACTGCAGGTTTTGCAGAAAGCACACTCTTCATGAAGTAGAGAAAGTGGGCAAGGGAAAGCCGAGTCAGCTTAAATGGATCAACAGACAGAAGAGAAGGAGAGGGAAAGTAGGAAATCTCGGCAAATTCAGCAAGGTTCCCGGTGGTGACAAGCCAACGAAGAGAGTGAACATAAGATTTAGGTGCACGGTCTGCAAGAAGGCTCATACAAGGCGAACATGGAGAGTTAAGAGATTCGAACTCATAGAGAGGTGATCAAATGCCAAAAAAGAGCAAATTTGTTAAAGTGAAATGTCCTGACTGCGAGCACGAGCAGATCATTTTTGATCATCCTTCAACAGTTGTAAAGTGCCTAATCTGCGGTAGAACGATCGCAAAGCCTACAGGTGGAAAAGGGGAAATACTTGCAGAAGTCATCAAAGAATACACCTGAAAAGTTTTTTATTCTTTCAAATTAGCAAACCTCAATGCTCTGGCTTCTATACGTATTTCTAATCTACTGGATTCTTATTGAATTCTTGAACAGAAAGGGGATTCTTGAAAAGTATGGGATGAAAAACTACGGACCTATTTTGATGATTAGAACAAAGAAGGGACTAAATGCGGTTGAAAAAATTTCAAGGGCAAAAAAGTTCTGGAAGGTCATTGCAGATCTCGGTTTACCAGCGGTTTTTTTTGGCATGGCTTTCATGCTTGTTCTCGTAATAGTTGTGGACTACATAATGATCGTATCTCCCCCTCAACCCTCTGAGTTAACGAGTGTGCAAGCTGCTTTGCTCATTCCTGGAGTTAACCCATTCATTCCGCTTGTCTGGGGAATTATCGGGCTGATTGTGACTCTTGTAGTTCATGAATTCGCTCATGCGATTCTCTGCAGAGTCGAAGGGATCAAGGTAAAGTCCTTGGGAGTAATTCTCGCCTTAGTCCCAATAGGAGCCTTTGCAGAGCCTGATGAAGGAGAGTTGTTTGATAAAAAAACAAAGAGGATCTCAAGGATAAGAGTTTTTTCGATTGGAGTAATAAGCAACTTTATCGTTGCTCTATTAGCTTTTTTAGCCTTTTTCCAAGGTTTATCTCTTCTGAATCCAACGAATGCGGTGGTAGATGATAATGGGAAATTCATTGGCAGGGTTGTGGAAATAAACGGATTTGAAGTAAAGAACGGAATTGAAGATCTGATCAAACCAAATCAAATGAACAGTCTTGTTCTTGAAAATGACTCAGGAAAACATACAATGACTTTTTTTGGAATTAAGGGTGTAAAGCTTTCGGGATTGTATAGGGAAGAGAACAAAACTTTTCCAGCAGAGCTCGCTGGAATGAAGGGAGGAATGATGATAACAAAGATCGATGGTGTCTCTGTAAGCAACGCCATTGATTTCAATAGAGAGATGCAGAAGAAAAAGCCTGGACAGAATATCTCAATAGAGGTTTTCGATCCAGAGTCGCAAGATCTTAAGACTTTCAATTTAACGCTTGTGGATAAGAATGGAAGAGCCTTCATGGGCGTTTATGTGAGTCAGTTAGAATGCATCGGAGGACTTAACTTTTATAACTCAAAAGAGCTTTTAGATAACCTTAAAAGTATTCCCGAATCCTTGAAAGAACCTGTTGGCTGGTTTTTGGCAATTTCATTACCATTCAGTTTTCAAGGATTCACGGGAATGGAGAACTTATTCGATAATCCACCATATCTTTTCTGGCTTCTCAATTCTCTATATTGGATAGCCTGGATCAACTTCTGGGTTGGGCTTTTCAATTGCCTACCCGCAATTCCTCTCGATGGTGGCAGAGTGTTTCATGAGACTTTTTCAGCAATGCTTTCAAGGAGATTCGGAGATAGAGCGGAGAAGGTGTCGATGCAGATTGCGAAATTCTTTGCGGTATTCATTTTCCTCTCCTTGGCAATGATGATCCTTGTTCCTAACTTAAAGCTTTTAGGATTATGAGATGTAAGAAATGCGGTAAAAAGGCGGTGACGAATCTTAGGGCTTATAGAATATCTCTCTGTGGAGATTGCTATGTTGAATTCTACAAAAGACTCGTTGAGAGATCTATAAAGAAGTTCAAGATCTTAAGGAAGGATGAGAAAATTCTTTTAGCGGTTTCTGGTGGCAAGGACAGCTCTGCAATGGCTTCCGTTCTTAAGGAGATCGGCTACGATTTTGAGATGCTCTACATAGATCTCGGAATCGGAGAATACTCAAGAGATTCAAAGGAAAAAGTAGA
>JANXDJ010000084.1 GCA_025059545.1 Archaeoglobaceae archaeon
GAAGAGAATGCCAATGATCGGTTGTGATATCGAAAGGAGCGATGAAGTGACTCTTGCGGTAGAATTCTTCCCAAACAGACCAGATCTTTATAGCATTGAAGGAGTTGCAAGAGCTTTACGTGGTTTTCTTGGAATCGAAACTGGTTTGAAGAATTATGAAAGCAAAAGAGGGAATTGGAAGATCTTTGTAGAAGAAAGCATTCTCAAAGTTCGCCCAAGGATCGTTGGATGCGTTGTTAGAGATCTTAGAATGAGCGATGAAGTGATAAAAAGCCTGATGGAAGTTCAGGAAGATCTTCACTGGACCATCGGCAGAAATAGAAGGAGAATGGCAATCGGAGTTCATGATTTGAGTAAGGTGAATTTTCCACTGAAATACACAGCGGTTGATTCAAAATTCTCTTTCGTTCCACTCGATTTTGCGGAGGAGATGAGCGTAGAAGACATTCTAAGGAGGCATCCGAAGGGAAAAGAGTATGCGTTCATTCTCGAGGGCAAGAAAGCTTATCCAATGATCATAGATGCAAGGGGCGAAGCTATTTCTTTTCCACCAGTGATCAATGCGGAGAAGACAAGGGTGACTGAAAAAACAACAGATCTTTTTATAGATGTCACCGGCTTTGATGAATACGTTGACAAGGCTTTGAAAATCGTTGCCTGTATGCTTCAGGATAGGGGAGGGAAGATTGAAAGAGTGGAAGTCATTTATCCTAATAGAGTTGAGGAAACACCAGATCTTTCTCCAATGAAGCTTATTGTTTCAAAGAATGAGATATTTTCTTTACTCGGCTTTGAGCTTAATGATGCGGAGATAGTTTATTCGCTTGAAAAAATGAGATTTGGGGCAAGAGTTGTGGGGAATGAAGTGGAAGTTCTCGTTCCACCTTACAGAGCGGACATAATGCATGAGTGGGACATAATAGAGGACATAGCAATTGGCTACGGATATGAAAGAATAAAGCCAGAATATCCTGCGACGATGACAATTGGTTCTGCACATGAATGGAACGAGATTAGGGAAATTGTAAGAGAAATCATGATTGGTCTTGGATTTTTGGAAGTGATAACGTTCACCCTAACAAGTGAAAGGGCATATCGAAATTTGAGGCGAGAAGCAAAGGCTTGGGAAGATTTTGTTCCTTTAATGCATCCTCTCACGCAAGAGCACACAATGGTAAGAACCGAGATTCTCTCAAAGCTTCTTGAAGTTATAGCGGTGAACAAGCATGTCGAATTACCTTTAAAGATCTTTGAAGTTGGCGATGTGGTTGTTGGGCTGAAAAATAGGCTTAGGCTTTCTGCATGCATTACAAATTCAAAAACAAACTTTGCCGAACTTCGAAGCTATGTGCAGGCGGTGATGAGAGAGCTTGGAGTTGATTGGAGCATTAGGGAATCGAGAGATCCCGCTTTCATAGAGGGCAGACAAGGTGAGATTGTGGTTAGAGGAGAGAGAGTTGGTGTATTTGGAGAAGTTCACCCAGAAGTTCTTGAAAACTTTGGAATTCCAAATCCAGTCGTTGCTTTTGAAATAGAGCTTGATAGTATCTTTAATTTTGGAGAATTACTATGAAATTTCTTCTTTTAATTCCAGACGGAATGGCGGACTGGAGGATTGAAAAGTTAGGCAATAGAACACCCTTAGAGGTTGCAGAAAAACCAAACATGGACTTCATAGCAAAGGAGGGTGCATGCGGTTCAGCATTAACGGTTCCGAAGGGTTTTGAACCGGGAAGCGATGTTGCAAATCTTACAATTCTTGGAATCGATGTTCGCAAATACTACACGGGAAGAGGTCCAATAGAAGCTCTTGCGAAGGGTATCAAGGCGAAACTCGTTTTTCGTTGCAATCTCGTTAAGGTAAGTGACATAATGCTCGACTATGCTGGCGGTAGGATAAGCGATTCGGAAGCGAGGAAAGTTATAGAGCATCTTAATGCAAACAAAAAACTTGAGTTCATAACTTTTTATCCCGGAAGAAGCTATAGAAATTTGCTTGCTATTGAAAAGGAATTCAAGAACGACGCTAAGACTTTTGCTCCACACGACATTCAAGGAAAAAAGATTTCTGAATACATGCCAAGAGACGGAAAGCTTGCAGAACTTCTTTGCGAACTTATGGAGTGGTCAAAGGAAGTAGTTCCAGCAGTCACTGAAAAAGCGAACATGATCTGGCTATGGGGTGGTGGAAAAATCCCCAATTTTCCTAAATTCAGCGAAAAATTTGGGTTGAAAGGAGCGATGATATCAGAGGTAGATCTGTTGAAGGGGATTGCTAATGGTTTGGGATTAGAATTCGTAGACGTTGAAGGGCTAACTGGCTATGTAGACACAAACTATCGAGGATTGGTGAGAGCAACGCTGAAGAGTCTTGAAAAATTCGATTTCGTTGCACTTCACACTGAGGGCATTGATGAAGTAAGCCATGAGGGAAATTTGGAAGGAAAAATCGAGGCAATTGAGATATACGATGAAAAATTAGTAGGCAAGATTCTTGATAAGGCGAATTTGAGCGATTTAAGGATCCTTTTGCTTCCAGATCATCCTACGCCAATCAAAATAAGAACTCATGTTGCTGAAAACGTTCCATTTGCAATCTATGGTGATGAGAAGGACGAAGTAAAGATTTTCTCGGAATTTGAATGTGCAAAGGGGAGATATGGTAATTTGGATGGTTTAAAGCTGATGGATTACTTTTTAAGGCGTAAGTAAGCTTGGAGCTATGGACTGGATCGAAAAAGAAAAGAAGCTAATTCCACAGGTTTATAAAAGGCAAAAAGTGGTATTTGAGCGTGGAGAAGGTTGCTATCTTTACGATGTGGATGGAAAAAAGTATTTGGATCTCGTTGCTGGAATTGCAACTGTTTCCATTGGACATTCTCATCCTGAATTTATTTCGAGGGTTTATGAACAGTTAAAGAAGCTTGTTCATGTTTCCAATCTTTATTACACGATTCCACAGATAGCTTTGGCTGAAAAGCTTCAAAAGCTAACTGGATTGGATAGATTCTTCTTTTGCAACAGCGGAACTGAAGCGGTTGAAGCTTCGCTAAAATTTGCAAGAAAAGCAACTGGAAAAAAGAAGTTTTTAGCCTTTAAAAATGCATTCCACGGAAGAACGATGGGTGCATTGTCTGTAACCTACAAGGAAAAGTTTAGAAAAGCCTTTGAACCATTGGTTCAGCCAGTCGATTTTGCCAACTTTAACGATATTTCGGATCTTGAGAAGAAAGTAGATTTGGATACTTCAGCGGTAATTCTTGAGCTAATCCAAGGAGAAGCGGGTGTATTTCCTGCAGATAAGGAATTTGTGAAAGCGATATTTGAACTTAAGGAAAAATACGGATTTCTTGTAATCATCGACGAAGTCCAGACTGGGTTTGGCAGAACAGGAAGATGGTTTGCAAAGGAACACTACAACGTTGAGCCAGACATAATGGCGATGGCAAAGGCAATGGGATCAGGATTTCCGATAGGATGTTCTGCGATAAGCGAAGAAGTGGCTGAGAAAATCGAAAGAGGAGATCATGGTTCAACTTTTGGTGGTAATCCGCTCGCATGCGTAGCTTCGCTTGCAACGATCGAGATAATCGAGAAGTATAAGCTTGTGGAAAACGCTGAAAAGATGGGAGAATACTTCATTAAAAGGCTCAGAGAAATTTTCAGCGAAGTTAGAGGCAAAGGGTTGATGATCGGATTCAAAGTTTCGAATGCAGAAGAGCTTGTTAAAAAAGCGCTTGAAAAAGGGTTGATCTTAAATGCAACTTCTGAAGAGAACATACGGCTTGTGCCACCGCTCATAATCGGGAAGAAAGAAATAGATATTGCCATTGAAATCCTTTCCGATCTTCAGGGCTAAAGACCCCATTTTCCGCTTCTCTCCAAATTTTTTAATTCGCAGATCTTCCTGCTGAGAAAGGTTTATATAGTCCCAAATAGCAAATTAATTTTCAATGAATTTCATAATCTTTGCTTTACTTTTCGTTATAATGCCTACTTTTGCATCAGAGTTAAGGGTAGGTGTTTACGATAACCCTCCACTCGTAAGTCGGGAGGTTTTGAATTACGAAGGTCTTTACATAGATATAATTGAATATATTGCAGAGAAAGAAGG
>JANXDJ010000085.1 GCA_025059545.1 Archaeoglobaceae archaeon
TAAAAGCTTAAATTCGGCGTAGTATCGCTCAGAATTGCATCTCCTGAAAAAAGAGCATGATCTCTGTAAAAGCACATATGCCCCGGAGAATGCCCGGGAACGTGAATAGCTTTAAATCCTAAAATTTCCCCGCTCAAATCTTCAACTTTCGCTCTCAATCGCAATTTCAAGAAGGATAGGATCTCAATTGGCTTGGCGTATTCTTGAGGTATTCCATATCTTTCAAAGATCTCGTGCTGTCTCTCAACGAAAACCCAAGGCGTCTCATAGATGTTTATCAGCGACTTTTCGATTGGATGAAGAAACGCATTTAGCTCTGAGAAAAAAATATAGCCAAGGTGATCCACATGGTGGTGAGTGATGAGCGCATACTTCGGCTCAAGTTCTGAAATTTTATCAGCACTTTCCTGAGAGCAGAATCCCCCGTCTATTAATACTTCAGAGTCTATTAGGTAAACGTTCACAAATTCCGGGCTTGCTAAGGGTAGATCTAATTTCAGAGTTTCAATCTCCATAAAGAATGGAAGCGGTTTTTAAATATAGCACAAAGTTTTTTAATTTCTTTGAGAATACTTAAATGCTCCACCTCTCACACCCGGGTGAAAAGCATGATCTCGGGTCGGTTGGTGGAGCTACAAGAAGTGATTTTATGAGGATCTGTGGTGCAAACAGCGTTCTTGAAGCCCTAAAATCTGGAAAAGTCAGCAAGATCTATTATAGCTCAGAGAATCCAAAGATAAAGGAGATTATAGAGTTGGCAAGAAGATCGAAAATCCCTGTTTATAAAGCAAAAATTCAGGAGAAGATCTGTGCAGAGATCAGCCCTTTAAGTTATTCAACGCTTGAATCGATTGCACAAAAGGCTATGACTGAAAATAGCTTCATTCTGGTTCTCGACAATGTTAACGATCCTCAGAATCTGGGAGCTTGCATAAGAAGTGCAGAGTTTTTTGGTTGTGCGGGAGTCGTGATCAAGAGGAGAAGAGCGGTTCAGATCACTGAAGGGGTTGTGAGAGCTTCGATGGGTTCTGTTTTCCATATAAAGATCGCATGCGAAGATAGCTTGGCAAATGCGATCAGAAAGCTTAAGGATTATGACTTTTTTGTAGTAGGAGCAGATCTCGATGGAAGAGATCTAAGGCAATTCTCATTAAAACCCCCCATAGTTATTGTCATCGGTGGCGAAGATAAAGGAATATCGCCGGGAGTGAAAAAGCTTTGCGACGAGGTTGTAAAGATTCCGGGTGTTGGAAAAATGAAGTCTCTTAATCTTTCTGTATCAAGTGCTATTATAATGTTCGAAGTATTCAAATCTACTAATTTAAGTAATCTTTAAAGCTTTTAACCGCTAATTTATGTGATGATTGAAGAACTTCTCACGCTCATTGAAAAAAACAGATCACAACTAACAAAGATCGATGAAGCTCTATACGAGAAAATAAGAAAGAGGATCGAAGAACTTGAAGCTCAAAAAGATGAAGATGAGAGGTTCGAAGACGAGATCAAGACTTTAAAACGTCTTCAGAGAAAAATTTTTGAGCTCAGGACTGGAAAGATCATAAACGCAGCATGGGCTGAAGTTTGTGGGCAAGAAGTAGGTTTCACCGAAGAGAACATGAGTTCTTTAGAAAGAGAATTTTTCAGAAACTTAATTGAGAGTATAAACGAATTTCGAAGAAGGGTCTTTGAGGAGAAAAAGGAGACATTTGAGAAAGTTCTTGTCAGAATTAAAAAAGATGTAGAAATCCTCGGAGTTGATGGAAAAAGATATAAATTGAGAAGGGAAGATGTGGCTACTCTACCAGCTGAGAATGCTGAAGTGCTCATAAAAAGTGGAATTGCGGAGAGAATAGAGGTGAAAGGATGAAATATCCAAAGAAGGTTATGACATACTGCAGGGTTTGCAGAAAGCACACTCTTCACGAAGTTGAGAAAGTAGGCAAGGGAAAGCCAAGTCAGCTTAAGTGGATCAATAGGCAGAAAAGGAGAAGGGGGAAAGTGGGAAATCTTGGCAAATTCAGCAAGGTTCCCGGTGGCGACAAACCTACGAAGAGGGTGAATATAAGGTTCAGGTGCACGGTCTGTAAGAAAGCTCATACAAGGCGAACATGGAGAGCTAAGAGATTTGAATTCATAGAGAGGTGATCTAATGCCTAAGAAGAGCAAATTTGTTAGAGTGAAGTGCCCTGACTGCGAACATGAGCAGGTCATTTTTGACCATCCTTCCACAGTTGTGAAGTGTATTGTCTGTGGTAGAACTATTGCAAAGCCTTCAGGCGGAAAAGGAGAAATACTGGTAGAAGTAGTTAAGGAATACACTTGAAAAGCTTTTTATTCTTTCAAATTAGCAAAACTTGATGCTCTGGCTTCTATACGTATTTCTACTATACTGGACTGTTATTGAGTTTCTAAGCAGAAAAGGTATTCTTGAGAAGTATGGAATGAAGAATTATGGACCTATTTTGATGATTAGAACAAGCAAAGGGCTAAATACGGTTGAAAAAATTTCAAAGGCAAGAAAGTTCTGGAAGATCACCGCAGATCTCGGTTTACCAGCAGTATTTTTTGGCATGGCTTTCATGCTTGCCCTCGTATTGATTGCAGACTATATAATGGTAATCTCTCCTCCTCAACCATCTGAATTAACGAGCGTGCAAGCTGCTCTGCTCATTCCCGGAGTAAATCCATTCATTCCGCTTGTCTGGGGTATTATTGGACTGCTCGTGACTCTTGTTGTTCATGAATTTGCTCATGCGATTCTCTGCAGAGTCGAAGGGATTAAGGTAAAGTCCTTAGGGGTTATTCTCGCCTTAGTCCCGATAGGAGCTTTTGCGGAGCCAGATGAAGGAGAGTTATTCGACAAGAGAACGAGGAGAATCTCAAGAGTAAGAGTTTTTTCGATTGGAGTAATAAGCAACTTCATCGTTGCTTTTTTAGCTTTTTTAGCATTCTTTTACGGCTTATCGCTTTTGAATCCGACTAATGCGATTGTCGACGACACTGGAAAATTCATCGGCAAAGTTGTGGAAATAAACGGTTTTGAAGTCAGGAATGGAATTGGTGGTCTGATCAAACCAGAACAGAATAAACTCATAATTCAGAATGAATCAGGAACTCATACAATTTATTTTTCTGGAATAAGAGGTGTAAAGCTTTCAGGATTGTATAAGGAAGAGAATAAAACTTTCCCAGCAGAAGCTGCTGGTATAAAGGAAGGAATGATGATAACAAAGATCGATGGTGCCCCTATAAGCAATGCTTTGGATTTTAATAGAGAAATGCAGAAAAAAAAGCCCGGACAGGACATTTCAGTGGAAGTTTACGATCCAGAGTCGCAAGATCTTAAGACTTTCAATTTAACACTTGTGGATAAGAATGGAAGAGCCTTTATGGGTGTTTATGTAAGCCAGTTAGAATGCATCGGAGGGCTCAACTTTTACAACTCTAAGGAGCTCGTAGATAACCTTAGGGGCATTCCAGAATCCCTAAAAGAACCCGTAGGATGGCTAATCGTAATTTCTCTACCCTTTACTTTCCAAGGATTCACGGGGATGGAGAACTTCTTCGATAATCCACCATACATTTTCTGGCTACTAAACTCCCTCTACTGGATAGCTTGGATCAACTTCTGGGTTGGACTTTTCAATTGCCTACCAGCAATTCCGCTTGACGGTGGTAGAGTATTCCACGAAACCTTCTCAGCGATGCTTTCGAGAAGATTTGGAGACAAAGCGGAAAAAGTCTCAATGCAGATTGCGAAGTTCTTCTCATTTTTCATATTCTTCTCACTAGCGATCATGATCTTGATCCCCAACTTAAAGCTATTAGGATTATGAGATGTAAGAAATGCGGTAAAAAAGCTGTGGCAAATCTTAGAGCATATAGAATCTCTCTATGTGGGGATTGCTATGTAGAATTCTACAAGAGACTTGTTGAAAGATCTATAAAGAAGTTCAAAATTCTTAGTAAAGAAGAGAGAATTCTTTTGGCAATCTCAGGTGGAAAAGATAGCTCTGCAATGGCTTCTGTTCTTAAGGAGATTGGCTACGATTTTGAGATGCTCTACATAGATCTC
>JANXDJ010000086.1 GCA_025059545.1 Archaeoglobaceae archaeon
CGATGCCATGGTAAAGATCGTTGATCTTACGCTGAGAGATGGACATCAATCACTCTTTGCCACAAGAATGCGAACGAGAGACATGCTTCCAATTCTTGAGAAATTTGACTCGGCGGGAATTTACTCCTTTGAAGTCTGGGGAGGGGCGACTTTTGATGTTTGCCACCGATTTTTAAATGAGAATCCATGGGAAAGGCTTAAGGAGATAAGAAAAATAGTAAAGAATACGCTTCTCCAAATGCTATTGCGAGGGCAAAATCTCGTTGGCTATCGCAACTATCCTGATGACATTGTAGAGAAATTCGTAAAGAAAACGATCGAATGCGGTCTTGACGTTTTCCGGATCTTTGATGCCTTAAACGATGTTAGAAATCTTGTCGCCCCAATCAAATTTGCAAAGAAGTATAACGCTAATCACATTCAGGGAACGATCTGCTATACCATTTCCCCTGTGCACACGATTGAGAAATACGTTGAGATTGCAAAGCAGTTGGCTGAGCTTGAAGTTGATTCGATCTGCATCAAGGACATGGCTGGACTTCTTTCACCAAAGATGGCGAGTGAACTTGTTAGAGCGCTGAAAAAAGAAGTCAGATTGCCAATAAACGTTCACTCGCATTACACAAGTGGAATGGCTTCAATGGCTTTGCTAAAGGCTGTTGAAGCTGGAGCGGATATAATAGATACTTGTATGTCCCCACTTGCCTGCGGAACATCTCATCCTCCGACTGAAAGCGTAGTTTTCGCCCTCGAAGAGCTTGGCTATAAAACGGGAGTAAAGCTTGAAGTTTTGCTTGAAGTCAGAGAATACTTCATGAAGATCAGAGAAAAGTATGCTGGTTATCTTGATCCACTTTCAACGATCCCCGACACAAATGTTCTCGTTTATCAGATTCCCGGAGGAATGTTTTCAAACATGATCTCACAACTTAAAGAGCAGAACGCTCTGAATAAGCTCCCAGAGGTTCTAAAAGAAGTTCCAAGAGTAAGAGAAGATCTTGGCTATCCGCCACTTGTAACTCCAACAAGCCAAATCGTTGGAGTTCAAGCGGTTTTGAATGTTCTCATGGGAGAGAGATACAAGGTAGTGACTAAGGAGACAAAAGATCTTGTGAAGGGAATGTATGGAAAAACTCCAGCGCCAATAAAGGAAGAAATAGTGAGAAAGATCCTTGGAAACGAGAAGCCAATCGATTGTAGACCTGCGGATCTACTTGAGCCTGAGTTTGAAAAGAGGAAGAAGGAGCTTCAAGAGAAGGGCATTGAAGCAAGCGAAGAAAATGTGCTGATCTACGCTTTATTCCCACAAACTGGGCTTCAGTTCCTAATGAAGCAAACAAAGGAGGAACCATTCCCATCTACTGCAAAGAAAGTCGAAGGTAACTTTGAAGTCGTAGTGGATGGAGTAAAGTATTCTGTTAGTGTTAAATCCGCCTAATTATTCTATTTTTATGCAGTTTTTAAAAATAATAAACATTTAAGAAGATTTGAATGTTTTTTAGAATCGCATTTTTACTCAGCGGTTTGTTGAAAAAGCTTTGAAAGATGTAAAAAGCATTTTTTGAAGCTTATTTAACTTTAACAAAAAGAATAATTGGGATCTTCAGTAGGAAGTTTGAAATATTTAAACCTCAACACAATATCATGGAAGAGTTTGTGGAAGCGGAGATCGTTGCGGAAACCCCATCGCTCAAAAATCCAGTAATTATAACAAGCTTCCCCGGAATAGGACTTGTTGGAACAATAACGACCGCTTATTTCATCACTGAGCTTCAGCTTGAAAATCTTGGTGTTTTAGATTCAAAAATGCTTCCCCCTGTGGCTACTCTTTACGAAGGAATAGTTTTACCACCAATAAGGATCTACCAATCAGAGGAAATGAATTTTCTTCTGATCCATTCCGATGTTCCAATAATTCCACAAATAGCTTATGGTATAAGTAAGGTGATCGTTGACTGGGCGTTGGAGATTAAAGCTCACCGTATTTTCTCTCTTGCAGGAATTGCTACTTTTGAAGATAAGAAAAGAGTTTTTGGAGCGGTCACTCGTAAGGAACTGTTAGAGGAAATCAAAGACCATGTTGAGATCTTTAAAACTGGCACAATCTCTGGAGTTGCAGGGAGCATTATGAACGAGTGCGTTGCGGTCAGATTTCCAGGCATAGCTTTGCTCGGCGAAACTTCTGGATTCAATCCAGATCCGAGGGCTTCAGCAAATTTGATCAGAGCGCTGAACAAGATCCTTGGCTGGAATATAAGTGTTGAAAAGCTCCTACAGGAAGCGGAATTCATCGAGGCTCAAATGCAGAAACTCGCTCAGCAAGCTGTGCAGGAGGTAAAAAAGGAAGAATTTCCGATGTATGGGTGAGAAAATGAAATGCTACGTTCTTAGCGGTATAGTGAGGACGATTATAGATGACCTTGTAAGAAGAAACATAAGAACGATAGAAGTGCGTAGTGCCCACAACGTTGCAACCGCATTAAAAGTTAACCTTGGTGATTGTGTCTTTTTGACTTATTCCAGAATTGGGGACTTAGAAAGAGGTGTCAGCGGTATAATTGCAGAAGTTAGCGGAAAAGAAGTAATTAGACAATCTATTTTTTATTCTTCCCCACACTACATCGAGGAAAACGAGATTGCAGTTGTAAGACTTAAGTTAAACCCAAGAGGAATTGGAAGAATAATCCAAATAAAAACTGGGGATCTACTTGAGGCAATAGAGGCAGAAGTAGTTGAGCTAACGCATTTTACCGCTTGGTAGAAAAAAACATAGATTTTTTAGCTCTTGACCAAACTCGTGTGCTATTTTTATCGGTAGAGGTAATCTGCCCTTCATACAAATTTTTACAACCTCCAAAGCTGTTTTTGGAGATATAAAACTTCCAGGTGAGATGAAGATCTCTTTACAGTTTTTACACCATTTTAGCGTATATCCTATTACATTTCCACCATCCTTTATAATTTTAACCTCCCCATCTCCTTCAATTTCACCATATAGCTTCTTCTTCGTTATCCCAATCGATGGAGTGTCAGTTTTGATAGCTATAAAAGTTGCCAATCCACATCTTCTCGGATGAGCGATTCCGCTCCCATCTACAAGGATCACGCTCTTTCCAGAGATCAGTTTTTTTACCGCCTTAATCGCTGGCTCACCTTCTCGAAACATCAAGAATCCTGGAATGTAAGGAAAGCTGACATCTTCTATGGAAAAATTTCTCTCAACTTCTTTAAGCTTTGGAAACTCGAATTTAACTGCACAAGATAGCACTTTATCACCAATAAAAGTCTGATCCACTCCAATAACGTATTCTATTTCTTCAACGCTGTATCTATCTCTTAAATCGACTTTCTCTGCAATTTTGAGCTGAAGCTCTTTCAACTCTTCGATATTCATCTAAAGCACTTCCAGAATCTCGAATGAACTTTTTTCACTTCTTCAATATTTGCTTTGAGCTTTGTTATTGCTGCAGGTTTCTTTCTCCATATAAGTTCTGCTATATAGTTCTCAGGCTCTCTTATTGCGGAAATGTCGAAACCTGCCATTGCAGAGATTATGCCAAGATTTGTGTATGGTAATGCTGCTTCAACACTGTAACCACCTTCAAGCGTTGCAACAACTCTGCCATTGCAAAGTTCTTCTGCAATTCCAATGCACCACTTGAACATCTCCGCATAACCTCTTGCAGTCAAAGCTAACCCAGTAAGCTGATCTGTGAAATGAGCATCGAGTCCAGCTGAGATTGCAATGAATTCTGGTTCGAATTCGAGTGTTAGTGGTTCTATCACCTCTTCAATCACTATTCTATACCCTTCATCTCCTGTTCCAGGTGGTAGGGGAATGTTCACCGTGTATCCCATTCCCTTGCCCTCTCCGCACTCCTCTGGATAGCCAGTGCCGGGATACAAGGGAATTTGATGTGTGGATATGAAAAGAACTCTGTTATCGCTGTAAAAC
>JANXDJ010000087.1 GCA_025059545.1 Archaeoglobaceae archaeon
TTTTTGCAAATGAAAAAGGTTGCTTTGTTGCGGATGCGAGAATTTTGAAAGGTGAAAGGAAGAGCTTTGATTATGAACCGAGGGACATAAGCTTCTTCTTCAATCCAAAGAGCGTTGCAGTTGTCGGTGCTTCGAGAACTCCAGGAAAGCCTGGGAACAATATTGTTTGGAATTTGAAACATCATGGCTTCAAGGGAAAAATTTATCCAGTGAATCCGAACACATGCGAGATCTACGAACTGAAGTGTTATCCTTCTGTGAAAGAAATTCCCGATCAAGTTGACGTTGCGATCATTGCGGTTCCAGCGAAAATTGTTCCAGAAATTATGAGAGATTGTGGGGAGAATGGGATAAAAGGAGTCGTAATTCTTAGTTCCGGGTTCAGTGAAGAGGGAGAAGAGGGTGCAAAGATCGAGAAAGAAGTCATTAGAATTGCAAGAGAAAATAAGATCATGATCCTGGGTCCAAACACAACTGGAGGATTTAATACCGAAACAGGATTTATAACGAGCTTTGCACCGCTTTTAGGAGTTAATAAAGGAAATATAAGTCTAATAGCACAAACTGGACTGTTTTTAGGTGTTTTGATGGTATCTATATTCTCAAATCACCCGAAAATAGGTTTTAATAAGATTATTGGAATGGGAAACAAAATAGACGTTCAGGATCATGAAGCCTTGGAATATCTGATTAAAGATGAGGGAACGAAAGTAGTGGGCATATACATGGAAGGGATAAGGAATGGTAGGGCTTTTTATAATGTCGCGAAAAGCTCTACGAAACCAGTAGTAGTGTTCAAAACAGGCAGAACTGAATATGGGCAAAGAGCTGCGATGAGTCATACAGCGTCGATTTGCGGTGATGACGATCTCTTTGATGCAGTTTGTAGACAAGCAAATATCGTCAGAGTTTACAGCTTTGATGAGCTTTTAGACGTCTCAAAAGCTTTTGCCCTTCAACCTCTTCCAAAAGGAGATAGAGTAGGGGTTATTCATTATACTGGCTCAGGTTGTGTTCAGTCCGCCGATGCGGTTTTCTTCTCTGGGTTAAAACTTGCCCAATTCAAAAAAGAAACCATAGATCGAATTCGAACAGTTACCCCAGAATGGCATGGCGTTAACAATCCTGTGGACATATGGCCTATGGTTGAATATTTCTGGGTGGAGAAAACTTACAACACCGCGATGGAAGCGATTCTCAGAGATGAAAATGTAGATTCAATGGTAGTTGCAATCGATGCTGGATGGGGGGATTATGAAACAGATTTTGAAAAGCTTAGATCTTTTGGAAAACCAATTTACTTCGTATTGGAAGGTGATAGAGATCGTGTATTTGAACAGAAGAACAAACTTGAGGAGAAAGGATTTCCTGTTTATTCAAATGCAATTAACGCTATACAGGTTCTTGGAAAAATAACGAAATACGCGTTGAAGAAATATGATCCTATACGAAGATAGACCATATTATGATAATTGGGCTAAACTCGTGCTTTCATTTGGACCTTCGCTGATGTTACTGCTAATCCTTCTTATCGAATATAAGTTACTTCCAACTGAAAGCGCAGAAGAGGATATTCTAGCAAAGGAGATACTTTTGATTAGTTTAGTTGCAATTGTAGTCGTTTATTGGGCAATTTTGCCGAGAAAATACGAAATAAGTCATGACAAGTTCAGGATCGTATTAGGAATTTTTTCCTACACAATACCTATTGAAGATATCGCAGAAGTCAGGAGAGCTGGAATGAGGGGGGCTTTTATATACAGAGGAGCGAGATTTAATACTTCTATTAAAAACATAGTAGAAATCAGAAAAAAGAATGGAGGCGGTGTGCTCATATCCCCCTCAAATCCAGAGATCTTCATCGATTTTCTGAATAGGGCGCTTAAAAGACGATAGAAAAGTCCAAAAATAAAAAATAGGCAATGATTTCAGATTAATCATTTAAAGCTGCTCATTTTCGGTAGATCTTGTGAAAACAGATAAGAGAAGTAATATATACCCTTCCAAGACCGTTTAGGGAAGGTGATCGCATGCTCTCAAATGGTGATTTCCTTAGGCTCAGCTACACAGCGAAGCTCGAAAGTGGAGAGATTATAGACACGACAAGTGCGGAAGTGGCGAAAGAGAGTGGAATATTTAACGAGAATACCAAGTATGGGGACATTTACGCAGTTGTAGGCGAAGGACATGTGCTCAAAGGACTCGATGAAGACTTGGTAGGCAAAGAGGTTGGATATAAGGGAACTGTGAAAATTCCACCAGCTAAGGCTTTTGGAGAATACAATCCAAATAGTAAGGACTCTTTCAGCATAACTAAGTTCAGAGAGAAACCCGAAGTCGGACAGAGGGTTAGAATTGGGGACAAAATTGGGACGGTGGAGAGAATAGTTGGAC
Source organism: Archaeoglobaceae archaeon (assembly GCA_025059545.1). The sequence goes on from JANXDJ010000087.1 coordinate 2,395, forward strand.
GCAGAGTTCTCGTAGACTTCAACCATCCGCTCGCTGGTAAAAATGTGATCTTCGAATACGAGATAAAGGAGAAGCTCGAGAAGCTTGAGGATAAGCTAAAGGCTCTCTTCGTAATCCACACTGGAATTGAAGTGAAGAATTTGAGTGTTGAGGGTGAAAAAGCCTTGATTGAAGTTACCAATGACGCTTATCTCAACCAGCTCTTTCTCTTGGGCAGATACAGAGCAGTTCGAGACGCTTTTAGACTTTTGAATCTTAAAGAGATCCAAATAGTCGAAAAATTCGAGAAAAAGGAAGAAGAGAAGAAAACTGAAAAAGAAGTTCAGAAGACTGAATCGTAGATAATTTCGATCAGATCGAGCACTTTTATATCTGCCTTTTTTGTTTTTGCAGAGTCTTCAAGCATTACAAGGCAGAATGGACAGGAAACTGCCAAAAAATTGGCTCCAGTGAGCAAAGCTTCCCGAAGTCTATGAGCTGATGGTTTCCAAACGAAATCTCTCACGATACCTCCGCTACCTCCACCACAGCAAAGCGAAAGATCCTTATTTCTCTGCATTTCAACAAATTCTACTCCGGGAACAGACTTAAGAAGTTCTCTTGGCTCTGAGATCAGCTTGTTATATCTTGAGAGATAACATGAATCATGATAAGTTACAATTCCTTCAAAAGGTTTCGAGAGCTTAAGCTCGGCGTTCAACACTTTTTTCAATAAGATCTCGACTATGTGATAAGTCTGAAGTCCATAGTGGTTCTTGAAGACATTGTAGCAATGCGGTGAGATCGTGATCAGCTTTTCAACTCCAAAATTTGCAAATTTGTTCATGTTATCCTTCTTGAGTAATTCGAATAACCCTTGCTCCCCCAATGCTCTAACGTCGTTCCCACAGCAGTTTTCCTCTGGAAGAATCGCAAAGTCAATTTTCGAAACTTTTAATAGCTCTATCGCCTTTTCAACTACTTTCTGAACCCTATTGTCATAAGCGGAGCATCCAATAAAAAGAAGATATTCGAAATTTCCCTTTTCCGCAATTTTTGCATCAAAATTTGGTTTCTTCACGGCTCCAAAGGGGTTATGAAATTTCTGGATATTTTCAAGCATATTTCTTAGTTCTTTCGGTATTGAGCCCTTTTCTATAACTTCTGCTCTGGAACTAATTATGAAATCAACGAGATTTATACCTCTTGGACATCTCTGCTGGCAGATTAGACAATTCGTGCAGTTCCAGAGATCGTTGCTCCAGAAATCTTGTTTACTTAGAAATCTCGCTATAGCCTTTCTCAAATTCATGTTGTATCGCATGCTACATGAAGATGAGCATACACCACACTGAATGCAAGTTGAAAGC
>JANXDJ010000088.1 GCA_025059545.1 Archaeoglobaceae archaeon
TCGAGCTGATAGTTCTCGATAATTGCAGTTATTGCCCTTGTTGTTGCTATTGCTGTTGAATTGAGAGTGTGAACAAATCCTTTGCTCGGCATTCCTTTCTTTTCCGCATATCTTATGCCAAGTCTATAGCTTTGCCAATCAGTGCAGTTGCTACATGAGACCATTTCCCTATAAGTAGCCTGAGAGGGCATCCAAGCTTCGAGATCGTATTTTTTCGCTGCAACAATTCCAAGATCACCAGTGCAGATATTCACAACCCTGTATGGAATTCCTAATCCTTGCCAGAGTTTTTCAGCATTCTCGATCAATTTCTCATGCCATTCCCAGCTTTGCTCTGGCAAGCAAAAGACAAACTGCTCCACTTTGTTAAACTGGTGAACTCTGAAGATCCCCTTTGTATCCTTGCCATGAGCTCCCGCTTCTTTTCTGAAACAAGGGCTGAAGCCAGCGTAGAGCAATGGCAGTTCTCCTTCTTCAAGTGTCTCCCTCATGTGCATCGCAGCAATTGCATGCTCACTCGTGGCTATTAAATGTAGATCTTCACCTTCGATCTTGTAAATGACATCTTCGAAGTCGCTAAACGCTGTAACACCTTCGTAAGCTTCTTTTTTAAGCATAAAAGGTGGAAGCAGAAGTTTAAAACCTTCCTTGGCTAAGAAGTCAATTGCATAAAGTGTCAATGCAAAATCAAGCCAAAGAAGATCGTCGAGCAGATAGTAAAACCTCGAACCTGCAACTTTTCCCGCTCTCCCAATATCAGCCCAGCCAAAAAGTTCAACAGCGTCCGCATGGCTTATTGGCTTGAAGTCCACAACTTCATATTCCGCTTTTCCATTCGTCTTCCTTAAAAATTCATCTACGTCTTCAAAATAAACCTTAGCCTTTCCCCAATAGCGAATTGGAACATTTTCACTGTCATCTTTACCAATTGGAACGCTATCATGGACAATATTTGGAATTGAAAGCAAAATAGCTTCAAGTTCTTTTTCAAGTCTACTCAATTCCTCCTCTGCCATTTTTACATCTTCACTAAGCTTTTTGGCTTCTTCGATCACCTTAGGATCCCTTTTCTCCTTTAAAAGCTTCGATAATTCATTTCTCCTCTTTCTAAGCATGTTAGTTTCTTTCAGCTTCTCTCTCCAACTCTTATCAAGCTCTATAGCTTTTTTAATTACTTCTAAGCTAAGACTGCGCCTTTTCTGCGATTCGTAAAGGATTTCTGGATTCTCTCTCAAAGCCTTAAGTATGCTCCACATCAAAAATGCGTGGCATTTCAGTTATAAAAATGCACCGAATAGCAGTCCAAGAAAGATTGCTCCGAGCTTTAAGCTTGCGAGTTTATACATTTCTCTCGCTTTCTCTTTTTTCGGAGCAATTGCGAACTTAATGGCTTTAAAAAGAAAAATCAAGATTGCAGGGATTGCTATGAACAAATAAAAGAATGAAAGCGGAATAAGAAAATAAAGCGCAATTATCAGTAGTAGCATAGAAGATGTCGTAAAAACGATCACCCAGGAAGCTTTTCTAATTCCAGCAACGAGTGGATACATGGGAATCTTCGCTTTCCTGTAATCTTCTTCATAATGCATCGCAATAAACCAGATATGCGATGGGATCCAGAGGAATACGAGAGCGGAGATTAAAAAACCTGGCAATGTGAAGCCTTTAACTGCAACCCAACCAGCTAAAGCAGGCATTGCTCCAGCAACTCCGCCAAGTATTATTGAATATGGGCTTTTTCTTTTCAAGAGAAGTGTGTAAACGAGAATGTCAAAAATGAATCCCAAGAGAAGGATGAAAGCGAACTCAAATTTTATCATTAATGCGATCAGAAATCCAAAGCTGAAGAGAGTTGAGCCATAAATTGCGCATGCTCTTGGGCTAAGCTCTCCTGCTGGAATCGGTCTTTTTCTCGTTCTCATCATCAATGCATCTATATCTCGATCGAGAAACATGTTCAGTGCAGTTGTGCCAGAGATCGTTAGAAAAGTTGCAATGAAGCACAAAAAAATCTCTTCTCTCCCACCTGCAACGAGAAAGCTAACCAAGAACGTTATCATGAGCAGTAAGGTCTGTTTAGGCTTAATAACTTCAAGCAGTGCTATTGGATTCACGAGTCAAAATCGCCTTTAGATAAAATAGTTTTTTGTTTCGTATTAAGCTTTAAAATAGGCACTTCTAACTCCTACTACTTCAAGAAAAGTAAAATTAAAATATATATAATTTAACTTCTAAACTTCTGGAGTTTCTTCAAAAGTTCGAGATCTCCTTGGGCATCGCCAGCGCAAGTTGCAATGATTCCATCAACAATTCCTTCGAGCTTTGAAGCGACTTTTTCAACTTCTTCCATCTTTGCCGTAATCGGCCAACCAATAGCCTTCACGATTTCAGCATTCTTTGGTGTTCCGACAAGGAAGTAGGCATATATTGGCTTCTTCAACTTTCTGCATTCTTTTGCAACTTCTTCGAGAATTGGTAGAACTTTCTCTTCAGTTCTCATGAAGAATATGAAGTCCCATGGTCCTTTAACTCTCTCTACTAACTCATCTGCAGTCTTTCGAGCTGAAAGTAGGCAACCAAGCTTCAAATTCTTAATTTTAACCGTATTTCTCAGGAAATCTCTTGCCTCCTCTGATGATTTAAGCATCTTTATCGGCTCACCATACTTCGGGATATCTCCCATTGTCAGCACAACTCCATCTAATCCAACCGCTTCGGAAGCCAAAGCCAAAGCACCAACTTCTACTGGACCCTTGTAGTGCAGTATAAATATTGGAATAACAGTCTTTTCTGGATATTTCGTTTTAAGAACACAGCTTACAGCAATTCCACTTGGAGCAGGCATTCCTGCAGCGCTGTCTGTTACATTCCAGCCATCTACCAGATCTTTTGTTTCTTCTGCAAGTTTCAAAAACTTTCTCGTAGGAACAAACTCGTGCAATATTTTCATTCTCCCAACCTCCGCATTTGAGCATATCTGAGGGCATATTTAAGAATTTCGTTATTAAACTAAAAATTAGGCTCGATACCAAAAGAAGCTCTGGGTCTAATTTTGCTAAAATGGAAATATTTATAGAATTTATTGATAGGTAATTTGGTGCAACTTGAATACGAACTCGATGAAATTCCGCCTAAAAAGGTGCTTATAGCTCTGAGTCTACAGTGGTTTGCGATAATATCTGCAATCCTAATTATAGGTGGTAAAGTTGTTGCAGAAGTCCAGTTCGATCAGCCTTTCGAGAGAATTGGCTATATCCAGAAAGTTTTCTTCATCTCAGGAATCACGATCTTGGCTCAAATTCTTGTAGGTCATCGCCTACCTCTCGTAGTCGGTCCTGCTTCCGTTCTAATCGCTGGAATATATGCGAACTTAGGAGCAGGATTTAGCGCAATATATACATCAATTGCTATCGGTGGAGCAATTCTGTTCTTTCTCGGTATTACTGGATCTCTTAACATTCTGAGAAAATTATTTACAGAAAATATAGTTGCAGTTGTTCTTATTCTTATAGCCTTTGCTCTCACACCCTTAATAATAGATCTAATCGTCTCTAACACTTCAAATCCGGAATATAACCTAACATTTTCAATTTTTTTCGTTTTAGTGTTGTTCATCCTTAATAGAAAGCTTTCTGGGTTCTGGAATTCGACTTTAATACTCTGGGGTCTAATTATTGGTTCCATTGG
>JANXDJ010000089.1 GCA_025059545.1 Archaeoglobaceae archaeon
GAAAAGGAGTCGATATTGAATGCGATTTACGATGGTAGAAAACAAACTTTTAGGGAGAGATTGTCTTTTCTGCTATCTCGGATAAATCCAAAACCCTAACTCTACTCCCCCCAACTCTCGAGAGGTTGTATTCACAGAATGGACAAGAAGTTATGATCACATTTGTTCCAGTTTCAAGCGCTTCTCTAATTCTTTCCTCAGCAATTGCCATGGCTATTTCCTTGAACTGCGTTCTTAAACCACCTCCCGCACCACAACAAAGCGAAAATTCTCTGTTTCTCTCCATCTCCACAAGCTTTATTCCCGCTTTTCTTATCACTTCTCTGGGTTCTTCATAAACACCCATATGCCTACCGAGATGACATGGGTCATGATAAGTTGCAATAAGCTCTAATTTTCCCTCTTTTTTCATCAACTTTGCAAAAACAGAAGAAATGTGCTTTACTTCTATATTAAACTCAATCTTAACTTCTTTTGCAAATTTTGGATATTCCTCCTTTATACTTTTATAGCATCCGGGGCAGGAAGTGATGATTTCCTTTATCCCCTCACTTTGCCAAACTTTGATGTTTTTCGTAAAAAGCATTTTTGCGACATCTATCTGTCCTGTCCTTAAAAAAGGAGAACCGCAACAAAATTCTTTTGCTCCAAGAACCGTGAATTCAATTCCTAAATTTTTTAGAGTTTTTGCTGTAGCCTTTGCAATGTTCTGAGCCTTAAAACTTGCTGTGCAACCAGCAAAATAAAGCGTTCTCGATTTTTCAATGCTCAAATCAAGCCATTCCGCTCTCTTTTGCTGATCTCCACCATATGGATTGAACTCTCTATATGTAATGTCCCGCACTTTTCTGTGAATTGGAAGTGGAGCGATTTTTTTGTTTACGAACTCTTCCCTTACTTCTTCCCATAATTTTATCAAATCCAGATTTGCGGGACAGACAAGACTGCACACTCCACAGACAGAACACTTGTAAATCTCTTTGACAATTCGAGCATCTAATTTTATCGACCCTCTCTTTATTTCACTTAGAAGGATAATTTTTCCTCTTGGTGACACTGATTCTGATCTCTCTACTCTAAAGACAGGACAAATATTGCAGAGTCCACACTTTATGCAGTCCATTGGAATCATGTAATCCATAGCAATCTCTCTCCAATTTTCATTATTCTCGAAAAAGAATTGTTATGGAAAGCTTTCCTTGGATTTAGCAGGTTTTTGGGATCTACAGCTCTTTTATATTCTTCAAGTTCTTTTTTAGCCTTATTTTTGTGTGGGAACAGTAGTCCTGTTGCATAAATACCTCCACCGAGCTTTTCTGCAATTTTTACAAACTTAAGAGCCCTTAAGTATTGCTTTAAACTCCTTCCAAATAGACCCAAGAATACAACGCAATCGCGTGCGAATATGGCTTCGATACCATAGGCTAACTTTTTTGCCTGGTCATAGAATTCCAGCGCTATATCTGCAGGTACAACGACTTCTGAATAAATTTTATCTTTTTTTAAAGCTTTTAGAGGAGATAATCTTCTCTCCCAGAGTGCTTTTCCGAGTTTGGAACTTTCACCCTCTTCTTCGTAGCTCACGAGCAAAGTGTCCCTTTCTCCAAGCTTTTCGAACTTCATGTGATAACTGTCTTTAAAATTTGCATGATAAGCGGATCCAATCTGGTTAAGAGTCTCTTCAAATGTGCACTCAAATGCTGAACTTCTTATATTTTCGGCATTTCTAAGCTTAATACAAGCTCTGAGAATTATTCCTGTTGTTCCAAAGGCTCCAACGTAGTATTTAAGCTTGTCACCTTTAATTTGTTTTATTCCGTCGTAATCCGCAACTTCGATCCATTCAACGTTTTCACCTATACTACCATACTTTAGACTCCCCACTCCATAGCCGTTTTGAGCAATCCATCCACCAACGGTTGCAACATTTGCACTTGTAGGATAAACTCTAAGAGCTTTTCCGAGTTTGTTTGCAGATTTCTCTATATCTATCCAAATCGCGCCCGCTTCTACAACAACAGAGTTATTTTGAAAACTGCACTTGTTTAAATTCTTCATGTCGAGGATTATGCATTCTTCCAAAGGGACACACCCACCATATCCTGAAGTTCCCATGCCACGAGCAATTATCGGAACGTCAAATCTCTCAGATATCTCCAGAATTTTTAAAACCTCTTCATCACTTTTCGGCTGAACAATACAAATAGGAGTTTTTACAAACCTTGAGAGTTGCTTGGGGATTACTAAAAAGTCATATCGATATATGCGTAGGATTCCAGGATGAGTTTCAACTTTTCCAACTCTTGAAAGCGCTGATTGAAGAGCGTTATGCACAGAAGTATTCTCTAAAACTTCTTTAAATAGCTTTTTATATAACTATCAATTGTTCTTTTCAATGAAGGTAATTTTATATGCATGGAGAACAAAAACAAAACGATGAAGTTTGATATTGGAAAGCTCAGATTTGGCACTGAACTTGTGAAGAGAGGATTTGCAAAGATGCAAAAGGGAGGAGTCATAATGGATGTAACAAATGCGGAACAAGCGATCATTGCGGAAGAAGCTGGAGCTGTAGCAGTGATGGCTTTACATAAAGTCCCTGCAGATATAAGAGCGAGTGGAGGAGTAGCAAGGATGGCCGATCCAAAGAAGATCCAGGAGATCATGGATGCGGTTACAATTCCAGTGATGGCAAAATGCAGAATTGGACATATAGCGGAAGCAAGAGCTCTTGAAGCCTTAGGAGTTGACATGATCGATGAAAGTGAAGTGCTAACGCCAGCGGACACTTTCTTCCACATCTACAAGAAAGACTTCGTAGTTCCATTTGTCTGCGGAGCAAGAAGCCTTGGCGAAGCTGTGCGGAGAATTTGGGAAGGTGCTGCGATGATCAGAACAAAAGGAGAAGCTGGAACTGGAAATGTGGTTGAAGCGGTAAAGCACATGAGATTGATAAATCAGGCTATTTACATGCTAAGAACGATCCCTGAAGAGGAAATATATCAGATTGCGGTAAAATATGCGTCAAGATATGCTGAGCTTTCTAAGAATGTAAAAGAGGAGATGGGTTTAGTTTTTGAAGGTGAAATTGTATACGAGAATTTCACTCTAAATGAGATCATAGAAGGAATTCATGAGATCTTGCTCGAAATAAGGGATCTTGGAAGATTGCCGGTTGTGAACTTCGCAGCTGGCGGTATAGCAACTCCAGCGGATGCTGCTTTGATGATGAAACTCGGAGCGGATGGAGTTTTTGTAGGTTCTGGAATCTTCAAGTCTTCAAATCCT
>JANXDJ010000008.1 GCA_025059545.1 Archaeoglobaceae archaeon
CCGGAAAATACTGTGGCGGATACAATTGAGTTGATTAAAAAAACCGGTCATGATAGTTTTCCCGTTGTAGATTCAAACATGAGGGTCATTGGCTATATCTCTGCGGTCGATATCGTTGGAGTTGATCCAAATGTGAAGGTAGAGAATGTGATGTCTAAACAGCTCTACGTTGCACGAGAATTCATGGATTTACGCGATGCAGCGAGAGTTATGTTTCGAACCGGACATTCAAAGCTTCCAGTTGTAGATGAAACTGGAAAACTTGTGGGTATAATTTCTAATGCAGACGTGATAAGAAGTCAGATCGAGAGAGTTGACCCATCTAAAGTTGAGAAATTGAGGACAACAATTGAGAAAGTTCATGGTGTTAGGACTGAAGTTCATATGGGCAAGGTAGAGGTTTCGAAGCTTATTCCCACTCAGAGCAAGGTTTATGCGGATGAGTTGAAAGGAAGAATTCACGAGATCAAGCGTGGACTTGCGGAGCCAGTAATTGTCATAAAAAAAGATTCTCGGTTATTTCTCGTGGATGGACATCACAGAGCAATTGCAGCCTTAAAGCTTGGAATAGAGAAGCTTGAAGCCTATATTATAGAAGTAAATGGAGATTTTGAGCTTGGAATTGAAAAAATGGCTAAGAAAAAAGGTTTGAACTCGCTAAAAGATGTCGAAATAATCGAAGACGTTCCACATCCGCTTGTAGAAATAACCTTCAGGAAGATGGGATGATCATGAAACATGTAATATGGACTGCCAACTTGGATGCTAAGAAAACGAGAGCTGAAGGAAGAAAGATTGCTAAGAGATTTGCTGTGCCAAATATTAGGTTACAAGAATTAGCAGAGGCTTGCAAAGAACTTAGACTGAATTTTAAAGTCGAAAACAAAAAATATCCAAGAAATTGGTGGGAAGAGGGTGGGAGAATTGTGGTTGAAGGAAATGCAAATAAATCGAAATTGATGATAGAAATAGCAAGTAAAGTTCTTGAAATGAGAGAAAAAAGGAAAAAGAAATGAGATATCTTTTTTTGCTCTCTGGTGAGAACCTCGAATTGGCAAAAGCTGAAGTTTTAAGCCTTGCAAAAGCTTTTGGCAAAATATTGAGCTATGATTTAGATGAACGCATTTTGTTGATCGAATTTTTTGGAGAACAATTTTTTGAACGTCTTGCTTTATCTCATGAAGTTTGTGAAGCGATCGTCTCTTGTTCCATGGATGAGCTTCAAAAAGAATTCGAAAAGCTATCCTTTGAGAGTTCTTGCTGTGTTCGTGCGAGTGGAATTGGTGGGAAATCAGAGCAAGAGCTTGAAAAAAAGCTTGGAGCAATTTTATGGAAAAAAGGAATTAGGATAGATTTAGAGAATCCTGAGAATCTAATAAGAGTTTATATAACTCCTCGAGCGTGTCATATCGGTTTGTTAAAGTTCAAGCAGAACAAGAAACAATTCAGAGAAAGATTGCCGAATAAAAGACCCTTCTTTATGCCAGTAGTGATTTTGCCAAAGTTGTCTCGAGCAATTTTAAACTTGGTCTCGCTGAAAAGTGGACGCATTCTTGACCCAATGTGTGGAACCGGATCTTTTTTGATCGAAGCAGGTTTAATGGGTTTTGAAGTATTTGGAATGGACTTCTATAGGGATATCGTCAAGGGTTGTAGAAAAAATCTTGAGTTTTTTAATCTGGAAGGAGAAGTTCTCCAAGGCGATGTTAGGGAGATGCCCTTCAAAGACGAATCTTTTGACGGAATTGTAACGGATTATCCATACTTCAGGGCAACGAGAAGTGGAACAAAGGATGAGCTATACAGTAGGAGTTTTAATGAGATTTCGAGGATTCTGAAAAAAGGCTCAAGAGCGGTAATTGTCACAAACATCGATTTAAACGAGTTTCCGCTTAAGCTGATTTTGAAAATTAACCACAGAGTTCATGGATCTCTTACGAGGAGGATTTATGTTCTTGAGAAGTGATCTCTTGCTTTTTATTTTCCGATTCATACCAACCGATCTTTGCATCTTCAACGCAATCCAGTGCGGAAGAATAGGGTTTTATGTCTAAAAGGGGTGTGTTGTCTATCGCATCGAGCCACTTTACCTTCAAAAACCTGCCTCTTCTCTCAATGAGCTTAACCACTGAAAAACCGATGGGATTTGGTCTATTTGGGGATCTCGTTGCAAAAACACCATGCTCTCTTCCACTGAAAGGTGGAACCGCAATTAAAGAGTTTCTATTCGCTTCATGAAGCCAGTAGAGCAGTATTAGATAAGGACACTTTTCTATGTCTCTTAGACCCTCCTCGAATTCTGGAAAGATTTCGATCTCAGAAATCTCTTCACTAAATCTGCCTTGATGGGGAGCAGAGTTTTTATCTTTAAAAGGTGATTTAATTAAGCCTATGGGTTTGAGAAAGAACTCCATAATTTATTTAAATTTTTTAACTATTTCGTCAATAAGCGTGTAGGAGCTCTTTATCTTTGTCACGTCTCCGAAGTAGGTCAAATTCCAAATGACTATGTGCTCCACCCCTATTTTTTCGAATTGCTCAAAGGTTTTAACAATCTCTTCTGGTGTTCCACAAACGAATGCAAGCTTAGAAACTTCATCAGGGACTTTTGCAATGGCATCCATAATCTGCTCTTTGGAATACTTCGTTGGAATGTAGTCTAAAAGCCCATAGAACTTTCCAAACGGATGCTTGTATCCAAGAGTTTCGTAAAACTCTGAGGGAAGCAGTAAAGCATGTATCTTCAGAATTGGAGTTCTTAAAAGCCTTTCAACTTCTTCTTTCTTCTCATCCACCACAACACTCACGAATATGCCTTTTTTTATCTCGTCTGGATCTCTTTTTTCTTCTTTTGCGAATTTGTTGAGCGTATTCATTCTTTCAGCGTAAACTTCTGGAGGAAGAGTTGATGGTAGCCATCCATCACCATATTTAGCTGTTAACTTAAGCATCTTGTTTCCATGGGCTCCAAGCCAAATTGGAAGCTTATCTATCGGCTTTAAATCGAATACAGCATCTTCAAACTTGAAAAATTTACCTTGAAAGTTTATTTTCTCTCCGTAATCTGCGGAAAGCATCATCTTTATGAGTTTAAGCCCCTCTTCAAGTTTACCAACTGGATTTTCGAAATTCATGCCGTATGGCACAATGTTTTCTGCCTCACCCGCTCCAATTCCAAGTATGAATCTGCCGTTCGTAGCATGATCCGCAGTTACCGCTTGCTGTAGCATAACCACGGGATGTCTCCTAATTATCTCGGTAACTGAAACACCAAATTTTATCTTATTTGTTGCTGGTGCGGTATAGCAGATCGAGCAAAAAGGATCATAGAACATGTGGCAAGACGGGTATCGCATAGCGAATATCGTTTCCTTCCATATTTCATGGGGATACCATCCCAAAATGTGATCCGCAAACCAAAGAGCATCGTATCCTTTATCCTCAAGTCTCTTAGCAGTTTTCTGAGCTTCGCTAATTGGTGGAAAGGTTGGACCAACAGTTCCAAACTCCATACAACATAGATTTTTTCACAGTATTTGAATTTAATCCATTTTTATTTTCATGTTTAGCATAACAAACTTATAACTCGAGTCTAAGATTGAGCATGGATCTCGGAAGGCTGATGCTTGGAATTGTTTTTTTAGTTCTTGGGTTGATGATACTATCACTTGAAAGCGCACCAAAAATAGAATATGGAGCGGTCGTGATGATAGGACCAGTTCCGATACTTGTAGCTTCAGACGTGGGCTTGGCTTTATTCTTAATTCTAATATCCGCATTTCTTTTAGCTTTAGTCTATCTTCTGAGGTGGTGGAAATGATATGGTTATTGGGCGTTATTCTACTTCTTCTCGGCATTTTTCTGATAATTTCCTCTTTTTTAGCCAGAGAAAGGACTGAGAATTTAAAATTACCTGAAACTCCGATGATTCCAAGCTTTCCAGAGTATCAAGAAAAGGAGAGAAAATTTGGTGGAGTAGTTCTAATAGGTCCGATTCCAATCGTTTTTGGTAACACTAAACTTGCAATTGTTGCTTTGATACTTGCGATAATTTTAATGCTACTATCAATCGTATTTCTCATGAGGTGGTATGTTTGATTGAAAAAAAGATTGTTTATTTTGAAAAACCGGGAGAAGAGAATACAGAAGCCACTTTAAAGCTTGCTTTCGAGAGAGCTAAGGAACTGGGAATAAAGCATGTGGTAGTAGCTTCTTCCTACGGGGAAACCGCAAAAAAGGCTCTGAAGTATCTAAGCGATGGTATAAAACTCGTTGTCGTTACCTACCATACTGGATTTCTCGAAGAGGGTAAGAATTCAATGGATCCAGAGACTGAAAATTTCCTTCGAAGTAAGGGAATCGTTGTCGTGAGACAATCTCACGTTCTTTCTGGCATAGAAAGGAGTATAACGAGAAAATTTGGTGGAATAAGTAGGGTTGAAGCGATTGCAGAAGCTCTTAGAGCTCTTTTTGGACATGGTTTGAAGGTATGCGTAGAAATTGCAGTGATGGCAGCAGACAGTGGTGCAATTCCATTGGAAGAAGTTATAGCAATTGGTGGAAGAATAAGGGGGGCGGATACCGCAGTTGTTCTTAAGCCTGCTCACATGAACAACTTCTTTGAGATGCAAATAAAGGAGATAATCTGCATGCCGAGAGAAAAAAGATGAGTATAATTTTATAAACTACATTTTTATTTTGCTAACTTTTGTTAAAGAAAAAAATTAATAAAATTTTTAGTGAAATCTATGTTGGTGATGGGGTAATGCCAATCTCGGGCGGTGAGCTTTTTGTGAAGTGTCTTTTGAAAGAAAAAATAAAGTATATCTTTGGAGTTCCCGGAGCACAACTTCTTCCGATTTTGGATGCGATTAAAAGGATTGGTGAAAAGGAGGGGATGAGATTCGTGAATTGTAGACATGAACAGTCTTCTGCAAGCATGGCAGATGCTTATGCAAGAGTTAGTGGAGAAATCGGTGTTTGCATGGGCACAGTTGGACCAGGAGGTGCGGATCTTGTTCCGGGAGTTTATCCCGCATACGCTGATGGAATTCCAATGCTCGTTATCACAGCTCAAAACCAGACATGGAAGTGCTATCCCGATCGAGGTTCAATGCAAGCTCTCGACCAATATCATTTGCTCAAGCCTATAACGAAATGGAGTGCAGTAGTTTATCACTGGCAGAGGATTCCAGAATTGCTTCAAAGAGCCATTAGAGTTGCTTTGTCTGGTAGACCGGGTCCTGTGCATCTCGATCTGCCAGCAGATGTTTTATTAAACGATGCTGAAGAGGAATACGCTGGGATATATCCCCCTGAAAGGTATAGAGCAATGAAGAATCCTGTAGGCGATATTGAGCTGATAAGAAGTGCCGCTAAAATGCTATACTCTGCAGAAAGACCTCTAATACATGCTGGTGGTGGAGTTTTAAGAGCTAAGGCTTGGAAAGAATTGAGAGAGCTTGCGGAATATCTCGGAGCAATCGTTACAACAAGTATGTCCGCCCGTGGTGTCATTCCAGAAGACCATCCCCTCTCCTTAATTCCATCAAGTCCCGCTGCAGTTTCAGCACAGAACGATGCGGATGTTGTGCTTGTTGTTGGCAGTAAGCTTGGAGACACAGATTTTTGGGGAAGACCACCAGCTTGGGGAGATCCAGATGTGCAAAAAACAATTCAAATAGACATAGAAGCGGAAATGATAGCTCTCAACAGACCCGTAGACATCGCAATTCTCGGAGATGCGAAAGAAACACTTAGAATTCTTATAGAGGAGGTCAAGAAGCTTGGTGACAGAAAGAATTTTCCAGAAAAGTTAAAAGAATACAAAAAGATCCAAGATGATTGGTTATCGGAATTTCGAAAACAAGCAGAATCCAATGAGAAGCCTATACATCCATTGAGAGTTATAAAGGAGGTGAGGGAATTTTATCCGAGAAATGCAATTGCCTGCATCGATGGCGGAAATACCGCGGTTTGGGCTTATTATCTGAACAGGATCTACGAGCCGAACACTTTCCTATGGGCTGCAGACTCTGGACATCTTGGCACTGGATTGCCTTATGCGATTGGAGCGAAGCTTGCAAATCCTGACAGACCTGTGTATCTTATAACAGGTGATGGAGCTTTTGGGCTTACAATGCATGAGCTTGAAACTGCAAGTAGGGAAAAAGTGAAAGTTACCGCGATAGTGATGAACGATTGCGCTTGGGGCATGATAAAGGGAGCTCAAAAAGCTTTGTGTGCAGGAAGATTTATAGGGGTTGATTTTGGCGAAGTAAGATATGACAAGGTTGCGGAAGCAATGGGATGGCTTGGAATAAGAGTTGAAGATCCAGAAGATATAGGATACTCTCTCGATAAAGCGGAGAGCACTGATAAACCAGCATTGCTTGATGTAAAGGTATCGCAAGAGATAAACCTAAGTCCACCAGATCTGATCACTCTCGGCATAGTTTGGCTTGAGGGTTGCAATTTGCAGAGATATGCGGGCGATCGTTCTTGAGCTTAGCTTACTGAAAGCGGGGTTTACACTATTTCTTTCAAAGTTTTCGAAGAGCGCTTACTATGGCAGATTTTCGATTGTAAAATACTACAAAGACTATCCAGAACCAAGGTTACCCGACGAGGACTGGGTTAAGGTAAAAACAAAGATTTGCGGTATTTGTGGCTCTGATATCAGGCTGATAACACTATCTGAGAGCTTTTATCTTTATCCGCTTACCTCTTTTCCTTTAATCCCAGGACATGAAATCGTTGGAGTTGTTGAGGAAGCGGGTAAAGAGGTTAAGAATTTCCAGCCGGGCGATAGGGTTGTAGTCGATCCCGCTCTCTCATGTGAGGTTAGAGGTTTAGAGCTTTGTGAAGCATGTAGAAAAGGACATACCGCATCCTGCAGTAACACGGACAGAGGTAAGATATCTCCGGGCATATTTACTGGAATATGCAGAGACACCGCTGGCGGATGGGCTGAGTATTTTTTAGCCCATGAATCGCAGTTGATAAAAGTTCCTGATGACATTAAAGATGAAAATGCGGTTTTTGCCGAGCCTTTGTCAATTGGAATTCACTCAGCTTTAAGATCTTTCCCAAGTGAAGATCAAAAAGTTGCGGTTGTTGGTTGTGGAATCATTGGATTGGCAACGATCTATGCCTTAAGACATTTGGGCTTTTCTGGAGAGATCTGGGGGATAGAGAAGAATGAAAAGCTCATTAGCATTGCAAAAAATTTTGGAGCGGATGAAGTAATCGTTGGTGACCCCATAGAGGAAATTGCAAATCTTACTGGTGGAAGAGTTTACAAACCGCCAAGAGGGGGAAAGCTTTTCGTTGGTGGAGGTGTTGATACAGTCTTTGAATGTGTTGGCACCGCTGAAGCGGTTGACACTGCTTTAAGAATAGTAAAACCTCTCGGAAATGTTGTAGTTGCTGGAACTGTCTCTAAGGTATGCTTAGACCTTGCACCAATTTTTTCGAAAGAGTTGAAAATTATTGGAACCTTTGGATGTGGTTATGAGGAAGTTAATGGTAAAAGAAGAACTTTTGACATCGCAATAGAAATTTTGAAAAAGAAGGACTTTTCAGAACTTTTGACGCATATTTTCAGTATTGAGGAGTATAAAAAAGCTCTTTGGAGCGCAATAAACAAGAAAAAATCTGGAGCGATAAAGGTTGCTTTCAAATTTTAGCATGGGTTAAGGATTAATCTAAAATCACCAAAATCTATGCGGAGCGAATTGGTTTGGGGATTCGTTGAGAGTCGGACAAAGAGCTTTGGCTCGTTGTTTAGGCTTTACCGAAGAAGATTTCGGAAAGCCAGTCGTTGCAGTTGTAAACTCATGGAACAAAGTTGTTCCGGGGCACATGCATTTGGAAAAGATTGCAGAGTTTGTTAAAATGGGCATAAGGGAACGTGGTGGAGTTCCGCTTGAATTCAACACGATCGCAATTTGCGATGGAATTGCAATGGGTCATGAGGGGATGAGATCATCGCTTCCGAGCAGAGAAGTGATTGCAGACTCTGTTGAGCTCATGATCAATGCTCATGGCTTCGATGCAATGGTCTGTATAGCCACTTGCGATAAAATCGTTCCAGGAATGCTTATGGCTTCTGCGAGGCTCGACATTCCTACTGTATTCGTTCTTGGAGGTGGAATGCTTCCTTTTGTTCCTCCTTATGGAATTTTCAAAGGCACGAGTATGACCGCAATAGATGTTGCAGAAGTCTTTGAAATGATGCAGAGAGGCGAGATAGATATGGAATATTCGAAGTTCATTGAGGAAAACATCTGCACAACCGCGGGAGCGTGTGCGGGAATGTTTACAGCAAACACGATGCAGTGCTTGACTGAAGTCATGGGTCTCACTTTGCCGATGATGGCAACTACGCCTGCGGTTTATTCTGCAAAACTAAGGCTCGCTCTTGAAGCTGGAAGAACTTTGATGGATACTCTTAGAAAGGAAATAAAACCGTCCGATTTAATGACAGAAAAATCTTTCGAGAATGCGATCATCGCTGATATGGCTCTCGGCGGATCGACGAACACAGTTTTGCATCTTCCCGCAATTGCACAAGAGCTTGGAATAAAGCTTGAACTCGATTTGTTTGACGAAATAAGCAAGAAAGTGCCACATCTCACTGGAATAACCCCTGGAGGAAAATACACGATCATCGATTTCCACAACGCTGGTGGAGTTCCAGCACTTCTTAAAAGACTCGAGAAATTCATAAACAAGGACTGCTTAACAGTAGATGGTCAAAGAATAGGAGAAATAATTGAAAAAGCCCAGATATATGATGAAGATGTGATAAGACCTCTTAGCAATCCTTTCCACAGGGAAGGAGGAATAGCGATTCTCTTTGGCAATCTCGCTCCAAAAGGGGCGGTTGTTAAGACTTCTGCGATGAGCGAAAAGATGATGAAATTCAAAGGTAGTGCAAGGGTTTTTAATAGCGAAGAAGAAGCGGTTTCTGCAATTCTGAGCAGAGAGATAAATGGTGGAGAAGTGATCGTGATAAGATACGAAGGTCCGAAAGGAGGTCCAGGAATGAGGGAAATGCTCACAGCAACAACTGTTCTAATGCTTTCCGGACTTGGCGAGAGCGTTGCACTTGTCACAGATGGTAGATTCAGCGGTGCTACAAAGGGACCTTGCGTTGGTCATGTTTCACCTGAAGCTATGGAAAAAGGACCTATTGCGGTTTTAAAAGATGGAGACGAGATCGAGATAGACATTCCATTGAGAAGACTGAGCGTTTTGCTCGAAGAGGAGGAAATAAGGAAAAGGCTGGAAAAATTGCCAGCTTTTGAGCCGAAGGTTAAGAAGGGTTGCCTTTACAGATATGGAAAATACGCAACGAGTGCGGATGAGGGAGGAATTTTAAAATAAAAATTTTTAAATCTCTCTTGGATCTGTAAGAACTCCGTAGATTGCTGTTGCTGCTGCAACAGCGGGATTAACGAGGTAAATTTTACCTTCTGGACTTCCCTGTCTGCCAACGAAGTTCCTGTTCGAAGTTGAAACGCTAACTTCGCCACTTGCGATCAAACCAAAGCTTCCACCCATACAAGGTCCACAGGAGGGGAATTCAACGATCGCTCCCGCTTCGACAAAAATCTCGATTAAACCGTCTTTCAAAGCTTTTATGTATTCTCCTCTGCTCGCTGGAATTACGATCAGCCTTACGCTTTTTGCAACTCTTTCGCCTTTCAAAATCTCTGCGGAGATCTTCAGATCTTCATATCTCCCATTTGTGCAAGAACCTATAAAGACTTGGTCTACTTTAATCCCCTTTGCCTCCGAAATGCCCACGACATTATCGACTCTGTGTGGGATCGCAACTTGTGGTTCCATGCCAGTAACATCGAGTTCTATTTCTTCGAAATTTGCATTCTCATCGCTTTTCAACAATTCTCCCTTGAATTCCCGACCCATTTCTTTCAGAAAGCGAAGCGTGATCTCGTCTGGTTCAACAATTCCCGCTTTTCCACCCATCTCGATCGCCATGTTACACATCGTTAAACGATCTGCCATAGAGAGTTTTTCAACAACTTCTCCGCTGAAGATACAAGCCTTATAATTTGCACCTTCAGCACCAACGTTCCCAATGATTCTAAGGACTATATCTTTCCCGTAAACGAATTTTCCAAGCTTTCCAAAGACGTTGAACCTTATGCTCTCTGGAACCTTGAACCAAAGCTTTCCGGTTGCAAGAACACAGCCCATGTCCGTTGAGCCTATTCCAGTTGCAAAAGCTCCAAGAGCTCCATACATACAAGTATGGCTATCTGCACCGACAACGAGCATTCCTGGCTCAACATGGTTTTCTACCATGATCTGATGAGCAATTCCACCGCAGACGTCGTAGTTCAAAATTCCCTGTTCATTTGCAAAGTTTCTAAGCATTTTCTGATTCTCAGCGGACTTAACACTATCTGCTGGAGCTTGGTGATCAAAAGCCATTATAACCTTTTTCGGGTCCCAAACTTTCGCTTTTTCTCCAGCTATTTCTTGAAAAGCTTTTATTGCAAGAGGAGCGGTAATGTCATGGATCATGGCTAAATCTATGTTTGCAAATACGAAATCTCCTGCCTTTACCTTTTTTCCGCACGCTTTTGAAAAGATCTTCTCCACAATTGTGCTACCCATGCGATCTCGAGTTTCTTTGGGTATTTCATATTTGCTGTTAAATTTGATTATGATAATAGTAGTAATAATTTATATGAATAAAAATGAAAAAATTTAAATATTTAGCGTTTACATAATGAATCATGATGCTGTTTATAGGAGCGATTTTAATATGGGCTACAATCGGAGTTGTGTCTGCAGATTGCCCATTCGAAAAGTTAGGAGTAATTTACAGTGCAAAAACAGAAGACGGAGTGAATATAAAATTGCTTAGATATGCCCCCATTGGCGAGAAACCCAATAACGGCTCTCAACCAATTGTTTTATTTTCAGGAATTGTAGAGAATATGGCTGAATTTCTTTTACACACTCCAGAAAGCTTAAAAGGAATTTACAAAGCCAAACTACCAGAAAATATAGCGGATTGGGCGAAGAATGATCCGAGGATTCAAAAAGATCCAATGCTATATCATAGCTTAGCTTATTATCTCTGGAAAAAAGGTTATGATGTATGGCTCGTTAACTACCGTGGCACGGGATGTGGCAATCTGAAAAGTGAGGTTGGTTCCAAATATACAAGCTTAGACATTTGGGCAATTTATGATACAAAAGCTGCAATCAAGAAAGTTTATGAGATTACTGGTAAAAATCCGATTATTGGAGGACATAGTACCGGCGGGCTCGTCTCTTATGCTTATTTGCAAGGAACAAAATTTGTTGACACTCCTGCATGCTTAATTGGACAGCTTTGGTGCAAGAAGGTTGTGAGTGATGATAATCTCGTTAAATATCGAAATGGAGACTTGAATAGTGGGGAGACAGTCATAGGAGTTATAGCAATCGATCCCGCAATGATTCCACCATTGCCAGGCATTATCGATAATATCTTTATATGGACTATGCTTGATACCCCAATCTACATAGATATAAGGAGTATTATAGAAAAAATAGCAAATGTGGATCTCATCTGGGGTGTAACTCTACTAACAGAAGAGACCTTTTTCAAAGTGCTTTACACGATCAACAAGATGTATGGAGGTTATTCAGATATAATAACTGCCCTTACGTTTACAAATCCAAACAACCTCAATCCTTATCTGAATGATTTCCTTGTGAGATATATATTCGACAGCGTATATACACCGACCTTCGCTCAATATACAGATTTCGGGCTTAGAGCTACTGCAAGGGAGTATTTCGAAAATAGCGGTAGAAGTTATCTCATAGAGTCGCCAAAGCCATATCCCGGAGTTGACGGATACTACTATTATATAAACAACATGAAGAAAGTCAAAGTTCCATTCATCACAGTTCTTTCCGAGCTCGATGGACTTGTGGATGCGGATCAGATCATCAAGGATCTAATGCAAGCAAAGACACGACATCCGCTTGATAGATACTATATAATACCCAACACAGGACATGTTGACTTACCATTTGGTTTAAACGCTCCAACACACATGTTTCCATTAATTGGACAATGGCTTGACGATCTAAAGGCACAAAAGGGGTATACTGTGACTCCACACTAAAAATTTAGTTTTTAATCTTTTTGAACATATTTTTCAACGATCTTAATTGCACATAGATCCCCGCACATGCTACAGTAGTCCCCCTTTGCTTTTCTCCTCTCCCAAATCTTTTTAGCCCTCTCTGGATCGGGAGAAAGTCCAAACTGCTTCTCCCAATCAAATTTTTTCCTTGCTAAGGACATTTCATAATCCTTTAGCCTCGCCTTCTCTCTTTGCCCCTCTTTAACAAGATCTACTGCGTGCGCAGCTATTTTTGCTGCAATCACACCTTCTTTAACGTCTTCAACCGTTGGTAATCCAAGATGTTCAGAAGGAGTCACATAGCAGATAAAATCTGCTCCAGCCATCCCAGCAATTGCAGCACCTATGGCTGAAGCTATGTGATCATAGCCAGCAGAGACGTCTGTGACAAGGGGACCGAGCAGATATAGCGGAGCGTTTTCTGTAACACTCTTCATAGCCTTTACTGCTGGAAAGATCCCATCAAGAGGCACATGTCCTGGACCTTCAACCATGCACTGAACACCTTTTGCTCTACATTTCTCCACGAGCTCTCCAAGAATTATGAATTCAGTATATTTCGCTCGATCGCCAGAATCATGAATACATCCTGGGCGAAAAGCATCTCCAAGGCTTATGGTTACATCGTATTCCTTTAGGGTTTCAAGAATGTAGTCGAAGTTTTCATAGTATGGATTTTCCTTCTCGTTGTGGAGCATCCAGCCAATCGTTATCGCACCGCCTCTGCTAACAACTCCAAGCAGTCTTTTAGAATTTTTTAGTCTTTCAACACTTATCCAATTCACACCCGCATGAATTGTCATGAAGTCGACGCCTTCCTTAGCCTGTCTCTCCACCACTTTAATAAAATCATCCTCGCTCATGTCAACGATCTTTCTACAATCTCTTGCAGCCTCGTAGATCGGCACTGTGCCGAAGGGGACTTTTACAACTTCCATGATCCTTTTTCTGATCTCTCTAAGATCTCCACCTGTTGATAAGTCCATGACCGCATCAGCACCAAATTTTTGTGCAACTATTGCCTTTTCAACTTCCTCTTCAAAGTTGATGTATTCTTGAGAAGTTCCAACATTTGCATTAACCTTCGTTGAAACGAACGCTCCTATTGCTCTTGGTTCAACTTCTCGAATAACATTCTTAGGAATAATCACATATCCCTTAGCGATAAGCTTGAGAAGCTTCTCTATCTCAATACCCTCATATTCTGCAGTTTTTCTAACAAATTCGCTTATAGCTCCTTTTTTAGCTTCTCCGATTATACTCATTAGAAGAGATTATTCTTTGCTTAATAAAAGCTTTTTTAGTTCTTAGATATTTTGTAGAAATCCCCCCGATGTGATCATCTTAGCGTTGAAGACATTTTTCATATGCTTGATCGCATATTCGTAATCGTAGTCGCTTAAAGCTTTGGTGCAGTCCTTGATCACAGAAACCTCATAGCCCCTAATAGAAGCATCTCCAGCTGTATGGAGAACGCAGATGTTAGTTGCAACTCCACAAATGAAAACCTCTTTGATCTCAAGATCTCTAAGAAGAAGATCGAGATCTGTGCCGAAGAATGCGGAATATCTCTTCTTTCTTATAAAGTAATCCTTTGGACCTACCTCAAGTTCGTCTATAATTTCAGCTCCTTCTGTGTTCATAACACAGTGTTTAGGCCAGATCTTAAACTCCTTGTCATCTTCTCTGTGCCAATCTTGAGTGAAGATCACAGGCATTTTTCCTCTTGCCTTTTTTACAACTTTCTTCATCGCTTCGAAGATCTCTTCAACTCCTTGAATGTAAAGAGCCCCTTTTTTGTAGCAAAAATCTTTTTGCATGTCGATGACTAAGAGAGCCTTCATGAATTTGAGATAACGAAGAGAGATATATTTTTAACGAGCAACAAGTTCCATGGAATTTTCCCACATAAAAGATGGAAAGGTTAGTATGGTAGATATTTCGGAAAAAGAAGATGTTTTCAGAGTGGCAATCGCTGAAGGTTTTATTAGACTAAAAAAGGAAACAATTGACGCTATTGTTAACAACAAAGTTGCAAAAGGAAACGTATTAGCAACTGCGAACATAGCAGGAGTTTTAGCTGTTAAAAAAACTCCTGAAATCATTCCAATGTGCCATCCAATACAAATCAGCTCAATTTCTTTCGATTTTAAAGTCGAAGAAAAGGGTATTAGAGCTTTTTGCACAGTGAAGTCTATAGGGAAGACGGGAGTTGAGATGGAAGCACTTACTGGAGTAAGTGTTGCTCTTCTTACTATCTGGGACATGGTAAAATCGATGGAGAAAGATGAAACTGGAAATTATCCAGAAACAATGATAGAGGATGTAAGCGTTCTGGAAAAAATGAAAAAGAAATTTTAGAGGTATATCACAACTTGCTTTTACATATAACAAAGAAGTATTATCATCAACAAACATAAAACTTATAAAGTTGATCGTTTCAAAAACAGATGGTGATGCGTATGAGGAGTCGGGTAATCATAATATTGGTGTTGGCAATTTCGATCTTTTTCTCAGGTTGCTTACAACCAACTATGCCAGAAACACAGCAAACACCCACTCCTACAACCCCGCCAGAAGTAGTAGAGACAACTCCAACAAAGACGCCAGAACAACCAGAAGTCACAACTCCAATTGTAACTACTACGCCCGAGCAAAAACCGATCGAGTATGGGGGTTTAATTAACATAGGCTACACTGGACCTTTGAGCGGAATTGCAGCACCTTATGGAGAGAGCGTCCTCGCTGGATTGAGCTTTGCAGCGGAGGATATTAACGATGCCGGTGGAATCGTTGTAGGAGATAAAATGTTCAAGCTAAAGGTCTTTGGACTGGATGACATGTATATGCCCTCAATCTCCGCACAAAATGCACAGAAGTTGGCAAGAGAAAAGAATACTCCAGTAGTATTCTGCCCACACTCGGGCGGTATTCTGGAGATTGCAAAGATAAACGAGCAGTTAGGCTTTATAATAGGTGCATATACTTCTGATCCAAGCGTTCTAAAAACTGGAAACAAGATGTTGGTTATGTATCCTCCTAATTTCGAATTGACATACATTCCATTCTTCTCCGACTACTTCCTGCTTAAAGGGATGAAGAAAGCTGCGATGATGAACGGAACTCATGAATATGCTATAACCTGGGGTAAGGCCTTCAAGGACTACTGGACAGTCAAGGGAGGAGAAATTGTAGCCGAAGAACCTGTAAACTATTATCTTACGACTGATTACACCACGAGTGTTGGAAAGGTTTTGACTAAGAATCCAGATGTTATAGTTCTTGTAGGTCCGTCAAAAGCATTGGCTGGTGTTATCAAGACTGCAAGAGCTATGGGCTTTACTGGAGGGTTCATCGTTGCGGAGCAGGCAAAAATAGAAGAAATTATGTATTATCTCGATATAAAATATGACTTTGCAAACGAGACAGTTTTAGCAGGCAATATAAGTTTAATCGAGAAACTCGCTGCAACCACTTCGCCTTGTAGCTTGCCACTGACTCCAATAGCAGCTGTAGACCCAAACATGCCCGGCTATGTTGAAGCTTGCAAACGTCTTTCAGCAAGACTTGGAGACACTCCAGTGACATGGGAGCATGTTTTGAGCTATCAATCAATGTTTGTTATTGCTAAAGCAATAGAGAAAGCTAATAGCACAGATCCAAAGAAGATAATGGAAGCATTGGAGAAGGAAACTTTCCCAGCAGATGGATACAAAGGCTTTCCGAAATTCATATACTCCGCCCTTCTCCGTATCTACCCATATGGCACCATAGGAGCATTTAATACGCCAGGAAATGCGATGATATGTGAGAAGGGGGTCATAACTGCAACTCCTGGCATAACTCCGAAGTTCTGGGGACAAGAATATGCTTACACAGATTGGGAAGGAAAGGTTATCTGGGGTTAACCCCCATTTTTAATTTTTCGAAAGGCTTATTAGACTATCAATAAAAACTCGTTAAGCGCCGATGGTGTAGCCTGGTCTAACACAGGGGCTTGCCGAGCCCCTGCCCCGGGTTCAAATCCCGGTCGGCGCATTTTTCCCTCAGTTTAAAATCTTCAGTGAGCCTTTTTCTGCAAACCAAAGCTTTATCTGATTAGATCTATAAATTTATCGCTACAGGTTATCACTAATATAATTGTCAAAATTGAGAAAATTACCAGCAGAAATATAAAAGCGGTGAAAATAGCACCTGACATTGCGATGGGCATCAGAATTATGAAGATCATCCCTAAGATAAACCCTAGGAAAAAAACTCATCGCGAGAGCGAATATAAAAAGTCTTACTTTCTTAGAGTTCATAAGAAAGTGGCAATAAGCGTATTCGTGCTTTTTCAGTTTTTTCAAATAAAAAATTTGAAGGATGCTATGTAAGTTTCCCTTCTGCGTATTTCTTTTCAAGAACTCTTTTAAGCTTTTCTAAGGATCTTTCAAGGCTTTCTTCTATTTCTTTTGCTTTTAGTCTTGTTGTAAGCCAGCCTAAACCAAGTGGTCCTAACTTGAAATCTAAGACGAAGATGTATCTAAATCCATCTGCTGTTGGGTTGAAGATTCCTTCATGGACATATTTCCTTATTAGGCTTGTATTGAACTTAGAGACATCTACATACTTTCTTGGTGGATCCCATTGTGTAACTCTTGTGGTGAACTCATACTTCCTCCTTCCAATCTGAGCGGTGTATTTCATCACCGATGTTGGTCCAAATTCGCCTTCTATTCTCTTCGCCTCCTTGATATCAGGATGCCATTCGATTGCATTTTCGCCATTTGCTATATATTTAAACCCTAACTCAATTGGAACCTTAATCTCAACCGCTTTAGCGATCTTTCTTTCGCCAAGTAATCTTGGAATCAATGGAACTTTTTCAAGTTCTTTCATGCTCCATACCATGCTCGTCTTCAGCATTTGTCGTATTTTGTCTCTAATCAGATTGTCAGAAACTTTGAATACTGCTGCTAAGAAAGCGGTAGCGCATATAAGTAGCCCTAACAGCCCAACAATAATGGCAAGCAATCCAAGACCCGAAAAGAAGAATAGAACCCCTGCCAAAACGAACAGCAGTCCGATGATAAACCAAATAAGTCCAAAAATAAAAGTTTTAATTGCCAGCTTGTATGCTCTTATCCAGTTCATAGTTTATCAGAATTTATTCATGTATTTATTCTTTGCGATTCGCCATGAAGTGACTACTGTAACTTTTTCAGTTCCTCCTCCAGCAACAACCTCTTGAGGATCTTTTGAACGTAGTTCGTCGGTAGGTTATCTCTTATCTCTATCTCTCTTGGAACCGCATATTTCGGAAGCTCTTTTGCACAGAACTCGATAAGTTCCTCTGGTTTGGCTTTCTCTCCCGCTTTAAGCTTTACAAAGGCTTTTACAATTTCAGAGCCATCTTTCTTTGGAACTCCTATGACAGCGCACATTTCCACTGCTGGATGCCTGAGCAAAGTCTCTTCGACAATCCTTGGATATACTTTGTAACCTGAGACATTTATCATTTCCTTAGATCTTCCTACAATAAAGAAGAATCCATCTTCATCCATGTATGCCAGGTCTCCAGTGTAAAGCCATCCATCTCTTATCGGACTCTCAGCTTCCCAATAACCTTTCATAACTTGTGGACCTCGGATACAAAGCTCTCCTACTTCTCCAATTTTTGCCTCACTTCCGTTCTCTTTTACTATTTTTGCTTCTGTCCCTACTACCGGAACACCGATAGAACCAATTTTTGGATCCACTTCTTTTCCAAGGAATTTCGCAATTGCGAATATATTTACATGGGTAACTGGCGAAGTCTCAGTAAGTCCATAACCCTCTATTATTGGTAGCGGATTCTTCTGCATATGTTTCTCAGCAACAACCTTTGGCAAAGGCGCTGAACCAGAGATTGCCAAGGTAAAATCAACATCTTTGGATAGAAGTTTCATGTATTGCTTTGGAACACCTACAGTTAGAAGGGGTTTGTATTTGTTGACCTTTTCTGCTATGTCGTCGTAATCAGATGGATTGGGGATCATTATTATATTTGTTGCCCATGAAACACCTGTGTGTAAAGCCCAGTGACCATATGAGTGAGTGATTGGTAAAGCTAATAGCACAGCGGATCCTTTAAAAGCTTCTAAGGCTCCACCAAGAATCCACGGTAAAACTTGAAAAACGTTTGCGGTAATATTGTAATGCGTTAGCATCACGCCCTTAGGAAGTCCAGTAACACCCCCTGTGAACAATATCACCGCTACATCCTCTTTTGGATTTATTTTAACCTCAGGGCACTCAGGTTCGGAATCTCTGATTGTGCTCCAAAATTCATCCCTTTTCTCATGTTCAACTACGATATGCGGAACTTTCTCATTTACTACTTCAGTGGACACAACAAATTTTGCTTTCACCCTTTCAATGCTTCGATTCACTTCCGCTTTTCCTTGAAGTGGATTTGTTATTGCACAAATTCCACCAGCTTTTAGAACTGCCATTTCTGAAATTAGAAACTCTGGACAATTTGGGAGACATAAAAGAACTCTATCTCCTTTTTCAATCCTCTTAGACAAGTAACTGCTTAGTCTGTTTACAAAATCAAGAACTTCCGAATATCTGTATTCCACCTCTCGGAAAGAACACGCGATGTTTTCGGAAAACTCTTTTGCTGAATCATCAAGAAGTTTAGAAATAGGTATTTCTGGTATTTCTATACTCTCCCTGAGACCCAATACATTATAGCTCTTTATCCACTCATACATAAGCTGAAAACCCCTTTCCAAGTAATTCCCTTCCAACTACAAGCTTTTGAACTTCCGTTGTTCCATCTGGTATTGTCATCATTCTTGCATCTCTGAAGTATCTCTCTATAGGGTATTCATCGCTTAAACCCAGTCCACCATGGATCTGAATAGCGTTGTATGCAACTTTCACAGACCCTTCACAAGCATAGGCTTTTGCAAGTGAAGACATCAACCTTGCCTGCGGATTTCCCATGGTAACCAGATAAAGTGCCTTGTAGGATAGAAGTCTTGAAGACTCTGTAATTGCGGTCATTTTGTATAGCATATCTTGAATTAGCTGGAATCTGCCTATCGGTCTTCCGAATTGCTTTCTCTGCTTAGCATAGCTGATCGAAGCATCTAAGCATGCCTGAGATATTCCAGTAGCCATAAGAGCCATCCCAGAACGCATCATACAGAAAATTGCACTCAAAGGAGACATGTATCCAAATAACTTTGCAATACCTTCATGAATGGGAATTTTTGCTTCACCACTAAGAGATTTGGCTATCATGTTTGTCAAGGCGTTCTCCTTTGGAACTCTGCAGTTTTTAAGATAAATCTCTCCTGTTGGAGCGCATCTCCATCCAAGCTTGTGCAATTCGCTTGTTTCAAATGGTGAGTTGATTTTATCCACGAGAAACATTTCCTGAGTGCCAGTATCTTTTAGAGTTGCAGCTACCAATGCAACATCAGCTATTGGGGCATTGCTGATCCAAGTCTTCGTTCCATTTAACACGTATTCATCACCATCAAGAACTGCGGTTGTTTTTAGCGTCGAAGTATCGCTTCCAGCTTCTGGTTCTGTAACTGCTAAGCATCCTATTACCTGATTCTTCTCAAGCTTCTTTTCAAGAGCATCTCTCGTCTTATCAGAAGCTAGGTTGACAAAAACTACTGGAAAAGACATTCCAATCACAACGTTTAGACTTGCCCAAATTCTGCTGATCTCTTCACTTGCAATTCCGTAGTAGAACGGGTCTTCAAAGTAAACTGAAATGCTTTCAGGGTCGTAGCCAATTCCAATTTTCTTGAACTTTGCATATAGTTCTAAAGCTTCTTCTTTTGTCAAACCTCCCCTTTTTTCCTTCTCATCAACAATTGGTGCAATTTCTTTTTCCAGAAATTCTTTCAGAGAGCTTTTAAATATTCTATGTTCTTGCGAGAATTCAAAATCCACGAAATCACCTCCTATTTTATCGGGATTGAAGAGATTAATTCCATGAATCTCCTTACGGCATTCATATTACGCATCATATACCCTATATCCCCTTGTAATTTCAGCTTGCCAGTGACTACTAAGGATATTGGATCTGCTTTTCCACTTATAAGCTGTTTGAATACTCCATAGGTGCCAATAAGCTTAAATTTTGCATCGTTATGCTCACCGGGTGCTATGAATTCCATGTTTCTTAACTCACCGTGCCAGAAGTCCATCCAAATATACGTAGCGGATCCCTTTACATCTTCTAACTTTATATTGGCAATCTTATTTGCCAGTTCTTCTGCATTTAGCAAGGATATGTCGAGTTTATCTGGATCAAGCTCTAATCCAAGTTTGTTTAGAAACTTTTCTTCTGGACTTCCTTTAAATTTGCCCCATTTCTCTACTGGTATGGTTGCAAGCATAGCGATAAAACCCGCAAGTCTTTCCGGGTCTTTTAAGTCTCTGAGTGCTTCTTCGTCAACTTCGATCCTACAAAGGTAGTCCCCCTCCCAGTTCGCAGCGATCTTTTTCAGATCTTTGTCACCATTGACTTTTTTTATAACTTCGTTCATCCATTCTAAGGAGGGATATACAACTGCCATGGGATTTGTTAAATTTAAAGATTTTAAAAATTTTTTGTGTAACTATACTAACGAGTGCTCATAATGGTGCTAAGTCTTTTTGCCAAGGCTACATTCTTTACTTTTAACTTACCAGAAAGCATAAGTTTTAGAGTTTTTATTGTGCTTGAATTACCAAGTAGTGAGCTTATAACTCCATAATTTGCGGAGATCAATGCATATTTTGACTTTTCGGGTTTTCCATTTTTGACCTCAATTTTATCTCCCATGAACTCTATAGTTGCGGTAAACCCAAGATCTCTTATCTCTATAACAGCGGTTCCACGAGTTTTCATTGCAATTTCAGCCTTTCTTTTGTCTCTGCGAACGTTCTGCATGATTAAGTTTCCGAGAAGGTTTGCGAGCCCCTCTTTTGGATAAACTACCTCGACCATATTAAAAATTTTAATTAATAGTTAATAAAATTTGCTTTTTGTTACGCAGAAAAGTTTAATATCAAATATAGTAAACATACAACTATGCAGTTCATGATAGCGAGGTCGATTTGCTATCTATTGAGCCTAATATTCCTTTTTGGTGGCTTCTATTTCCTTCTGTATTCTGAAGATCTGTTTTCAAATCTTCAGAAGTTTGGAATCGACACGAAAAACGAGATCATTTTTTGGAAAACTCTTACCTTTGCATACATGATTACAATCTCCGCTCTTTCATTTTTAGTTGCTCAGAATATAACGCTCTATTGGAGAGCAATTCCAGTCTTAGTAATCGCAAAGCTCTCTTCTTCGCTTACTGGTCTTGCTTTTTACACAACTGGAGTAGCCTTAGGCGGAGTAATTTTTGTAGTGGATTTTCCACTTGCAGTGCTTTTTGTTGCCATATATTTCTGGATTCTTAAGGTGAAGGGATGATTGATTTTCTAAAAAAGCTTGGAGAGGCTTTTTTAAGTTCTGAAGTCACTTCGAAGTATGAATTGGATGAGAAAAAGCTAAAAATCTTATTTTCAAAGCTCCCCTTCCATGTCAGAATTCTTTTGAAATTATCCTCCTTATTCATTAATTTGCTGCCAATTCTAAGGGTCTTTTCAGGAAAAAAGCCGTGCACAATTTCATCTATGCCGGTAGAAGAGAGAACAAGATATCTCGATAAATTAGCAAGAAGCAGAATTAGCCTTCTAAGAAACTCTTTTCTAATTCTAAAACTTTTGGCATTATTCTTATATTTTGAAAAGGAAGAAGTGAAGAAAGAAGTTGGCTGTTTTATTTCAATTCCAAATAGAAGAGTAAAAAAGCCTGAAATGGCTGAAGATAGCATTATAGAATTTAATAAACGTGTCGGAATGCTAAATCTCAAATGTGATGTTGCTGTTATTGGTTCAGGAGCAGGCGGAGCGGTAGTTGCGAAGGAGCTTTCAGAGAAGGGACTTAAAGTTCTTGTAATTGAAGAAGGTTTTATGCATCTGCCTAAGGGAGATACATTTGACTCCATACTCAATATTTACAGAAATTCTGGTTTTGAAATCACGCTTCCAATGTCGCCATCGCAACCGTTTATTCTTCTGCCTTCAGGAAGATGTGTTGGTGGAACAACTGTAATAAACGAGGGAACTTGTTTTAGAACTCCAGATAGCGTTATAAAGAGATGGAACTCTGAATTTGATTTGGATATAGATCTGAATGAAATGCACAGATATTTTGACAGAATAGAGAGAACTATGAACGTTCATAGAGCATCAATTCAGCTTATAGGAAAAGCTTCGATGAAAATAGCTTTTGCTTGCGAAAAACTCAACTATTCTTACTTCCCTCTAAAAAAGAACATATCACAATGTGAGGCTTTAGGTTTATGTGAATTTGGATGCCCCATAGATGCAAAAAGAGCTATGAACGTTAGCTATATTCCATTAGCAGCGAATTCTGGAGCTAAAATCTATACTGGAATGAGAGTTAAGAGTATAGACTTCAAAGGGAAGTCGATAACTAAAATTGGCGGTGATATAAGAAGTAGAACTGGAGAAATTCTCGGAAAGTTTTCAGTCGAAGCAAAATACTTCGTTCTATGTGCAGGAGCTATACAAACGCCTTATCTACTGCTTAGAAATGGAATAGCCAATTCAAGCGGTCTTGTTGGTAAGAATTTGCGTGTGCATCCATGTTTTGCACTTATGGGAGTTTTTGAAGAGAAGTTAGATGGCTGGAAATCTATTTCGCAGAGTTTGGCAATTGATGAATTCTTGGAAGAGGGAATTCTTTTCGAAGCGACTTTTTTGCCTTTAAACATAGGACTCTCGGGCAATTATCTTTCTAATCTTTCTGAGATTGTTGAGAAATGGGACAAAATCGCATTTCTTGGAGTTATGCTTAGTGATGAAGATTCTAAAGGATCTGTGAGGGTTTTTGCCAATAAACCTTTGATTTTCTACAACTTAGGCAAAAGAGATTTACAAAAAACCGAGAAAGCTATCTTAGAGGGGTGTAGAATTCTCCTCTCAGCTGGTGCTAAGAATGTGATCACGCCCTCCTACAATTTCCCTTTTATAAGAGATTTGAGCGAAATAAAGAAAATAGCTCCAAATGGAGTTGTTTGGAGTGCTTATCATCCTCAAGGAACCTGTAGAATGAGTAAAGATCCGTTTAGAGGTGTTGTCGATTCATATGGCAAAGCTCACGACTTTGATAATCTCTACATAGCGGATGCAAGTATCTTTCCCTCAAGCGTTAAGGTTAATCCGATGGTAAGTATAATGGGTTTTGCGATGAGAACCGCAGAAAGGATCTCGGAGGTGGAAAATGCTTGAGAATGAAGAGTTAAGAGCTCTAAGTGGTGCAGTTTCCGAATTCATCAAATTAGAGAGTGAAAAGGAAAGTGATGTTTTTAAAATTTGGGAAAAAGGATTCAGGCTTGGATACTTCGATCTTTCAAATCTAACTCTCCTCGAATCTTCCACTGTTTTTTCAACAATCCATGAAATAAAACCAGATTTGGGATCTCAGCTACTATACCTATCAATCTCAGAATACGCCTTTAAGGATAAAGCTTCGCTTTCATTCCAGTCAGAATGTGGCTTGATCACTGATTGGGTTCAGGAGAGATACGTTTTGATTTCAGACGATGTTAAAATGATAAAAGCCTCTGCAGAATTTCTAACTACCGAAATCTCCAAACTAAAAGAGGTTCATGTTATTGAAGATAGAAAGGTCAACATAAAGCCTTTAGTAAATGTTTTGTTGGCATCAAGATGTATTGGAACCGCAATTCATGCTTTTAATCTGGCTTTGAAGTATTTAAAGGATATCAAACTGAGTAGGAACTACTACCACAGTTTTGAGAAGCTTGGTGAAATATCAGTCGATATTAGAGCATCGGAATTGCTAATAAAAGCTTCTACAATGGTTGAGTCAGGAGAAGCGGAAAAAATATCGGAAATGGCTCTTTGGAAGTCCGCAATAACAGCGGTGATGGCAGTAGATGAAGCGGTTCTCCTTCAAGAGGGAGCTTATAAGTATCAAGAAGACTTTAAAGTTGAAGTATTCAGAGATCTATCGAAAATTAAGCATAGAAACCCAAAAACCGCTTCTGTTCATGATTTAAAAGTCTCTGAGCTATATTATCCTAAAACTGCAGATTTCTGTCCAAAAATTTAGTTTTTGATTTTTGAAAACTGTCTAAAAATATTTTTGAATAAACTCACAGACTTTTTCAGCAAGGAGTTCAAATTTACCAAAGTAGAAGTGGTCTGTGTCAAGAATGACGAAATCTTTTGGTTCGTTTGCTTTTGAAATAATTTCAAGACTCTCGGAGAGGGGAACAAACTGATCTCTTTTTGCAATGACGAAAAACTTTGGATTTTTAGAGTCTTTGAAGTCTATTGCGTCGATTGAGGGCAAAGGAGAGATATAAATTGCGATTTCACACAGATCTGAGACATTAGAAGCTACAACACTGCCAAAAGAGTAGCCAAGGATTGCAACTTTGCGATGTCTGCTCCTTAAAAACTCTAAACAAAGCTTTGCGTCTTCTATTTCTCCTAATCCATTTCTATAGTCTCTATAATCGAATCTAAGGCTTGAAATGTTCGCTTTAGACATTCTTTTTACAATTCTCTGAAGTCTCTCATCAAATCTGTTTCCACCCATCAGAGGATGTGGAGGACAGAGAAGGACAGCATTTTCTCCTAAATTTTCGTAAGTAGCTTTAATTGATTTTATTTCAACATTCATCGCTAAAACCCTTAAACTAAAATTTTATAAGCTTTTTGCAGATCTTCTTTGATGATTAGCTGTCCTGAAATATGGACGGAATTTTTTGAAAAATACTATCCAGAAGAAGTCAACAACCTTGCATTTCGTATAAAGAGTGGGGAAGACAAGAAGGCAATATATATCAATTTTATTAATACCTTGTCTGTTTTTCAGGAGGGAAGACTTGGTGAGGAGCTTATAGAGTATCCTGATGAAGTTTTGGCTCATGCTGAAAAAGGACTTGCCCTTTCCACGAACATTTATGGCGTTTCACTCGAAGGTTGCAAACCTCGTTTCCATTCATTGCCAATAACAAAGAAAATAATGATCAGAGAACTCCGAAGTTCCCACATTTCTAAATTCATAGCGATCGAAGGGATAGTTCGAAAAGTCACAGAAGTTCGTCCAAGAGTGATCTCGGCAGCATTCAAGTGTATTAACTGCAAAAAAACAATCTACGTGCCTCAAGAAGATTCAACTCTTAGACGTCCTTATGAGTGCGGATGTGGGAGTAAGAAATTCCATTTTCTTCCAGAAAAGGGCATCTCAATCGACAGTCAAAGAGTTAGGATACAGGAATATCCTGAGAACTTACGAGGAGGAGAACAGCCTCAGAGTATAGATGTGGTCCTTGAAAGAGACCTAACTGGCTTGATTAATCCGGGAGACAGAGTTATTGTCAATGGAATTGTTAGAGCAAAGCCGAGAGCGATCCAGCAAAAAATGCTAACTCATATGGATCTTTTTATTGAGGGAAATTCAATTGAAATGCTCCAGCAAGAATATGAGGAGTTTGAGGTCACAGAAAAAGATAAAGAAGAGATAATAAAGCTTGCAAATAGCGATGACATTTATGAAAAGGTTGTGAAGACGATAGCACCCTCAATTTATGGGCACGAGGATATTAAACTCGCAATAGCACTCCAGCTTTTTGGAGGAGTTGCTAAAAAACTTCCTGATGGCACAGAGATCAGAGGAGACATTCATATTCTTCTTGTTGGAGATCCGGGGGTTGCAAAATCTCAGCTATTAAAATACGTCCACAGAATTGCTCCGAGAAGTGTTTACACAACTGGAAAAGGAACAACTTCTGCGGGTTTGACAGCAACTGCAGTTAGAGATGAGATCGATGGAAGATGGACACTTGAAGCGGGAGCTTTGGTTTTAGCAGACAAAGGGGTAGCGTTAGTCGATGAAATAGATAAAATGCGCAAGGAAGATCGTTCCGCACTCCACGAAGCTTTGGAACAGCAAACAATAAGTGTTGCTAAAGCAGGAATAAATGCAATTCTTAAAGCAAGATGTGCGCTTCTTGCGGCAGCAAATCCTAAATTAGGGAGATTTGACAGATATTCTCCAATCGCTGAACAGATCGATTTGACTCCAACACTGCTTTCAAGATTCGATCTGATCTTCACAATGACAGACGAACCTGGAGAGGAGAAAGATAAACAGCTTGCAATTCATATCCTGAACATGCACCAGCTTGGAGAGATGCTCGAAAAATTCAAAGGTAGCAGTTTGAAGGAAGAACTAAAGGTTAAAATTTCAAAAATTGAACCTGCAATAGATCCAGACCTTTTTAGAAAGTATATAGCCTATGCAAGAAACATATATCCAATATTGAGTGAAGAAGCTAAGCAGAGAATTGAAGAATTCTACATTTCACTGCGCTCTAAAGCGAAGGATAATTCTCCGGTGCCTATAACTGCAAGACAGCTCGAAAGCATTGTTAGACTCGCAGAAGCTTCTGCAAGGATTAGATTGAGTGAAACAGTCTCGGCTGAAGACGTAGAAAGAGTAGTTGGTGTTTTTCAGAGGTGTCTTGTGCAAATTGCGATAGATCCTGAAACTGGTGCTCTGGATATCGATTACGCTTATACTGGAACTTCTAAAAAGCAAAGAGATAGAATATTGACAATAAAGAAGATAGTAGAGGATCTTGAAGACTTAAATGAAAATGGAGCTCCAGAAGAAGAGATAGTAAGTAGGGCTAAAGCAGAAGGCATAGACGAGAGCAAAACAAGAGAAATTCTTTCGAAATTCAAGGCGATGGGCGAGGTATTCTGTCCGAAATACGGATTTTATAGAATAGTGAGGAGAAGATGAAAAGTATATAAATAACAAGGTGAGCAACTGGATGATGAAAATTTACAGAACAGGCATAGTTCCATTTGATGTTCAACTTGAAGGGGGAATCCCAAGCGGAACAGTTCTGCTCATACTCGAAGAACCGGGAGCAGGAGGAGATGTTCTATCCTACCATTTTGCAGTTGAGGGGGCAAATAGTGGTGAAAATGTGATATACATCGCAACTGATGATTACGAAAAAGACTTAAAGCGTTTTTTGAGCTTATACTTTGATAAATATAGGGAGTTTCCAATTCTAAGCTTCAAAAAACAGCAACAGGAGAATGATGTTAAGGGATACATTCGAAAAACTGGTTACGATTTTCTCGGTAGATTGAAAGCTACCATAAGAAATGAAAAGTTTAATAGAATTATTATCAACAATCTTGCCTTCTTCTTCCATAAATATTCTCAAGAAGACGTGATCTCGCTTATAGAGTCTCTTTCAGACGTCTCAAAAGAGAATGAGTCTATTTCAGTTCTTTTAATGACAAAGGGTATGCTTGAAGAAAGACAGGAAACTACTATAAAGCACTTCTGTGACGGAGTGATAGAGTTAAGTCTGAGAGAGCTTGAAAATGAAATCCAGAGAAGACTTAAGTTCATAAAATTGGAGGGAGTGGTTGTTCCAAGAATAGTTATGAGGTATGAAGTTACGAATAAAGGTATCCGAATGGAGTCAACGATGAGAGTTTTATGAAGATCGTAGCTGGAGAACTAAAAAAACCCGTTTTTGGCGACTTTGCGTGCTTTATAAGTTCTAAATACGTTGTAGATTTATCAACAGTAGATTTTGCGATAAAGAAAACCATTAAGAACTGGAATTCTGGAAAAAGGATCTCTAAATCATTTGCTATGGAAATTCTGCTTTATTACTCTGCAACGAGGCAGATAGACGTTGCGAAGAAATTAACTGGAATAGAAAAAGTTGTTGCAGTTGTTTTAGACGATAAAGAATTTTCAAAGATAGACTTTAAAGAAGTTGAATTTTATCCGGATTTTGACGTTGAGCTGATAAAAGAGCACTATCAGATCTCCGATGAAGAATTAAAAATCGTTGGTTTGGAAAAGCTTTCCTTGCTTATACAGGAGAGGATTGCATTGTTCTCAACCTTTGGTGAGTAGATGATCGGCAAAGCATACGCAGCAGGGACGATTTTGAACGCTCTCGCAACTGGAATCGGTTGTGCTTTCGGTATAGATCTAAAAACCATTGCAAAAGTGAAAATCGATTCTGAAAATGTTTTTATTGTGAACGGAGAGAATAGAAATCCAGAAATTCTTAATAAAATACTATCCCATTTTGGGATAAAAGCTCAAGTAATTTTAAAAAGCGATATACCAGAAAGAAGTGGTCTTGGAAGTAGTTCTGCTTTTATAAATGCGGTTTTATGTGCAATAATGAAGAAAGAGGATCTCTTTGCTCACAAAATACTTAGATTAAATGCTGAGTTGTCTTTAAAAGCAGGAATTAGCTATACTGGTGCATTTGACGACGCGTCCGCCTCTCTTCTCAGCGGTGTTGTGCTCTCAGACAACTACAAGATGAAACTTTATAGCTGGATCCCATTTACAAAAAGAACCGCTGTCTTAATTCCAGAATTCAAACGTGGAAAAGTTGATTGGGATAAGATCAAAAGTCAAGGTGAAAGACTTAAAAATGCTTTGGAAAAGCTTAAGAAACTCGAATTTCGAGAAGTTATGGTAGAGAACACCAAGTTTTACTGCGAAATGATTGGATACCCCTTAGAGATTGCAGAGAGATTATGGAAAGAAGACATCTGCTGTGGGCTGTCTGGAAATGGTCCAGCTTTTGTTGCAATTGGAAACGATGATGAGATCTCGACAGCTAAGGAAGTCTGGAAAGAATATGGTGAAGTTATTATAGGTAAAATACCTGAAAAGCCAGCGGAAGAAGTAGTGATAACCTCAGATCTTTTCATATCTCCCTAAACATTCTCAACCATTTTCCATGCTTTGAACTCTTTTGAAATCCTGATCTCTCGTAAAATGAAATTGCGGAATTGTTTCTCTCCCCAACCAATAGCTATGCTATTTTCAGCCCCCTTATTTTTACCGTGATCTAATGCTCTCTCAAGTAAAGATTTTCCAAATCCAGCCATTTGAAATAATTTCGAGCCTATTTCCTGTTTCTATAGACATAGTCTTTAAGATTGGAATATGGGGGAAATTAGATCTCGACAAAATCGTCTATATCCTTTCTATCAGCCTTTCGAATGATCACAAGTTTAAAAGGATCCGAACGAGTTTAAAAAATTTAAAAAAGAAAGTGTTGAGAGGTTAAAGTTTGTCTATATCAAGCCTCTTTATAACCTTCTTCTCAGCTTTATTTGCACCTATCTCCTTTAATATCGACTTTTGTTCGCGAGGGCCTTCGACAAGATGTTCGTATTCTTCACTGCCAACGAGAAGCTTATCCTTTATTCCAGTCATTATTGCAACAACTCTAACAAAGCCTTCAAAGTCTTTTGAAATCCTTGCTCCCCAAATAACATTCGCAGAGTCATCGAGCTCGAATGTGAGGTTTCTTATGATCTCCTCAGCCTCTTTCAGTGTGAGATCATTGCCTCCAGAGATATGCACAAGTGCTCCTGTTGCTCCGCGATAGTCCACATCGAGCAGTGGGTGGGATAAGCAGTCTTTAACTACTGTAGAAGCTTTATCTTGAGCCTTCGCTTCACCAACAAGCATTACCGCAACTCCACCATGACCCATTATTGCCTTAAGATCCGCAAAGTCGATATTAACGAGCGAAGGTCTGGTGATCGTGTCCGTTAAGCCTTTGATCGTTTCAGCAATTAGCTGATCCATAACGCTGAATGCAGCATCGATCGGTAGATTTGGATAGTATTCAACAAGTTTATTGTTATCGAGCACAACCACTGTATCGCAGTTCTCTTTCAGCTCTCTCAAACCTTGAATAGCCTTTCCAATTCTTGCTCTCTCAACCTTGAAAGGTGTTTGAGCAAAGCCAACAACGATAGCACCCTGCCTCTTTGCAATTTCCGCAACTACTGGTGCTGAACCTGTGCCAGTTCCACCACCCATTCCAG
This sequence comes from Archaeoglobaceae archaeon, assembly GCA_025059545.1. The sequence continues at coordinate 30,174 of JANXDJ010000008.1, forward strand.
CGCAAACGAACACCATATCTGCATCTGCAAGAATTTCCTCAAGCACACCTCTTGCAAGCTCAGCAGCCTTTCTCCCAACTTCAGGATATCCTCCTGCTCCAAGCCCTCTCGTAAGGCTTCTACCAATTAGGATTCTCTTGTCTGCTTTCGTCATCAACAAGTGCTGCTTGTCTGTATTTATTGCAATCGTAGTGGCATCAAGCTCCATGTGCGAAAGTCTGTTTATTGTATTGTTCCCACACCCTCCGCAGCCAACTATAAAGATCTTTGGCTTCTCAAAGAAGTCCTTCACTTCCTTAACCTTTTCCTCCCTCCTAATTCTATCCTGCTCCAAATACTGCTGGGCTTTACTAACTATACTTTTCATTTCACACACCCCCAACCAAATTTTTTAACTAAATTCCCGCAAATTGGAAGCTTTCTCGATCTTCTCGCTATTCTCTTCTATGAACTTCTTTATTGCTGCCCGAATTGCTTCACTAACGGAAGTAAATTCCCCAATTTCTACTAAGACTTCAAGTTTGTTGTATTGGGCTTCTGTTAGCCTTATGCTGATCTTTCTTGTTGCGGGCATTTTTCCACCGGAAATTTTGTCTTCAATCGGCGCACAGACGGCATCTTTTGTCCACCATCTGTCCGCCTCATGACCCCTTTTAGGTGTATATTGTCCGACATTATATTATTTAAATTTTTCGGTGTCAATTATGATAGACTTAAAAAATAAGAAACAGAAGAAGATATATTCCGGAAGATGCTAAAATGAGTATGATCTCTGCGCACGCTCCTGCTCTCGTTGACTACGTATACTTCATAGAATCCTTTCCAGCCTCGGGAGGGCATGCAAAGATCATATCTTTTACAAAATCTCCTGGGGGTGCTGGAGCTAATGTTGTGCACAATCTTGCAACTCTTGGATTGGAGACAACTCTTTTCACAACGATAGGAAATGATGCAGATGCGGATTTTTTCATAGCAGCTACGAGAGCAAAGATTTTTGCAAGGGTAACGGATGAACAAACTGGCAAGGTTATTGTTTTTGTCGATAAAACGGGTGAGAGGACGTTCTTTGTTCAACCAAATGCCGCAGAAAAGCCTTTTGTAGAAGTAAAAGGTGGTGATTATCTCTACGTAGATCCATTTCCAAGCAATACGAGCTTTGAAGTTCAGAAGGAAGTCATGGGAAACTTTAGGGGATTTGTAGTTCTTAATCCCGGATATCTTTATGCAAGCATAGGTTTTAAAAAACTTAGTGAGTTATTGGAGTTCTCAGATATGCTCATTATGTCGAAAGGAGAGTTTGAGATGCTTGGGGCATCCCCAAGAGATTTTCTGGACTATGTAGATTATCTTGTAGTAACCTTAGGGCATGAGGGGAGCATATGTTACTCAAAATCAACTAAATATTTCGAAAAAGCTTTCGAAACAAAGGCAATAGATACAACTGGAGCAGGTGATGCCTTTTCTGCTGGTTTCCTGTATGGTTTCATAAATGATTTCCCACTAGAAATATGTTTAAAGCTTGGAAACTTCTGTGGAGCCTACAATGTTGAGAGAGTCGGTGCGAGAGCATTCCCAACTCTCGAGACAATTGAAAATTTTCTCGCAAATATTTTAAAATGAGTGAAGATTATTGATTGATGGACTTAAGGATCATCGTTGAGAAACTTGGTGGTAAGAGGGTCTATAAAGAAGATTGTGAACTTTGTATTATTGGATACACCGGAAAAAAATGTCCATACTTGAGAAAGATTGGCAAGGAATTTTACTGCGTTAGAGATGCTGCAAAGAAGGATCCAAGATTGAGATTTTAAAAAAGTTTATAATCTCTCACAAGGCGGTGGTTCGATGAAATGGAAAAAATGGAAGCACATCACTAAGCTTGATCCAGACAGAAAGAACACCAAAGAATTAATCGAAGCAGTTGCCAAGAGCGGAACAGATGCTGTTATGGTCTCTGGAACACAGAATGTGACTTATGAAAAAGCTAAAGAGCTTTTCAAAGCGGTTAAAGATTACTCTATTCCTACGGTTCTTGAACCTTCTTCGCCAGACAATGTTTTATACGAGGCGGATTATCTTTTCATCCCAGTTGTGTTGAACGCTGAAAGCGGTGAATGGATCACTGGAAAGCATGCGGAATGGGTTGATAGAAATTACGAAAATCTTGAAGATTTTTCAAAGAGCTTTGAAAATGCTATCTTTGAGGGATACATAGTTTTAAATCCTAATTCTGCAGTTGCAAGGGTTACGAACTCTAAATGCGATATCAATCCAAGGAGATCCGCAAGCTACGCCTTTGTAGGGGAGAGAATGATGAAATTGCCCGTGATCTATATCGAATACAGCGGAACTTATGGAGATCCTGGTGTTGTAAAAGAGGTAAAGAGTGTCTTGAGAACTTCAAGACTCTTTTATGGCGGTGGAATTGATTCGAGAGTAAAAGCACTTGAAATGAGCAAGTATGCGGATACTATAATTGTGGGAAATGTAATCTATGAGAAGGGAATAAATGCGTTCCTTGAAACGATCCCTTAAAGCATACTGGGAGCTTTTAAGACTTGAACACGGAATAATGTATGGTTTAGGTGTGCTTATCGGAATATTTTTAGGAGGAGGAGCTAATTTAGAACTTTTAATTCTCGGTTTTGTTACAGCAGTTTTTCTTGAAGCTTCAGCATTTGCAATGAACGACTATCTCGACTACGATGTGGATGTTGCCAATAAAAGGCTTGATAGACCTCTTGTTCGTGGAGATCTAAGCAAAAAAACCGCTTTAGCTTTAACATTATTGTTTTTCCCTCTTGGACTAATTTCAGCTTTACTTATCTCGATAGAAGCTCTATTTTTTGTGCTTCTCGTCACTCTTTTAGCCTTCGCCTACAATGCTAAGTTAAAAGAACTCGGATTACTTGGAAATGCTTATGTTGCCTTTACGATGTCCGCTCCGTTTATTTTTGGTGGAATAATATCTGATTTCAGCTATTCTGTTTTATTGCTCTCACTAATAGCCTTTCTATCTGGACTCGGAAGAGAGATCATGAAAGGGATTGAAGACGTTGAAGGAGATGCCTTAAGAAATGTGAAAAGTGTAGCGAGAGTTCATGGAATTGAAAAGGCAGTAAAGTTGTCTTCTTTCTTCTTTATTTTTGCTGTAAGTCTAAGCTTTTTACCTCCTATTCTCATCTCTGAGTATTATGATCCGAAATACGCATTTCCAGTTGCAATCACTGATTTGATGTTAATCTCAGTTGCTTTAAGACTACCTAAGAATCCAGAAAAAATTCCAAAATTCAGAAAGGAAACACTATTAGCGATGCTCTTTGGGCTCATAGGTTTCTTAGCGGGAGCATTCTGAGATAAGTTTTTAACTCCTTTGAAATTTTTTAAGCTATGTTTAAAGAGATCGAAGAAAAGTGGCAGAAAGTTTGGGAAAATGAAAGGATTTTCGAGGCAGAGCCAAATGAGAAGGAAAAATTCTTCCTAACGGTTCCTTATCCTTACTTAAATGGGAATTTACACGCAGGACACACGAGAACTTTCACGATTGGAGATGCCTATGCGAGATACATGAGGATGAAGGGTTATAATGTGCTTTTCCCTCTCGGATTTCACGTTACCGGAACTCCGATCATCGGATTGGCGGAGCTTATAGCAAAGCGGGATCAGAGAACCTTAGAAGTTTACACAAAGTTCCATGACGTTCCAAGAGAAGAACTTCTAAAGCTGACAACACCTGAGAGAATCGTTGAATACTTCGCAAAAGAAGCTCTTAATGCGCTGAAAAGAATAGGGTATTCAATAGATTGGCGGAGAAGCTTTACAACGATGGATGCTCCCTACCAGAAGTTTATTGAATGGCAATTTTGGAGACTAAAAGAACTTGGATTCATTGAGAGAGGGAGTCATCCGGTTCGATATTGTCCAAACGATCAGAATCCAGTAGAGGATCACGACATATTAATGGGAGAAGAGGCGAGTATTGTTGAGTTCACAGTTATAAAATTCAGACTTGAAAACTCAGATCTAATATTCCCATGCGCAACGCTTCGCCCCGAAACCGTATTTGGAGTTACTAACATTTGGCTTAAACCAACGAAATATTTGATTGCAAAAGTTGATGGAGAAAAATGGGTTATTAGCAAGGAAGCTTTTGAGAAATTGAAGTTTATGGATCGTGATCTGGAGTTTATAGGAGAGGCTGACGCAAAAGAGTTTATAGATAAGAATGTAATGGTTCCACTCGTGGATAGACTTGTTCCAATTCTCCCAGCGGACTTTGTTGACTTGGACAGTGCTACTGGAGTCGTTATGAGCGTCCCCGCTCATGCTCCATATGATTACGTGGCTTTAAAAGATCTTGGTGTGAAAATTGAGCCAATTGTGATAATATCTTCTGGAAATAAGGATGTTCCAGCAAAAGAAGTCGTTGAGGAACTGAAAGTAAAGGATCAGAACGATCCAGAGTTGGATAAGGCGACAAAGATCCTTTACAAAAAAGAATTCCACACGGGTGTGATGCTGGAAAATACTGGTAAATTTGCTGGAATGAAAGTTTCCGAAGCGAAGGAAAAAGTTGAGAAAGAGCTTAAAGATCTGAAGCTTGCAGATATTTTTTATGAGTTCAGTGAAAAACCGGTTGTTTGCAGATGTGGCACTAAATGTGTTGTTAAGCTTGTAGAAGACCAGTGGTTTCTTAGATATTCCGATGAGAAATGGAAGGCAAAAGTGCTTGAGCATCTTGAAAAAATGACGATAATTCCCGAATATTACAAGGAAGAATTCAGAAATAAAATAGAATGGTTGAAAGATAAAGCTTGTGCACGCAGAAAAGGTCTTGGCACAAGAATTCCGTGGGATAAAGAATGGCTAATTGAGAGCTTGTCGGATTCAACGATCTACATGTGCTATTATATCCTCGCAAAATTCATAAATTCTGGTGAAATCAAGGAGGAAAATATTACAAAAGAGTTTTTAGACTATGTTATTCTCGATAAAGGCGATATAGAGCTTGCAAAAAGCTCAGGACTTGGTGAAGAGCTAATTGAAAAAGTTCGCAGAGAATTTCAATACTGGTATCCCGTAGATCTGAGAAGTAGCGGAAAAGACTTAGTTGCAAACCATCTGCTTTTCTATCTATTCCACCATGTCGCTCTTTTTGGCGAGAAGCATTTGCCGAAAGCAATTGCGGTTAATGGCTACGTTAGCCTTGAAGGGCAAAAGATGAGCAAAAGCAAAGGACCATTGCTGACGATGAAGAAAGCTCTTGAGATCTACGGAGCGGACGTTACAAGGCTTTATATTTTGCATTCTGCAGAGTATGACAGCGACGCGGATTGGAAGAGTAGAGAGATCGAGGGGCTTGCTTCAAATTTAGAGCGATTTTATAATCTCGTAAAGGAGAACTATTCGAAAAAGCCAGAAAAAATCACGATGCTTGACAGATGGCTGATAAGTAGATTTAACAGAGCTTTAAAAGAAGTAAAAGAAGCAATGGACAAGCTTCAGACAAGAAAGGCGGTGAATTATGCATTCTTCGAAATTATGAACGATGTTAGATGGTATTTGCGCAGAGGTGGAAAAAATCTTTCTTTGATCTTGGACGACTGGATAAAACTTCTTGCTCCTTTTGCTCCGCACATCTGCGAAGAGTTATGGCATCTTAAACAATCCTCATTCGTGAGTCTTGAAAGCTATCCCAAATACGATCCATCGAAGATCGATGAGCATGCTGAGAAAGCGGAGCTTTACATTGCACAGCTCCTCGAGGACATCAAGGAAGTCATGAAATTCGTTAAGAAGCCAAAGGTTGTTTATATTCATCCCGCAGAGGAATGGAAATGCAAAGCGTCGGAAATTGCAAATGAGAAGGGAATTGGCGAAGCTATGAAGTGGCTTTCTATGCAAAACAT
>JANXDJ010000090.1:0-1331 GCA_025059545.1 Archaeoglobaceae archaeon
AAAGCGATGGGGTAAAAGTAGAGGGCTTTGTTGTGCGAGAGCTTTGCAAAAAGCCAAGCAATTGGAGAAGTGAAATGAGCGTTGATGAGCTGTTAAAGCAGTTTGACGTTGTTGGCATTGAAGGCGTTGACACAAGAATGCTAACGAAAAAAATCAGAATTTATGGCTCAATGAAGGCTGCTATAGGTGTGGATGTTGAAAAAGAGAAATTGATAAAGATTGCACGAGATCAGCCTTTCATAAGCGATCTCGACTTAGTTGACAAGGTTTGCGTTAAAGAGCCGAAGAGAATAGATGTGAAGGGGAAATATGAAGTCGTGCTCATCGACTGTGGCGTTAAGATGAGCATAGTTAGACAGCTTTTAAAGAGGGGAATAAATTTAACGCTCGTTCCTTACAACTTTCCCGCGGAGAAGATCATCGAAATGAATCCCGATGGAGTCTTCATCTCCAATGGTCCTGGCGATCCAGCAAGGGTTAAGGAGACAATAGAGACGATAAGAAAGCTTGTTGGTAAATTCCCAATGGCGGGAATATGCCTTGGACACCAGTTGATGGGGCTTGCTTTTAAAGCAAAGACTTTCAAGCTAAAGTTTGGACACCATGGAAGCAATCAGCCAACAAAGGATCTTGAAACTGGCAGAGTTTTTATTTCAAGCCAGAATCACAACTTTTCAGTTGATGAGAAAACTTTGCCAAAGGGCTTTGAGGTTACGCAGATAAATCTGAACGATAAAACTATAGAAGGGTTGAAACACAAAGAGCTTCCAATAATAACCGTTCAATATCACCCAGAAGCTGGTCCAGGACCTCATGATACCTATTTCTTCTTCGATCGCTTTGTCGATCTTCTGAGGGGTTAAAATGCCTAAAAGAGAGGATCTTAGCAAAATAATGGTCATAGGAAGTGGACCAATAGTCATTGGACAAGCAGCGGAGTTTGATTACTCTGGAAGCCAAGCATGCAAAGCTCTGCGTGAAGAGGGATATAAAGTTGTGCTCGTAAACTCTAACCCAGCAACGATCATGACAGATCCAGAGATGGCGGACTCGATTTACATCGAACCACTTGATGCGGAGATCGTTGCAAAGATCATAGAAAAAGAGACTCCCGATGCATTGCTTCCAACACTTGGAGGACAAACTGGTTTAAACTTAGCGGTTCAGCTTTACGAAATGGGAGTTCTTGAGAAATATGAGGTCGAGTTAATCGGTGCAAAGGTTGATGCGATCAAGAAAGCGGAAGACAGAGAACTTTTCAAGCAGTGCATGTTAAAAATAGGGCTTGAAGTGCCAAGGAGTGTTTCAGTGAACGATGTTGCTTCAGCTCT
>JANXDJ010000090.1:1340-3251 GCA_025059545.1 Archaeoglobaceae archaeon
ACTTTTCAAGCAGTGCATGTTAAAAATAGGGCTTGAAGTGCCAAGGAGTGTTTCAGTGAACGATGTTGCTTCAGCTCTTGCTTTTGCTGACGAAATCGGCTTTCCACTCGTCGTTCGCCCTGCATTTACCTTAGGAGGAACAGGTGGAGGAATAGCTTATAACCGAGAAGAATTGAAAGAGATAGTCTCAAGAGGTCTTAAGTTATCGATGATAAGACAAGTGCTCGTTGAAGAAAGCGTTATTGGATGGAAGGAATTTGAGCTTGAAGTCATGCGAGATAAGGCGGATAACGTGGTGATAATTTGTCCAATAGAGAACTTTGACCCAATGGGAATCCACACTGGAGATAGCATAACTGTAGCACCAGCTCAAACGCTCACAGATTGGGAGTATCAGCAATTGAGAGACGCTGCAATAAAGATAATGCGTGAGATTGGAGTTGAGACTGGGGGTAGCAATATACAATTTGCGGTCAACCCTGAAAACGGAAAAATAGTTGCAATAGAGATGAATCCAAGAGTGAGCAGATCTTCAGCTTTAGCTTCGAAGGCAACTGGATTTCCAATTGCTAAAATTGCTGCAAAGCTTGCAGTCGGCTACACTCTTGACGAGATTCCGAATGATATAACAAAGGAGACACCAGCGAGCTTTGAGCCAACGATAGATTACGTGGTGGTTAAGATTCCAAGATTTGCCTTTGATAAATTCCCAACCGCAAACGCAATTCTTGGAACTCAAATGAAAAGCGTTGGTGAAGTAATGGCGATTGGTAGAACTTTCGAGGAGGCTTTGCAAAAAGCTTTAAGGAGCCTTGAAATCGGGCGTTATGGGCTTGGGTGTGATGGAAAGGATAAAAATCCTACGAAGGAGGAAATAATTAGAAAGTTGAAGTTTCCAAGTCATGACAGGATTTTCTACATTCGCTATGCATTCCAGAATGGTTTTAGCGTTGACGAAGTTTACGAGCTGACAAAAATCGATCGTTGGTTCCTTGAAAAAATAAAGAATATCGTTGAATTTGAAGAAAAGCTGAAAAAAATTGCAAAGAATAAGAAGATTGATGAAGTTCCAAGAGAGATTCTACTTGAGGCTAAAAAGCTTGGTTTTAGCGACAAACAGCTTGCATTCATTTTCAAATGTAATGAAAGAGATGTGAGGAATGTTAGAAAAAATCTCGGAATTAAACCCGCTTTTAAGATGGTCGATACATGTGCAGCGGAATTTGAGGCCAAAACGCCTTATTACTATTCAACCTATGAAGAGGAAAATGATGCAATTCCAACGAATAGAAAGAAAGTCATGATTCTTGGAAGTGGTCCGAATAGAATTGGTCAAGGTATAGAGTTTGATTACTGCTGTGTTCATGCGGTTAAAAGCCTTAAGGAGGATGGTTATGAGACAATAATGGTCAACTGCAATCCTGAAACAGTCTCGACAGATTACGACACTTCCGATAGACTATACTTTGAGCCAATAACGCATGAAGATGTTATGAACATCTACGAACTTGAAAAACCTGTAGGGGTGATGGTTCAATTTGGTGGACAAACGCCTTTAAACATAGCGGAGGAACTTGAGAAAAGTGGTGCAAAGATCCTTGGCACCTCTGTTGACTCAATCGACATAGCAGAAGACAGAAACAGATTTGAAATTCTGATGAAAGAGCTTGGCATTCCAAGACCACCAAATGGCATTGCTTTTAGCGTTGAACAAGCGAAGGAAGTGGCGAAGAAAATTGGATATCCTGTGCTCGTTCGTCCAAGCTATGTGCTCGGTGGAAGAGCGATGGAGATCGTTTACGAAGAGAAAGAGCTGGAGAGATACATCAATGAAGCTTTGGAAGTGAGTCCAGAGAAGCCAATTCTGATCGACAAATTCCTCGAAGATGCAATAGAGCTTGAAGTTGATGC
>JANXDJ010000091.1 GCA_025059545.1 Archaeoglobaceae archaeon
ACAAAGGTCTTAAGATTGGCAAATATGGCATATTCCATGGACATTCGATTCCAGAAGAAACTGTGATGAATTCAGACTCACTCATATTTGCCCACGCTCATCCTTCTGTTTTCATTCCCGCAGAAGTTGGGGGTTATAAAGAGAGAGCTTTCCTTTCAGGAGAAATAGAGTTGCAAGGAGTGAAGAAAAGAGTTTTTGTTCTACCCGCTTTCAACGAACTCTGCTCCTCGACAGCGGTGAACTTAGAAAAACCGGCTGGTTTCATGTTCAGAAAATTCGATTATAGTAATTGGGATGCCATTCTCACAGATGGAACTATTTTGAGTATTAGATCAATTTCAAAAACATAAAATATCCTTCGACAACTTTACCTATGCTTCTCTTAGAGCAAGAAGCCAAAGAACTGCTTGAGAGCTACGGAATTCGCACAGCAAAAGGAACAATCTGCGAAAGCGAAGAAGAAGCGGTTAAGACTGCAAAAGCAATAGGATTTCCAGTTGTGATGAAAGTTGCTGGAATTTTGCACAAGAGCGATGTTGGAGGAGTGATTCTGAACATAAAGACAGAAGAAGAAGTTAGGAATGCTTTTAGAAGGCTTTCAGCAATTGAGGGAGCGAAAGGAGTCAATGTCCAACCAATGCTTTCTGGAATCGAGCTAATAATTGGCTCAGCGGAGAACGAGCATTTTGGAAGCTTTTTGATGTTCGGTCTTGGCGGAGTATTTGTTGAAGTGCTAAAGGATGTCTCTTTCAGGTTGATCCCATTGAGCAGAGAAGATGCATATGAGATGATCAGAGAGATCAAGGGCTACAAGATCTTGGAAGGCTATCGTGGGTTTAAAGCTGATGTAAAAGCGATAGTTGATCTGCTCTTAAAAGTTGGCGAAATGGTTGAAAATGAGAGCATTGTGGAGATGGATCTTAATCCAGTCTTTGCAAACGAGAATGGTTGCTTTGTTGCGGATGCGAGAATTGTTAAAGGCAAGAGAAAGAGTTTCGATTACGAAAGCAGAGACATAAGCTTCTTCTTCAATCCGAGGAGCGTTGCAGTGATTGGTGCTTCAAGAACTCCTGGAAAGCCTGGGAACAATATAGTTTGGAATTTGAAACATCATGGCTTCAATGGAAAAATTTATCCAGTGAATCCGAACACTTGCGAGATCTATGAACTGAAGTGTTATCCTTCTGTGAAAGAAATTCCCGATTCCGTTGACGTTGCAATAATTGCGGTGCCTGCAAAGATTGTGCCCCAAGTGATGAAAGATTGTGCTGAGAAGGGGATCAAAGGAGTGGTAATTCTTAGCTCTGGATTCAGCGAAGAAGGAGAAGAAGGTGCAAAAATTGAAAAAGAAGTCATTCGAATTGCTAAAGAGAACAATATCATGATTTTGGGTCCAAACACAACTGGCGGACTCAATACTGAAACAGGTTTCATTACCAGTTTTGCCCCACTTTTAGGAGTAAATAAAGGAAATATAAGTCTAATAGCCCAAACTGGACTATTTTTGGGCGTATTAATGGTTTCTATATTTTCAAATCATCCGAAAATAGGTTTCGGCAAGATCATTGGAATGGGGAACAAGATCGACGTTCAAGATCATGAAGCTTTAGAGTATCTGAATAGGGATGAGAGAACTAAAGTTGTGGGCATATACATGGAAGGCATAAGAAATGGGAGAGCATTCTACAACATTGCAAAAAATGCCAAGAAACCTATAGTCGTTTTCAAGACTGGTAGAACGGAGTATGGACAAAAAGCTGCGATGAGTCATACCGCATCGATCTGTGGAGATGATAATCTATTTGATGCGGTTTGTAGACAGGCAAATCTTATAAGAGTTTACAGCTTTGATGAGCTTTTAGACGTTTCAAAGGCATTAGCTCTTCAACCATTGCCAAAAGGAGACAGAGTTGGGGTAATCCACTACACAGGTTCAGGATGCGTTCAGTCCGCTGATGCACTGTTCTTCTCTGGTCTAAAACTTGCACAATTCCAAAAAGAAACCATAGAGAGAATTCTAACAGTAACGCCTGAGTGGCACAACGTTAACAATCCTGTAGATATATGGCCAATGGTAGAGTATTTCTGGGTTGAAAAGACTTATAATACTGCAATGGAGGCAATTCTTAGTGATGAAAATGTAGATTCGCTTGTTGTAGCGCTCGATGTTGGTTGGGGTGAATATGAACCAAATTTTGAAAAGCTTAGATCTTTCGGAAAACCAGTTTACTTCGTATTAGAAGGTGACAGAGATCTCGTATTTGAGCAAAAAAACAAACTTGAAGAGAAAGGATTCCCTGTTTATTCAAACGCAATTAACGCTATACAAGTTCTTGGGAAAGTAACAAAGTATGCGATGAAGAAATATGATCCTATACGAAGATAGACCAAAGTATGATATTTGGAGTAAAATAGTGCTTTCTTTTGCCCCATCCCTGATGCTACTGTTAATATTTCTGACTGAAAGCAATCTGCTACCCACTGAGAGCGAAGAAGAAGCTATTTTAGCAAAAGAGATCCTTTTAGCATCCATAGTTTTAATTATAGCTGTTTACTGGGCTATTTTGCCAAGAAAATACGAAATACATGATGACAAGCTCAGAATTGTTTTTGGAATTTTTTCCTACAACATCCATATTAAGGATATTGCAGAAGCCAGAAAATTGGAAACGAAAAAAGCTTTTATATATAAAGGAGCAAGATTTAACACTTCTATTAAAAACATTGTAGAAATTAGAAAAAAGAAGGGGGCAAGTTTGCTCATATCCCCCTCAAATCCAGAGATCTTCATTGAATTTTTGAATAAAGCTATTAAAAGATAAACAGCACAAAAAAGAAGTTTTAGTGTTAGATTAATTATTTTAAAGCTAATTATCGCAAATCTGTGAAAAAGAGAGATAAGAGAAGTAATATATACCCTCCCAAGACCGTTTAGGAAAGGTGATTGCATGATCTCAAATGGTGATTTCCTTAGGCTCAGCTATACCGCTAAGATGGAAAGTGGAGAGGTTATAGACACTACAAGTGCAGAAGTGGCTAAGGAGAGTGGAATATTCAGTGAGAATACAAGATATGGGGACATCTACGCAGTTGTAGGCGAAGGGCATGTGCTTAAAGGACTCGATGAAGACTTAGTGGGCAAAGAGGTTGGATATAAAGGAACTGTGAAAATTCCACCAGCGAAGGCTTTTGGAGAATACGATCCAAATAAAAAAGACTCTTTCAGCATAA
>JANXDJ010000092.1 GCA_025059545.1 Archaeoglobaceae archaeon
CTTCTACCTATAACCATTGCCAAGGCTAAAGCTGAAAATCCAGAGCTTATGTGCACCACAGTTCCACCAGCAAAATCCAAAGCTCCGAGCTTTGCAATCCAACCATTTCCCCAAACCCAGTGAGCAAGCGGATCGTAGACAAGAGTAGTCCAGAGCAGAGCGAAGAGTAGGAATGAAGAGAGCTTCACTCTTTCTACCATTGAAGAGACGATTATAGCAACAGTTAACCCAGCGAAGACCATTTGAAAAGCCACAAATCCGAGTTCGCTAAGCTCAAGCCCTTGAAGCCCTATAGCCTCGAGTCCACCAATCAAACCCGCCTGATCTTCACCAAAAGCAAGAGTGTAGCCAATGAGCACCCACTGAACGCTAACGAGTGCATAGGCTAAGAAGCAAAGTGAAATCGTTGATATAACATTCTTTGATCTAACCATACCTCCATAGAACAGTCCAAGCGCTGGAGTCATCAACATCACCAGCGCAGTTGCGGTAATTAACCAAGCAATATCTCCTCCGTCCATGAAACTGCTTTATAGGTCGTTTTAAAAATCTTTTTAATAAGTTTTCATAATTTTTCTTAAGCTCAGAATTTTGAAAAAATTTTGAACATATTTTAGAAAAATGGTTGCTTTCCGAAAGATTTTTAAATCTGCACCTTTCATAATTTTTGTGAAGAACCCTGTAAGAGTAACGGTTGCGCTGGATGAAAAGAGCCTTAAAATTATGAACGAAATTAGGGGAGAATTTGAATCTCAGAGTGAGCTGATAAGAGAGGTTTTGCGATTTTACTACGAATTTAGGGAAATAAGAAATCTGGAGAAAGAGATCATCATGAGATACATTGAGATGCTTTCGAATGGAGAACATGTTGTGCTCGACATAGACCACTTCATCGCTCTCATGAAATTCCTCGGTTCACATCCAGAGAAAGAACAATTCTGGGAAATTCACAAGGACATTGCAAGAGCTCATGCAGATGAGTTTGCGGGAAAGGATCTTGATTATGTTTTGAGGAGACTTGAAGCATGTAATCTGTTCAGACTGAACACAAAGAACGGAGAATATACTCTTGTGCTTAACAGCGAATTATTAAAGACTTTTGTAAAGAGCTTTTTGGAAGTAGTTCTGCCATTTATAGGCTATAGAGTGGAGATTAAGGAAGAATTCATGAAGCTAAGAGTGAGACCTTTCCAAGAGTCGGAACTCGTGTAACTTTTTCTTATTTTTGAAAATTTTTTAAATTTACCCGTCAAAAATTGTTTTTTATTCAACTTATAACGAGATTTACGAAAAAAATATATACTCTAAGGCTCGAAAACTGAGAGGTGATTAAATGGATGTGAAAGAGAATGCAAAAAATTTGCTTAAGGAGAATGAAGTGAGGCAAGTTCTTTGTGCTTTCAGTGACGTTAGAGGCTACTTAATGACCTTCTCAATTCCTGCAAAGGAGTTTGTTGAGGGAAACGGTTTTGAAGGCATAGGCTTTGATGGTTCTTCAATTCGTGGCTTTAAGAGTATAGAGCAAAGCGATATGATCTGGATGCCAGACCCAGCAACTCTTAGAGTAATACCTTGGCTTAACGATCCAATTCACAAGACTGCAATAATGTTTGGAGATGTTTTCGAAGCATGGGCTTCACAGATCGCAGATTGCGATCCCCGTGGCTACGTTGCAAAGAAGATGGAAAAGGAACTTGAAAGCATGGGAATGACTGCAATTTTCGGCCCAGAGATCGAGTTCTTCGTGTTCAGTGGAGTAGATTTCAGAAATCTCGTTTGGGATCTATGGGCTTCTCCTAATGGCGGTGCTGGTGACAGCTGGGGAGCTCCGAGAGTTCTTCCTCTAAGTCCAGAATTAAATGGAAGCTACATTGTCCGACCAAAGGAAGGCTATTTTAGAGCTCCACCTGAAGATACGACTGTTGATTATCGAAATGAGCTTGTTTACAATCTTGAGTATCTCGGAGTAACAGTTGAATACCATCATCACGAAGTTGCAACTCCGGGGCAAATTGAGCTTGATTTCAGACCTAAGAAGCTCACCGCAGTCGGAGATGCTTTTTACCTCTACAAGTTCGCTGCGAAGAACATTGCGAAGAAGCATGGCTTGATCGCAACTTTCATGCCGAAGCCGATTTACTTGGACAATGCAAGTGGAATGCACACACACCAAAGCCTATGGAGAGGGGAACCATTTAAGGGTGAGGCACTTTTTGCAGATCCGAATGACGAGTTCATGCTAAGTCAAAAGGCTCGCTACTACATCGGCGGTTTGCTTGAGCATGCAAAGGCTTTGACCGCACTTTGCTGTCCTACTGTCAACAGCTACAAGCGCCTTGTCCCAGGATTTGAAGCGCCTATAAATATTTGCTGGAGCCCAAGGAATAGATCAGCTTTAATTAGAGTTCCAATGTATCTAAGGAAGCCTTCAGCGATTCGCATTGAATATCGTGGTGTAGATCCAAGCTGTAATCCCTACTTGGCAATTTCTGCACAGCTTGCAGCGGGATTAGATGGAATAAAGAAGAAGATCGAGCCTGGAGATCCTGTGATGGTAGACGTTTACGATCTCTCTGCTAAGGAAAAAAGAGAAATGGGGATTGGAGAACTTCCAACAACGCTCAGGGATGCGTTGGATCACCTTTCAAGCGATGAAGTATTGCAAAGAGTTCTTGGGAGCCATATATTCGATGCCTTCATGGAGCTCAAGATCGAAGAGTGGAATCAGTTCTGCCTTTATATCACGCCTTGGGAATACATGAAGTATTTTGATGTTTAGTGTTGCTAATTTTATTATTTTAAATTTTTAAGTGAGATCAATCCACCCCACTCAATCTTAAGCCGATTACTCCAATGATCACGAGTAGTAGAGAGATTAGCTTCAGAACACTAATTGGCTCTTTTAAAACTATTAAGCCAATAAATGCTATGAGTGCAGTCCCAACACCGGACCATATAGCATAGGCTATGCTGAGATCGATCTTCTTCAACGCAAGCCCTAGAAATGTGAAGCTGATTCCATAGAAGATCAAAACCCCAAGCGTGGGCAGAAGCTTTGTGAAACCGTAAGAAAGCTTCATAGATGT
>JANXDJ010000093.1 GCA_025059545.1 Archaeoglobaceae archaeon
AAATAGCTCAAAACTTCTTTTCGAGCTAAACAAAGCTTACTGGGGATTCTTAATCGATCTCACCAATGCTTTTGCAAAAAGGAATAGCGAAGAAATTGCAAAAGCGATAAGCAATGCGATGGTTCGAATTGAAGAGATCTATGCGGAATATATGGACAATGCGGTTGTTTCTGCATGGGTGAATGCGATCAACAGTGTTTATATGCGGAGTTTGCTCAACTTACAGAATTTTACCAGTGCAATTTTGCATTCCTTGGGGATGGTGTCAAGAAGGGACGTTATTGCTCTCTCCGAAGCATATGTAGATCTGAAGGGAGATATAAAGAAGGAGTCGAGGAAGATCTTGGAAGAGATCAGAGCTCTGAGGGAGAGGGTTGAAAAGATTGAGAAGACAAAGAAGGGTGATTCTGATGATCAATGAAGTTTTGAGAAATTATAGAAGGACATTAAAGCTTGCTGAGTGGTTTATAAAGAATCCCAACTTTCTACCAATAACCGAGGACAAACCCTATCTTATCCCAGACGTTAAGGTTGGTGCAACGCCAAGAGTTGAAATTTCCTCAGATGATGGAGTTAAGCTTTATCGATATGAGCCAAGGACAGAAAAGCAGTTCGAGATCCCATTGCTCATCGTTTATGCACTGATAAACAAGCCATACATCCTCGATCTAACTCCGCAGAGAAGCGTTGTCCGAAAGTTGCTCGAAGCGGGTTTTAACGTTTACATGATCAAATGGGGCGATGCAACGATTGCGGATCAGTTCTCTTTGGACAGCTATATCGATATTTTCCTTGCGGATTTTGTTGAAGACGTTAAGAGAGATGCAAACTCAAGCAAGATCTCCATTCTCGGCTATTGCATGGGCGGGGGAATGAGTGCAATGTATACCGCTCTTTATCCAGAGAATGTTAAGAACATCCTATTTCTGGCTTCAACTCTCTACTTCGATAAGAAAATTGGCGGTCTTTTGACACTTTCTGACAAGAGGTTCTTTAATCCTGAAGAGATCGTTGCCCCATTTGGCTATGTGCCTGCTTGGTTCCTTGCTGAGAGATTCAAGATTCTTGAGCCCTGGGGCAACTACTTCGGCAAATATATCAATCTATTCATGAATGCTGAAGACGAGGAATTCGTGGAAGACTTCTTCAGAATGGAGCGCTGGATCCATGACGGTGTTAATGTTGCTCCAGGTGCGTATGTTAGATACAATCAGGAACTATACCAGAACAATGCACTCGCAGAAGGAAAACTTTACATTAAAGGAAAGAGGGTGGATCCAAAGCGCATTAATATGCCAACCGCAGCAATTGTTGGCTTAAGAGATCATTTGGCTCCACCAGAAAACACGTTGAAATTCTTAGATGTGATCGGTAGCAAAGACAAGGCAGTTTTTCAAGCGGATGTAGGACATGTAGGACTCGTAGTGTCAAGAAGGGGAATGGCACTTTGGGATGAAGTGTCAAAATGGCTTGCAGAAAGAAGCGGAAATTTGAAGAAGACCAAAGAGATCTGAATGTTTAACCCAAAAGCTATAGCAATCGACATAGATGGCACGATAACTGATCGCAGAAGGGCGTTGAATTTAAAAACTGTAGAAGCTTTGAGGAAAGTAAAAATTCCAGTAATACTCGCTACTGGTAACGTTCCATGCTTTGCAAAAGCTGTTGCAAAAGTAATAGGTGTTTCAGACATCGTGATCTGTGAAAATGGGGGAGTTGTGCGATTCAGCTATGACAGCGAAGACATAATCTTGGGAAACAAAGAAAAATGCCTAAGGGCTCTTGAAGAACTCAAAAAGCATTTCAAGGTAGAGCTATTAGACTTTGAATACCGAAAGTCAGAGGTTTGTATGCGAAGGAATTTTGAGATCGAGAAAGCAAGAGAAATCTTGAAAAATTTTGACGTTAAGCTTCTCGATTCTGGTTTTGCGTTCCATATCTCGGACATCAATGTCAGTAAGGGAAAGGCTTTAGAGTTCATAGCAAAGCATTTAGGAATTGATGTAAAGAATTTTGTAGCGGTTGGTGATTCTGAAAATGACATAGAGATGTTCAAAGTTGCTGGCTTTAGGGTTGCGGTGGCTAATGCGGATGAAAGGTTGAAGGAACTCGCAGATCTAATCACGCCGTCAAACGATGGTGATGGTGTGGTGGAGGCGATTGAGTTCCTTGGGTTGATTTAGCAGTCAGTAGATTCAATTCGAATCTTTTTCCCAAAGCAAGCTCGATAGCTTCCTCTATTTCCTTAACAATCTCCAAAGATGGATTTAAATCTCTCTTAAGCTTTAAATTCTTGCAGAAATCATCAACGTAGACGAAGAATTCTTCGCCATTGAATTCAAATAAAGCTGTCTCTTCTCCTTTTTCAAGGACTGAGAAAGGATATAACTTGCACGCCAAAGGCTTTAGATTTCCCAGTGAGCAAAGATTTCCTTTTTGGAAAGGACAAAGCTTACCTATCTTCTTTATATAGAACCTTCCTGCCTTTTCTTCAATGAATCCTGTATTTCTGAGCTTTAGGTATTCATAAGCTCTCAGTCGAACTCTATACTCTTTACAGCAATTCCCGCAAGCATTGCAGTGCCACGAAGCAACAAATCTCCATGGCACGTGCATAGAGAAAGTTGAAGTCGAGATTTAAATTTCTTCTCAAGGAATGAGATAGGGTTTTATTGTTCCTCGTAGAATACAATCATGGAGAAAAAACTTGAAGATAATTTACTCGCAGAGGAAGTAAAGATAATCGCTGAAAAAGATTTGGAATTAGCTGAAAAGCTTAGCGAGAGCATTCAAGATTCTGAGGCAAAGGTAATGGCTTTTTTGAATCTTTACACAGTTTCAAAAAATCAAAAATACGTGGAAAAAGCTTTGGAAAATGCTAAAAGCGATAGTGATTATTTGAGAATTATTGAAGTCAGCGGTTTGGATGTTGCAGAGAGAATTAAAGACAGATATAAGAAAGATCTCGCTTATGCATCTCTTTTTGAAAAAACATGCAATTTTA
>JANXDJ010000094.1 GCA_025059545.1 Archaeoglobaceae archaeon
ATATTTTGCTGAAAATCTAAGAAAGAAGGTGGTTATAGTCGTTAACGAGATCGGAGAAGTTGGAGTCGACGGGGATTTTCTTAAAAAGTCTGGAATGAATTCCTATGAGATAACGGAAGGATGCATATGTTGCACACTTCGTAGAGATCTTGAGAGCACACTTGCGGATATTTTGGATAAGATAAGCCCAGATTATATTTTGATCGAGCCAACAGGCATTGCTTTTCCATCTACGATCAGAAGGATTATTAGAAAGATGGAAATGGATGCTCTTGTTATCGGAGTTGCTGATGCGGTTAGATTTTCGAAGCTTTACGGCGAGTCGAGAGAATTCATCGAAAGACAGCTGAAAGAGGCAGAAATTATCGCCTTGAATAAGATCGATGCGGTCAAGTCGAGAGCTGAGATTGATTTTCTTGTGGAACTCCTAAAGGGGTTAAATCCTCACGCAGAATTAGTTTTTACTTCTGCAAAAACTGGAGATGGATTTGATGAGCTTATTAAGAAACTCGATCTTCCTTTTAAATCGATTGAAGAAACTTTTGAGACGTTTATCGACAGCACAGCTGAATCTGGCACCACATGGTATTCAGGCAAGTTTTTAATCAGTTTCAGAAAACCTATTCCTGCTACAGAGCTAAGGAGGATAGGAATAGAGATTATGGAAGAGATGAAAAATTCTGCTGGGAGTATTCAACATTACAAGATGTTGATCTCTTCAAAATCTGGAACAATAAAGTTTGGTTTGACGAGAAAAGATGAAAATGTGAGCTTTGATGGAGAAATTGTTGGATGGATCGTTGATGCGACGCTAAATGTTCTGTTAGTTGATAGAGAGTTAGATTCTTGGCAGATTGGGAAAGAATTCGAAGAAAGATTGAAAGAAAAGGCTAAAAAATTTGGGTTTGAAGTCAAAAAAGAAGAGCGTGGAGAGGGTGAAAAAGAATGATTGGAGTTGCGATTGATCTTGGGACAAGCGGTTTCAGAGCTCAGGCGATCGATTTAGATAATGGAAAGGTAATATCCACTGCAATAACGCTTCATCATCCTCTGCCAGGGATAAATGTGATGGATCATCTAACCTTTGCAATTGAATATGGGCTTGAGCTCGCTCATTCCATAATCATCGATGCAGTTGAGAAATTGCTAAGCAGGCTAAGGATCGAGCTAAGAGAGATAGAAAGGATGGCGGTAAGCGGAAATCCAACTCAAATTTCGCTTTTTCAAGGCATAGAGATTAGAGATCTCGCATATGCTGGAGAGAGAGCTCTTGAACTTAGAGGGGTAAAACCACCAAAAAGAGACGCTGTGGTAGTGAAAGCAGGAGATGTGGGGCTCCAGAATGTTTCTTCAGAAGTCGATGTGCTCGTGCCACCAAGTATAAAACATGAACTCGGTGCGGATGCGATTGCAATGATGGTAAAATCAGGATTTCTTGAAAAGGAACTTGCTATGGTCTCGGACTATGGAACAAATGCAGAAATTGCTTTAAAAGTCGGTGACAGCATATTGACTGGAAGCTGTGCTGCGGGTCCTGCTATAGAGGGACAGCATATAGAAAAAGGCATGCTTGCGTCTCCCGGAGCAATTTCAGACCTTAGATTTGAAATTTCTGGCTGGAGAAACTACGTTTTAAGCACTGAAATGTTTACAGAGCCAGGAGATGTTGTCGAGATCTCTACTGCTAAATTGGTTGAGAAAGGAAAAATGCACGGGAAGGCTAAAGGAATTACTGGAACGGGCGTTATTGCAGGAATTGCTGTAGGTTTGACAAAAGGACTTATAAAACCCCCAAGAATATTGACACCAGACAGAAGACTGCATTTCCAAGACGGGGTCTATCTGACTGAAAAAGATCTTGAAGAGGCTGGAAAAGCTCTTGGAGCCTTCAGAGCAGGATTTCTTACACTTGCAGAGGTTGCTGGTATAAAATTCTCTGAGATTAAGATTATGTTCATGGCAGGTGCTTCGGGCTTCTACGTTGATCCCTTGAAGTCAAGGATCGTTGGAGAGATTCCTCCAGCATCTGAAGAGATTTACCAGGTTGGAAACACATCATTAGCTTTGGCAGCAGACGTAGTAAGGAATCCTGAGTATCTTGATAATCTACAAAGCTTTGCGGATGAACTAAGGGCTCAACATGTGATGTTTGCAACTTCTGAGATCTTCCAAAATGCTTACACACTTGAACTTGCATATTGGACTGAAGGAATGAGCCTCGAAGATTACAACAAGTTTTTGAACGCATATGGGATAAGGCAAAGAATTGATGCAAAAGCAAAAGCTCCAGAAGTATATAAAGTAGTCCCAAGAGACATTGCTGAGCTTGGTAAGCTTGGACTTGAAGTAGTTCCAGATATCGGGACAATCATCGAAATCGAAGTAGAAGGCTGTAAAGAGTGCAAGAAATGCGTTAGAAGTTGTCCAGAGAATGCAATGCTGTCTATTGATGATAAAAAAATCCGAATAAGCTCAAGCCTTTGCCTTGGAACCGCTTGCAGAAGATGCGTTACCGCTTGCCCAGAGAAAGTGCTCGACTTCAGTAAAGCGAAAGTAATTCAAATATAAAGGGGTGTTAGCTTTGAAAACAAAAATGACAGAAATATTCGAATTTTTGAAAACTGTAAGAGGTATTGAGGATCTTAAGTTGATGACGGAATCCGAGAAGAAAGAGTTGATGAAGATCGAGGAAAAGGCTGAAAAAGCTTCACTAATGGGTTTGATGCCGGGAATAAACCAAGGAGTTAGAGAAGCTTTGTCCAGAACTTTTGTGATTGCGGGAATAACCAATGACGATCTCGAGTGGCCTATAAAAGGCACAGTGAGGTTTGTTTACAGAGGAGAGATAATAGGAGAGGAGATAAGGGACTGTGAGGAGCTTGAGAGACTAAAAAGAGAGGGAAACAGGGTTATCGGCGATATATTTGTCTTATACTCTG
>JANXDJ010000095.1 GCA_025059545.1 Archaeoglobaceae archaeon
AGAACCCTGAAAACGGGTATTGAAAGAATCCTTTCGTTTTGGCTATCTCTATCATTCTCTTTTTGTAGCAATCGAAGAACCCTGAAAACGGGTATTGAAAGAATTTAGGTCGACTGGCACGTATTCGCTCATCGAAATCGTAGCAATCGAAGAACCCTGAAAACGGGTATTGAAAGTTATTGCATTTCTTCTTTGACCCGCTGCAATCATAGTAGCAATCGAAGAACCCTGAAAACGGGTATTGAAAGTATCACCTCAAAAAATTCACCACCTCTCTTTTTCCTCTTGTAGCAATCGAAGAACCCTGAAAACGGGTATTGAAAGCTTTGCTTGACACTTTAACAATTTTACAAATAACAGCGTAGCAATCGAAGAACCCTGAAAACGGGTATTGAAAGGTTCTTGGAGATTGGGCTCTAACTCTTAAACACCTAAGTAGCAATCGAAGAACCCTGAAAACGGGTATTGAAAGTTAAGATACTGAATACTCTCACTCGTCAATTTTCCTACGTAGCAATCGAAGAACCCTGAAAACGGGTATTGAAAGGGATTTGTTTCTCTTCCTTCAATATATATCCTTGTCCTGTAGCAATCGAAGAACCCTGAAAACGGGTATTGAAAGAGTTTAAACTCATTTTCGAGAGCGAGCTTTTTAATAACGTAGCAATCGAAGAACCCTGAAAACGGGTATTGAAAGTTGCTTTTCTTTTCAGCTCTTTATATTTAGTGTATACGTAGCAATCGAAGAACCCTGAAAACGGGTATTGAAAGGTAGTCTGCCCTATTGTTTGCCCTTCTGGCGTAATCTGCGTAGCAATCGAAGAACCCTGAAAACGGGTATTGAAAGAACTCGTTTTTTACTTCGCCCAAAACTTCATCGACATTGTAGCAATCGAAGAACCCTGAAAACGGGTATTGAAAGAATTGATATTCTGGAAAGACGAATTCCCATTTGAACATAGTAGCAATCGAAGAACCCTGAAAACGGGTATTGAAAGAGAGTCTCGCCCCATATCATTGTAACTGGCTTGATTGCGTAGCAATCGAAGAACCCTGAAAACGGGTATTGAAAGCTTTATCACCCCTTACGAGTCGAAAAAATCGAAAACGTAGCAATCGAAGAACCCTGAAAACGGGTATTGAAAGTTTTTATCACCTCCAATAGGGATTTGAGGTCATAATAGTAGCAATCGAAGAACCCTGAAAACGGGTATTGAAAGCTTGGCGTTGATACAATTTCAGCTTCCACGTTTGGAATGTAGCAATCGAAGAACCCTGAAAACGGGTATTGAAAGCCATCCACTGGCTTGGCTTCGCCCCTACTTGGGGCGACGTAGCAATCGAAGAACCCTGAAAACGGGTATTGAAAGGTTATTAACAAGCACCTCAAGTCAAATAAGCCTGTCAGCGTAGCAATCGAAGAACCCTGAAAACGGGTATTGAAAGGCTTTTTGCTCTACTTTTTGTTCTGGCTTTTCGGCTACGTAGCAATCGAAGAACCCTGAAAACGGGTATTGAAAGGATAGAAGAAGCAAAATCTATTATAAAGCTAAAAGAGTAGCAATCGAAGAACCCTGAAAACGGGTATTGAAAGCCCTCATTCTACGTGTAATAAGTTTTATTTGTTGTAGGTAGCAATCGAAGAACCCTGAAAACGGGTATTGAAAGTTTGGCTGCGTTGCGTCTACGAATTTGTGGTTGTATACTACAGTAGCAATCGAAGAACCCTGAAAACGGGTATTGAAAGATTTTACAAACCTTAACTACTGCGTCATCCAATTCGATTCGTAGCAATCGAAGAACCCTGAAAACGGGTATTGAAAGTGGAAAAAGCTTTACAACCAAAACTTCAGAACTTGAACATCGTAGCAATCGAAGAACCCTGAAAACGGGTATTGAAAGACGTTCAGACATTCAACTAAGATGCGAAACTTTAGTTCGTAGCAATCGGAAAACCCTGAAAACGGGTATTGAAAGTGAAGCTCACTGCACGTTTATCTTTTACGGCTTCTTCAAGTAGCAATCGAAGAACCCTGAAAACGGGTATTGAAAGATCGCAGTTGAGAGAAAGTTTTCTACTGCGGTTTTCTTTGTAGCAATCGAAGAACCCTGAAAACGGGTATTGAAAGATGTGCTTCAAGAGCAAATGGAGCAGTTCATGGAAAATTAGTAGCAATCGAAGAACCCTGAAAACGGGTATTGAAAGAGCGTTAACATAAACTCATAATTAACAGTAGCTCCTGCGTAGCAATCTCGAAACCCTGAAAACGGGTATTGAAATGTCAAGAATGAGATTAAAGAGCAAATCTTTTGCTTTAAAATATTCTAAAACTTAGGGAAAGGAATCTTATTCTATTTTTATCGCATTTCTTATAGTTTCCTATAACTCGTTTGTCGTCAATCAAATAATGTTGTCAATGATTTTTTAGCTCATCCACTTAGTAATAACATGCTATAAGCGATTTAGAAAGATTTTTTCTTGACTCTTTTTAATCTTCGAATTTATCATATGAAATATCGAGAGATGAGTTAAAAAAAGGACGATTTAAAACCAATTTATCGAAAATAAAACGATTCTAAGCAGATAGAATTAAACTAAAATCTTTTCAAAGCTTCTAATTATCTTAAAAACTGGGCTCGGCCGGATTCGAACCGGCGA
>JANXDJ010000096.1 GCA_025059545.1 Archaeoglobaceae archaeon
TCGAGAAAGCCAAAGTGAACCGCTCTTGCTGGGCAGGCTCTTGCACAGGCTGGAGCTACTCCTTTTTCGAGTCTTGGAAAACAAGCGATGCATTTCTGTGCTATTCCAGTCTCGCTGTTCATCAAAATGCTTTCACCAGCGATCATACCTATTATGTTAAAATAGATAACCTTGTAAGGACATGCTTCCATGCAAAATCGATATCCGTGGCATTTCTCTTCGTTTATCAAAACAACTCCATCTTCTTCACGTTTGTAGATCGCATTCCTTGGACAAGCTTCAAGGCATGCAGGATGTGTGCAATGATTGCAAAGCCTCGGAAGATAGAAGAAGAAAGAATTTGGATGCACGCCAGAACCACGATCCTCATCCCAGTTGAACATCCAAGAAATTTTCTTTTCAGGAGCTGAACTGAATTTTCCTCCTGAATATAACGCTCTTTCAATTGGAAGTGAAACGTATTCACCAAATTCTCTTTCAAGTGGAATGCGTGAATATATTGCCTTTTTACCCATTTTTCTATTCATTCTTCTCAAAATAAGCCCAATCTTCTTGAAACCCCCTCCTAAATCTTCCCAATCTACTGGTGAACCTCTTCCGGGCATTGTATTTACTTTCCTCCACCACATCAATTCCTGCCCTTTTCCAGAGGTCCACATAGTTTTGCAGGCTAAGGTGCAAGTTTGACAACCGATGCACTTATTTAGGTCTATTACCATTGCAATTTGGGCCATAAAAAATAAAATTGGTTTAAGCACTTTTCAGATATTTTTTAAGCTCTTTCTCAGGAACTTTTTCGAAATCTACAACCGCGTGCCGATAGATCATCTGGGGTTGCCATGTAACGTATCGATAGTAAAGATGCCCATATCCGCCAGCCAAATGCAACGGTTTGATAAGTCCAAAGGATAGTGTATCTTTCAAGCTCTGACCATTCAGGAACTGATTCGATTCCCAGCCATGATAGAATATTATCTGATTCTCTGCTGGTAGAGAAGACACTTTTGCCTGAACAATTACTTCTCCAAGTTCGTTGAAAACTCTAATATAATCCCCGTCCTTAACACCTTTCTTCTCCGCAGCCTTCTTGTTTATGAAAACATAGGGCTCACCGCGATGTAGATTTAACGAGATCTCGTTAATGTAAGTGATACTGTGGGTGCTAAACCTGTTGTGCCCACTTGTAAGGTAGAAAGGATACTTGCTCGTATCTCCTCCGAGAACCTTTGGGGGATTCTTGTGGCATGGTAATTCCTCATTAGCTTCTAAGAACCATTCATGGTCTATGTAGAACTGTGCTCTTCCATGTAAAGTTGGAAATGGCATTTTTTCCTTAACATGCTTGCTAAAGGCAACTACTGGCTTGTCTGGCTCAACATATGCTGCGTTGTTCAAACCATAAACACTCTGTCCATGTCCCTCATATTTTACAAATCCATTTTTCTCAATTTCCTCAAGCGTTGTTCCGGGCTTGAAGATACCAGTATTGATACATAACTCAACCATTCCTCGTAAAACTTCTCTGATTTTTTCATCGGTAAGCCTTAAATCTGCCTCTTTTCTAACAACTCCTCCTGTTATGAGCTCGACCATTTTTATGCTTTCCTTCATTCTCCCCAGAGCTTCCATGACTCTTGCAGACAAGGTATCAAAATCCCTTTCTTCACCCATAATCCAAGCTATGTCTTCTGGTAGTTCTACCAATTCCAAACCCAACCTCTCAAGCCTTAATATCTTCTTAACTTTCTCCAAGTTTATTCCATGTGGAACTTTGTATTTTTTGAGTCCACGAGCATTTGCTCTTTCAACTATTTTCTTTGTAAGCTCTGAAACTATGGTTATCTCGTCCTTAGCTCCAAAACAAGGTTCGACAGCTTTACCAGAGAAAGACCAAAACCTTGTTTCAGGATTTGGCAGTGACTGGAACTGCATCTTCTCGTGATGGAATGCTGCTGGGAGCACTATATCTGAGTAAAGAGCGGTTTGAGACCATCTGTAATCAACACACACTATTAGATCGAGCTTTGGCCATAGCTTTTTCAAGTAAGTAAGTCTTGTCATCGGTTTGTTTCTTAAAGTGTTATTTGCGACGATAATGAAAACCTTCGGATCAACATTTTCCTTCGGTAGGTCAAGATACTCGAACCAACCCTTCTCTACAGATTCTATTATATATTCCCCAATCATTCTCGGAATTCCTGCAGACTTTAGATCCAATTTATCCCATATTTCTCCGTAACCCGCATGCCTATACCAGAAGAAAACCGATGGAACTGATTGTGAAAAGATCTTGAATTGTAGATGTTGACTTAGTCCCTCTAATTCCTCTTCCGTCATATTACGGTTAACTCTCGACTTTACACTCTCCCTTATGAGTTCATCACTTCTAACAACTCCGCCCAAAGCTAATGGCTCGTAAATAACGCACCAGCTCCTAATACCTGTGCCATTCTTGCCCCAATTGCCAGTTAGAGCCAACAACAAACACATTCCCCTTTCTACCAGATCTCCATGGAACATCTTTGCAGTGTTCCAGCTAAGCAAAATCGAGGTTCTGCCCCTTGCAACCTTCCTTGCAAGCATTCTTATAACGTCCGCATG
>JANXDJ010000097.1 GCA_025059545.1 Archaeoglobaceae archaeon
GAAAAAGTGAGAGAGAGAAAAGAGCTGTTTGAGAGACTTGTAGCTTAGTCTTCTATCGGGTGAAGTCCGAATCGCAGAAAGATTCCTAAAATAAAGTATAATAAAGTCAAATAGGTGCAAACTATAAAAATTAAAAGGTAAATGATTTGTCCAAATAATTGCAACAATATTATATAGAATCCCCAAGTAAAGATCAGACTAGCGTAAAAAGCGCTTTCAAAACATACTATATCCCTCATATATGCAGATGCGTTTGTCCACGTGTAAAAGATTAATGGGATAGAGCGTTGTCTCGCTTTCAATTTCATCCGAGCAAAAATAAGTTATTTGCTCATCAACCAGTCCCATACTTTCATGTTCAAGCTGCCATTTATTACCACTTTTGAACTCATATTTTTTATTTCCAATGGTTATGGAAGAATGTGCGATCCTTGCATTCTATTGTAATTTTTTAGCTTGCCTTTATGGCTTATTCTGGCTCTGCTTCAATTCTCTATCTAATATACAGCCTTAGTTGGAAATGGAACGAAGTGCTTAGAAAGGGGGCTTTACTTCACAGCCTTGCATTGGTTTTTGCAGTCTTTTCAATTCTCCACAGACCCGTATCGCTATACATTCTAATCTTCATTTTCTGGGTTCTGAATCTCTTTCTATCTTTCGGCGTCATCCCATTTGATCTCAGATCTATACTTTACACACTCTCAGTTGTTGTTTTAATGATCATCGCATACAGAGTCCTCAGAAAAACATAGGTGAGCAATAATGAAGAAAGAGAAAAGAGAGAAGCTCGAGATCTTTTACGATATCCTCAGGATAATAGCTTCACATGGAAATTCAATACTGCCAACTCCATTACTTAGATTTTCCAACCTCTCAACACAGAACTTCAACAGATAGATGAATGAGCTCATTGAGAAAGGATTTGTAAGAGAGGTTTTTGATGAAGATGGAAGAAAATATTACACTTTAACAGACAAGGGATTCGAATTTATCCATAAATATCAAAAAATTCGCGAACTAATAGAGGAATTTGGACTTTAAACTATCACTTTGGAACTATCCGCAAAACCTTTGCCCTTTCACTTTGAATCGAGTAATTTCCAACAAATGCTGGGACTAAGCACGAATACCCTTTTTGCAGATCCACAACCTCTTTCTCACTTCTAAGCACCGCATAACCTTCAAGACACAACAAAAGATTGAAGGTTCTTATTGAAAAGTCTAATTTTCCAGCAACTTCAACAACTTCCGCTGCGAAGAAATCGGTCTCAACTTTTCCTCTTTTCCCTTTTACCTCAAAATCTTCAATTTTATCCAATCTCACAGCTTTCTTCGCTTTTTCATCTGTAATTCTATAAAATAGCTCTGAGTTCGTTGAGATCTCGATTATTTTCGCTTTTTCTGCGGAGTGAGGAACTCCAGGAGGAATTATGAATGTATCATATATTCCTGCATCGAATTTGTTCATTTTCTCAAAGATCTGCTTTTCATTGCTTAAGAGCTCTTCAAATCTATCCGGAGTTAGATTCTCAGAGAAGCCGATATAAGCGGTTCCACCAAGCATGATCCAAGCCTTTTGCTTCTCCTTCTCGCTTTCACCAAAACTTTCAGCAACCTTCTCAGATGGGTGCACATGCAATTCGAGCCTTCCAGAAACATCCAAAATTTTCACGAGCAATGGAAAAGCGGTGTATTTATCAGCGAGTTCACCAAGAATCTCTCTTCTAGCTTCAAAGAGTAATTCTGTAAGCTTTGCTGTTCTCCTCTTTAGAATAACCTGGGAAGGATTAGAAGGATGAGCAGAGAATTCCCAAGATTCTCCAATTCCTTTCTTTCTAAATCCTTTAAGCATAGAGATCCATTCACCACCCCAAGGTCTCTCTAAGAGGTTCTCTGTTGCTTGAAATATGAAATTTGGAATTTCCATATGCTTAGTATTCGGTCAGGATATATACTTTGCAGTTGAAGATCATTATTGGTAAAAGAAATTGAGCAAGCTAATAAGGAGTTGCAAGGCTCTCGTAGTCCTTGTAAACTTGCTCGTCTATGATCATCTCACCCTCAACAAGTGGTCTTGGATCTTTAACAGCTTCTATCCTAAATAGACTGGAAGTATACCAGTCGTAGTCAGTTTTAACACCTAATTTCTTGAAAATTGGAAGTTTTTCCTCAAATTGCGAATAGCTTTTTTCACTTGCGGGATAAACGTTGAACCTCCTTTTTATATCGGTGATCACAAAACCCATTTCGAGGATCATTCTCTCGATCTCAAACCACTTATTTCTCGAAGCCTCAAGAGTCGTTAAACCAAAGTAAGCGGAGCTACCAATGCCTCTAAGCGTCGAAACTCCTCTTGAAAGAAATAGCTTTATTCCTGGTATAGTTTCCACAGGATCCGTGACAAAAACATCGAATTTCTTTCTGAAATCCTCTGGAAAGGCTTTTTGAACATCGTAAACATGAGCTTCTACTCTCAAGCCATATTCATT
>JANXDJ010000098.1:0-985 GCA_025059545.1 Archaeoglobaceae archaeon
GCAATGATCGCTTGCTCTGCATTTGTTACATCCATTATGACTCCTCCCTTTTGCATCTTTGCAAATCCTCTCTTCACGAGTTCAGTGCCGAATTTGAGCTTTTCAATTTCGAGCTTCATCAAATTCTTTATGTTCTTTAGGAATATAAAATTAGCCACGTAGAAAAGAACAATTGATAGTTATATAAAAAGCTATTTAAAGAAGTTTTAGAAGATCGTTTTGTGGATGAAATACATCAAGCATTGGCAAGAGTTACCAAAGTCGAAACTCATCCCGGAATTCTGAGTATTTATAGATATGATTTCTTGGCTATCCCAAGAAGACTTCTTCGATTTGTAAAAACTCCGATTTGTGTTGTTCAGCCTAAGAATGATGAGGAAGTTATGGGGATTATGGAAGTTTCAGAAAAGTTCGGAATTCCAATAATAACCCGTGGAGCGGGAACTTCTGGATATGGAGGATGTGTGCCATTAGAAAAATGCATTGTAGTTGACATGAAGAACTTCAGTAAAGTTATAATTCAAAACAACACCGCGCTTGTGGAAAGTGGAGCTATTTGGTTGGATGTAGAAAGAGTTGCAAACAAAGCGGGAAAAGCACTTAGAGTTTATCCCACAAGCGCTTCAGTTTCAACAGTTGGCGGTTGGATCGCTCAGGATGGATACGGAATTGGAAGTCTAAAGTATGGAGATATCGGAAACAATGTGGAGTGGCTGGAAGTTGCGGATTATGAAGGGATAAAGCTCATTAAGAGTGATAAGCTGAAATACTACGTAGGAGCTTTTGGAACAACTGGAATCATTCTTAGAGCCTGCTTACGCCTTAGAGAAGCTACTCAGATAAAAAGTTTTGCATTTGAATGTAGCTTTGAGGAAGCTTTGAAAAAAATAGAGCAAGCATATCATGCGAACTTCAAAGATGGCTTTCATATGAGATGTGAAAAGCTTGGAGACAAGGATACTCTACTTGTTAGCTACGAGGATGG
>JANXDJ010000098.1:995-2424 GCA_025059545.1 Archaeoglobaceae archaeon
AACTTCAAAGATGGCTTTCATATGAGATGTGAAAAGCTTGGAGACAAGGATACTCTACTTGTTAGCTACGAGGATGGAGGAGAAAGTTCAGGACTTGGAAAGATCCTTTGGGAAAGAAGACTAAGACCTTTAAAAGCTTTGACAACGGATAAGATCTACTCAGAAGCGGTTGTGCCATATGAAAATGCATTGGATTTTTATAAAAAAGCAAAGGAGCTGTCTCTGGGTTTAGAAGCGATCTTTGCTTCTGATGTTGTAGTTTTCCTGGGTCTTTTTGGCAGAGGATTAAGACATTATTTAAATGCATTGAAATTTGTAAAAATAGCGGAAAAACTTGGAGGAGGTGTTTACACAACAGGAATGCTATTTCCACATAAAAACAAGGCAAAGAAAGAGCTTAGGGAATACAAAAAGACAGTAGATCCAAAAGGTTTACTTAATCCTAAAAAAGCTCTCGAGGAGAATGTATTCTCGAAGATCATGAAAATGGGAGAGAGATTTCTATGGATTGTATAAAATGTGGTCTCTGCAACGTTTGCCCTGTTTTTAGAGTTGAAAAATCGGAGTCAGCATCGCCAAGAGGAAAGCTGATCCTATTGAGTGAGATTAGAAGAGGAGCGATAAAATTGGATGTAAGAATAGCCAAAGAAATTTATAAATGCTCTGTTTGTGGGATCTGTAGTGTTGTCTGCCCATCTGGTTTGGATCTGGTAGATTTCTGGGAGAGCATAAGAGAAGAATTCGTGAATAAAAAGCTCGCTCCACTTCCAGTTCATCGAAAGGTTAGAGATATAACCTATAGGGAATCAAACCCATATGGAGGGGATCAGCAAAAGAGAGCGGAATGGCTTGAGTTCAACGTTGGAAAATCGAGAACACTTTATTTTGCCGGTTGCACAGCGAGTTTTAAAGCACAAAATATTGCAAAGGCAACAGCAAACGCTTTGAAGAATTTAGGGCTCGAATTTACAGTTCTTGGAGCACAGGAGTTCTGTTGTGGCTCCCCATTTTTACGAACCGGACAAAAAGACATAGTAAAGATGCTATTCACGAAAAACATTAAAGCTTGGAGAAAAGAGGGAATAGAGGAGATCATCACATCCTGTCCTGGTTGCTATAAGACGCTAAAGGAAGATTATCCGAAATTCGCTGAAGAAGCTAAGATCGATTTTAACTTTGAGATCAAACATGTTTCTACCGTTTTTGCGGAGTTGATAAAAAGAGAGAAGAATTTAGAATTTGTCGCTACCTATCACGATCCCTGTCACCTTGGAAGGCATATGGGGATCTATGAAGCTCCGAGAGAAGTTATTAGAAGATCTGGGATAAGTCTTGTGGAGATGGAGAGAAATAGAGAATTTTCGCTTTGTTGTGGTGCGGGAGGTGGTTTAAGAACGCAGTTCAAGGAAATAGCCATGGCAATTGCTGA
>JANXDJ010000099.1 GCA_025059545.1 Archaeoglobaceae archaeon
ATCAAAGTGGACACATTGCTGAGCATTTTTCCCATTTGCTCTACGTCTACCTTGGTGAGAGTTGCAAATAATGCACTAGCAAGAACTTCTGATGGTAGCTCTATCCTTCTAATTGCATCATTCGAAATTGCAATACCTGCGTTCAAAACAGCTGGAACAGAGCTAACTAAATTTCCAAGCCTTGTAGAGTTTCCAAAAATTTTCTCATTCACGATTTCGAAGGTGCCATAGGTGCAGTATGCAGAATCTTCGACGAACTTCTTCATTTTTCCAAAGTCCAAGGTATCAATAAACTCCCCAATTCTATTTCCTAACAATTCCGCAAAGAGCTTTGGATGATCTTTTCTCAATCTTTCCATTTGATCAAAAAAGTCATTTACCGCTTTTGCTACATAGACCGCGTTTAAATCTTTTGCAGCACTTTTAAGCAATCCAAAAACTTTATCGTTCGTTAAGTTGTTTATATAGGAATTTACCCCTTGCATTACTCCAAAAAATGCATTCATACTTCTCGGCAAAAGGCTGAAGAAAGTCGCAGCAAATTCGGAGTCCTTGGTAAGGATTTCTTTAATATCTCTCTCAATTTTCGTTGGACTCGCAAACTCATTTGCCATTATCTTAATTAAGTCCCTATAGAACGTTGTCCCTCCCATCGCTTTCAGAAAATTGAAAAACATATCGATCATACACTTCACCCCAAATCAGGTTGTAGTGATAATAAAAATACTTTGCAACATTTATCTGCCAAATTAAGGGAAACTAATTTTTGAACGACACCTCTCACAAAAGCTTGAGCTCTTTTTATCAACTTCAAAAACGTTGTTAGAAAAGTTCATCACACAGCCATTGGTTTTACAATGCTCTAAGCCGAAAACATGTCCAAGTTCATGAACTGATTCTTTTAAAAGTCTGATCTTTAACTCTTCTCTATTAACTCCAAATTTTAGCCTGTAGTATGAAACGATCGCTTTCAAACCGCCAAGCTCCGCCTCTCCAAAGACGAAGTTTAAGCCTTTTGCATACAGATCTTCAGATGTTATTGCAAGCGTAATTTCCGAAACCTTCAGCTTGGAGATTATGCAGGTGGAGTTATACTGACCACGTCTTGTATAGCAATTTGAGGGCAGTTGAAGAGCGGGCAAGACTGAAACCTCTGTTTTAAAAACAATTTTGAGCTGTTTAGCCAGCCATTCAACAAGCTCTTTGTCTACTTCTCCAAGTGGCTGAAGCTGGATCATAAAAATCTCAAACTCTCAGACACAACTTTCATAACATCCACTCCAAAGTTTGTCAGAATGTAGTAGCCTCCGTAAAATGTTCCGATCATGCTACCAACGTTTGTCATTGCAGCGACAAGAATAACCCTGAAAAACCTGTTGTTAAGCATCTCTTTCAAGCTGTCTGATTTGAACACCTCTTCGACGTCTTTCATCGTTGGCTTTCTGATCCAGGCTTCAACCGCTCCAGAGATCCAGCCTGCAGCAAGAAATGGATTCAAGGAGGTAAGCCAAGCACAAAGAAAGGCTGATAAAGCTGAGAGTGGATGAGCTCTTGCAAGGAGTGCTCCAAGTCCAGCAAGGATTCCGTTGATCAGGAACCAGTAAAGGAATACTTTGTAGAGCAATTCTATTGCAAAAATGGCGGTTAAAGCAAAAAATGTAAGGATAAAAGCTATAAAAATAAGCCCAATCCACTTAAAAGTCTTACTTTGCTTAATTTCGAGCAATCTTTCAGGATTCTGAACTCCTTTTTGCATCGCTTCCATGATCCCCCTTCTATGCCCTGCTCCAACTACTGCGACGACTTTGTTGTATCTCTCCATCGCCTTAAGCAGATTGTAAGCCATGAACTCGTCTCTTTCATCGATCAAAACCTTCGCAGCCTTTGGCGAGATCTTTCTGAACTCCTTGACAAGCAGATCTATGATATCTTCTCTCAGCATTTCTTCAACTTCAACATCTTTGCCAAATGCTCCTCGGAACATGTAGTAAATGAATTTCAGCTTTTCAAAGAAGCTCATTTCTCCCCACAGACGCTTGAAAGTTATAGTAATGTCCCTATCGATAAGCAAAACATCCGCATTGATCTCTTTTGCCTTTTTTATAGCTGTAAGCATCTCTTCACCAGGCTTAGTCCTCATCTCTTCTCCGATTTTTCTCTGGAAATAGCCAAGAATTAGTTGTAAAAGTATTAAGAAGAAATCACCTTTTTTAAGGATCTCTGACACTTTTACCTCTTCTCTTTCCCCCATCAAAGCCTTATATCTTGCTGGACAAAGCTCAACCGCCACAGCGTCTGGTTTTTCCACTTCGATGACATTCGTAACCTCTTCAACGCTCTTCTGCAAAACATGCGCGGTGCCAATGATTACGAGCTTCTTTTCCACTCCAACACCTCCAGAAATTCGAGCAATTCTTTGATCT
>JANXDJ010000009.1 GCA_025059545.1 Archaeoglobaceae archaeon
ACAAAGTTAACCTTTTCAGGATTTTTTATTGGGCTCGGAATACCCTTGATATGGTAAACGGGACGGACATTTGCATACAGATCCAGAGTTTGTCTAATTGCAACGTTCAAACTTCTATATCCCCCACTTACAGGAGTTGTTAGCGGTCCTTTTAAAGCCACTCGAAATTCTCTTATCGCATTGAGCGTGTCTTCAGGTAAATACGATCCATAAATCTTATACGCTTCTTCTCCTGCATAAACTTCAAACCAGACTATGCTCTTGCCATTGAGTTCTGCAGCTTTATCTAGAACCTTTATAGCTGCTGGGACGACATCAACCCCTATCCCGTCCCCCTTAAAAAATGGAATTACTGGATTATCTGGCACTAAAAGCTTGCCCTGCTTGTATTCGATTTTATCTCCTTCATTCGGTATTTTGAGTCTCTGATACATGGAAAGTGTTCGATCTTGTGAATAAAAGCTTTTCAAGTTCAATCAACCATTACAAAATGGTAAAACTTTTTAATCTTAATTTTGATATTTAGTATGCTTAACGTATTAAAATTGAATGCGGAATGGTTAAAAGAGCTTCTAACGCTCGAAGATTACAAGACTTTTGCTTTACTCGACTGCTGTGCAAAGATCGGATTTTTTGATCTGCTCAGTATACCAAGAAGTGTTGATGAAATTTCAGCAGAACTTAAACTGAACACCAAAGCTGTGAAAGCGATCTGCGAATTCCTAAAGTTTAAAAATTTGCTTATCGAGAATAATGGTAAATTCAGCCTTTCAGAGGTTTCAAGGACATTTCTTACTTCAGATTCACCTTACTCGATTTTGAGCTTATTTGAAGATAAGCGAGAAGAGATCTCAATCTGGCTAAACCTTGAAGGAGTATTGAAGGGAGAGAATAAGAGAAAAGAAAGCGAGTTCTTCAAAAGAAGGATAATATACCTTGGTAAAATGTCTCTTCTTAGGGATTTGAAAATCGTTTTTAAGATTGCAGAATACAAGGAGTTTCGAGAAGCTAAAAAACTCCTCGATCTTGGTGGAGGACATGGTTTGTATGCCTATGCCTTCACCCTGCTCAACGAAGATCTCGAAGCAACTGTCTTTGATCTTCCAGAAGTTGTTAGATCTGCGAAGGAGTTTATAAGTCCATTCAGTCCTGAAAGACTTCACTTTGTCGAGGGTGACTTTTTCAAGAACGATCTTGGCTATGGCTATGATCTAATCTTTTCATCATTCAATCCTGGAGGAAAGCGTGCTGAATTGATCCCAAAGATTCAAAAAGCACTGAATTTGGGAGGTATTTACGTGAACAGACAATTCTTTCCAAAGGAGGATTTCAATCTCGAAGATTTGGAGTGGAACCTATGGGGATTTGAGGGCTTAAAAAAGGGTTTCAAAGCCTATACCTTTGAAGGAGATCTCGGGTTTAATGAATATCTTTCAAAACTTAGAGATTTCGGATTCGAAATAATGGATGTATTTGGTGAAAACGAGAGAGTTATAGTTGCCAAAAGGGTAGAATGAGGATTTTAATTTCTATACTTACCTTCTGACTTGCTGATTTTTTTATTTAGCTCATCATTTTCTAACTCTTTCAGTCTCCTTAACAGAATCTCTCTGATCGCAAGTAGGTCTTCTCTTAGCATTTCGAGTTCCTTGATCTTTTCTTCAATCTCTTTAAGCTTTTTTTCTCCATATCTCAATGTCAGCCTGATCTGTTCTGTTTCTCCAGCAACGTCATACATCTCGATCATCTCTTTTATTTCGCTTAAGCTAAAACCAAGTTTTTTTCCGCGTAGAATCAGCTTAAGCCTCGCTTTATCTCTCTTAGTAAAAACTCTTTGGTTTCCTGAAGTTCGCTTGGGCGAGAGTAGACCCAATTCTTCGTAATATCTTATTGTTCTCGTGCTTATTTCAAATTCTCTAGCAAGTTCAGAAATAGTATAAGTTTCTTTTTCAATTTTTTTGGTTTTTGTTGACATTATAACTAAAAAGCTCCTCAAGCATAAAAATATTTCTCTCCTATAAATGACATTAACGTAAACGTAAAATTTAAGTATAGATTAACAAAAGTAAAAGTGGTGAGAGTATGCTCGAGAATAATTTCCTATTGAATGAAGAAGAAATAAAACTTCGAGAGAAAGTGAAAGAGTTTGTAGCAAGCGTTGATCCAGAGTTGCTCCGTAAAATGGACAAAAACGAAGTCGATTATCCATTCGAGTTTATTAAAGCCTGTGTTGAAAAAGAACTTTTGGGTTTAAGATTTCCAAAAGAATATGGAGGCAAAGGCTTAAGCTGGACTGCTGAAGCTGTGGCTTTAGAAGAGATCGGTGTTCTTGGAATGGGAATTGGGTGTGCTTATTCGATGGTGAGCATTGTTGGCGAAGCTTTAAATCGCTTTGGCAACGAATGGCAAAAGGAAGAGTTTTTGAAACCGATAATAAAGGGAAAGAAGATCTCTGCTGAAGGCTTAACGGAGCCAAGAGGTGGTAGCGACTTCTTTGGCACAACTACGAAGGCAGAGAAAAAAGGTAACTATTGGGTTCTGAATGGTTCCAAGAGATTCATAGCGGGTGGAAAAGTAGCGGATTTCTACCTGATCTATGCAAGAACGGATCCGAATGCTCCAAGCCACAAGGCTTTGACTGCCTTTATAGTTGAAAGAGAGCGTGGAGTCGAGATCGAGGAACTTTACAACCTCATGGGCTTTCGTGGCATGGGGACTGCGAGGATCGTTTTTAAGGATCTTGAGATCCCCAAGGAATACGTTCTTGGTGAAGTGAACAACGCAAGGCAAATTTTTAACAGAATGATGATCCCCGAGAGGCTGACTTCAGCAGCGGGATCGCTTGGAGTTAGAGCAGCTCTCGAGATTGCGATGAGATATTCAGAGAAAAGGAAGGCGTTTGGAAGAAAGATCAGGGAGTTCCAAGGAGTTAATTTCATGGTTGCCGAAGCTTTAACAAAGCTCGATGCTGCAAGAGCGCTTGTTTACAATGCAGCAAGAGCTGTCGATCTTTATGATGCTGGAAAATCAACGCTGGATCCTCGCAGGCTTGTAAGCGAAGCGAAATTATTTGCTACTGAAGTGGCATGGGATGTTGTGAACAAGGCGATGCAAATTCTTGGAGGTATAGGCTACACGCAAGTTTACCCAATAGAGAGAACGCTCAGGGATCTTCGTCTCGGTTTGATCTGGACTGGAAGCAACGAGATCATGAAAGTTCTCATTCAGCATGAAGCCTACGATCTCATTGGTTTGCCAAGCAAGGAAAGGGATTACGAGAAAGATGCTATGGACTGGTATAAGGAATGGGAGAAAGTTTACGAGTGAATTTCTATTATTTCTCCTTTTTCAACAGCATTCTTTTCCAGCTCTTCGAATTCCTCAAACTCTTCAACGATCTCCCGCTTTGACTTCGTTTCTGGATGCTTTGCCACCATTAGCGAACAGCAATCTTCGTAGGGCAAAATTGAGATCTCGTATGTGCCGATCTTCTTAGCAAGCGATATGATCTCTTCTTTGTCAAAACCAAGCAGTGGTGGTAGCACTGCAAGCTTTGAAGCGGAGTAGATCACATTCAGATTCTCGAGAGTTTGACTTGCAACTTGTGAAATGTTGTCTCCAGTCACTAATGCCTTCGCCCCTTCTTTCTCCGCAATTAAATTTGCCATTCTCATCATGCTCCTTCTGTAAATAACCATTCTTAGCTTCGGTGGGACAATTCTTATGATCTCCATTTGCACTTCTTCGAATGGAATCATGTAAAGCTTTAAATCGCCTTGAAATTCAGCGAGCTTTTCGGCAAGCATTACGATCTTCCTTCTCACATCTGGAGAATGCAGTGTTTTGTTGAAGAAATGCACTGGAATGACTTCACAACCTCTCTTCATTGCCAAGAAGCTTGCAACTGGACTGTCTATACCACCAGAGATTAGAGAAACAACTTTACCCGCAGTTCCAACAGGTAATCCACCGATTCCTTCAAATCTCTTCGAATATACCAGAGCAAAATTTTCTGCAATCTCAACCCATACAGTAACGTCTGGTTTTTCCAGATCGACTTTTTTACCCGTTCTCTCTACTACAGCACTTCCAAGTTCTTTGTTGATCTCCACGGAGTTTAATGGGAACTTTTTATTTCTTCTCGAAGTGGAAATTTTAAAAGTTTCAAAATTCGTTGGTAAAGCTTTGAAAACTGCAAATTTAATAGCAGACATATCAAGATCGGTTTTGTAGCCCAAACCGAAATACCTTATACCCGGAATTTTTCTCAACTTCTCTTCGATGCCTTCATTATATTCGACTTCAATCCATCCATACCTTCTTTTAGCTTTTGCAAATCTTCTTATATTCTCTAAAAGCCTTTTCTCGAAAAAGATCCTGTTCTCTCCTTTCACTCCGATCTCGCCGTAATGCACAATGCAGATCTCCACAATTAAAGTCCTTGCAAAGATATTTAAAGAGTATTGTGGATTTTAAAACATGGATCTACACATTGCAGCGGAGAAAATAAGATCGATGGAAGTTCGCGGGGCTTCTAGGATTGCAAAGTTCGCAGCAGAAGTTATGAGGGAGCAAGCGCTTAAAGTTGAGGAGAATTTCGACGAAGAAATGCTAAAAGCTTCTAAGATCCTTCTAAACACTCGCCCTACTGCTGTAAGTCTTTTTAATGCTATAAACTATATTATGAGGTATCAAGGCAATAGCGTTGAAGAGAAAAGAGCCAATCTTGTAAGTAGGGCGAATGAATTCATAAGCTGGGTTGATAATGCTCAGAAGAAAATAGCAGAAATTGGAGAAAAGAGGATCAAGAATGGTTATACGATCCTAACACACTGCAACTCCTCCACAGCGGTAGCGATAATGAAAAGAGCTCATGAAGTCGGAAAGAAGATCGAGGTCATAGCTACTGAGTCAAGACCAAGATTGCAGGGGCATATAACTGCGAGGCAATTGAGAGAAGCTGGAATTGAGGTTACTTTAATCGTGGATTCCGCAGTTAGATCCATAATCAACGATGTGGACTGTGTCATAGTGGGAGCGGACACGATCACAGCGAATGGTGCGCTTGTGAACAAGATTGGAACATCTCAAGTTGCTCTATGTGCAAAAGAAGCAAGAGTGCCGTTCATGGTCGCTGCGGAGACTTTCAAGTTCAGTCCAAAAACTTTGTTAGGAGATCTGGTTTTGATCGAAGAAAGATCTGCAGATGAGGTGGCTCCTAAGGATTTACTTAATTTGGGAGTTAGAGTTAGGAATCCAGCTTTTGATGTTACCCCAAGAAGTTATATAGATGTCATAATCACGGAGATTGGAGCAATTCCGCCAGAGATGGCGTATATTGTAATTAAAGAGAGGCTTGGATACATCGAAATCAGTGAGGAGGAATTTAAAGTAGATTTTTTGTCTGAATAAGCTCTCTGGTTGTCATAGGTGACCGAGATTATTTTTCGTTGATAATTTTTGAGTCAATAATACCGATAAATGATCTCCTAAATAGCATAACTCTTATATACCTCAATGATGACTATTATCATGGTGTTTAGCAAACTCAGATCTGAGGCGGAGATCGTGTTGAGACACTTGGAAGTTTTGCAAGCTGTGTTGGAAAAACAGCCTATAGGGATATTTAAACTGTCTGACTTGCTTAATATGCCAAAGCATAGGGTTCGCTACTCTTTAAGAGTTCTTGAACAGTCTGGAATCATAGTTCCTACACAATATGGCGCCATGATTAAAGACGAAGGATATGACAAGATCGAACAGTTAAAAAACGAAATAGAAAAAATAAAAGGGCTTGTAACTCAGATTGAAGAGTTGGTTAAAAAGCTCTAATCATTCCACGATTTCAGCGAACCCGTATTTTTTAAGAACTTTAGTAATTCTTATTTTTACGCTGTCGTTCAATTTAGCTCCAGGCACGAAAACTACGAAGCCATCTATCTTTGCTATTCCGTCTCCTTCGCTACCTACAGCTTCAATTTTAACTTCTCTAACATCTCCAACCTTTACTGGTGGTTTTCCAAATCCAAATTCCTTCAAATTTAACACCTCACTTTCAATTTTATTCCTTTCTACATAACAATATTTAAATTTTTCTACAAATTTGGAAAAGGTCAGATTTCGAAGACACCCAATTTTAGAAGTTTTCTTGTCTCTTCTTCAAACTTTTTTAGATCTTGGAGTCTATAGTCTTCCTCAAGAGCCTTCTTAAGTGCTTCTATGTCGGATTCAATCTTTATTTCTCTCGTTCTTCCGTATCTTCCTTTTGATACAACTATGGAGTTTATTATTCCGAGAGAATCAAGTTCTGATAGTAAATCGCTGACCCTACGCTGAGTCAACGCTTCGATACAAACTTTTCCACATAGTTTTTTGTAGACGCAGTAAACTTCTCCGGTGGTGAATTTATCGGAGTTCTCAGCAATTAAAGCCATGCTATAGAGCAGTATTTTTGTGTGAAGAGGCAAAGTTCGCACCGTTTCGATCATATAGTCCGTTTCTATCTTTTTAACAGCCTTTCTGACATGCTTTATCCTAACTTTGTTATCCTTTTCTCTCTCCGCTATTTCAGCGCTCACTCTAAGAAGATCGAGTGCCTTTCTTGCGTCTCCGTTTTCCTGTGCAGCAATGGCACTGCACAGCTGAATAACACCATCTTCCAAAGCTCCTTCCGTAAATGCAAGTTCCGCTCTTTGTCTTAGTATATCTTCAAGCTGTTCTGCGTTATATGGTGGGAATACGAGCTCTTCTTCACTCAGAGAACTTAAAATCCTCGCATCTAAAAAACTCTTAAACTTTAGGTTATTGGAGATCCCAATCAAAGAAACTCTTGCAGTGCTAAGGTCTGAATTCATCCTTGTCAGGCTGTAGAGAGCCTCTTCCGCTCTTTTTACGAGTTTATCGATTTCATCAAGAACTATGACCATCTTAATACCCTTGCTTTCAATTGCGCTCTTTACCTCTTCATAAACCTGATCGGTCGGCCAACCAGTCATTGGCACATTTTTCCCAAGTTTCCTTGCGAGACTTGCGAGAACTCTGTAGGCGGTGTCTATTATTTCGCAGTTCAGATAAAGGACTAAAATGTTTGCTTTCATCTTCATGCTTATATCTTCGAGATTTTTTATGACGAACTTCACCGTTGCAGTTTTTCCGGTTCCTGTTTTGCCATAGATAAAGATGTTAGATGGAGTTCCGCCTTTTAGAAGAGGAGAGAGGAGTTCTACAAGCTGTTGGATCTGTTCTTCACGGTGTGGCAAACTTTCGGGTGTGTAGCTATGCCTTAGAACATCTCTATTTTTAAATAAGCCTATGCTGTTAAGAAGATTGTCGAATAAATTCATTTGATCACCTTCTCTTTCATCAATCTTCTCGTTTATAGCTTTTTCGATTTACCATTTTTTTTATTTATGTTTTAATCATATCGCCTAACAAGTCAGTGATTTCGAGCTTATTATTCTACGACAAAAAACATTTTTGCCTCTTCGACGATCTTTTCAATCTCCTTTAAGTTCTTGAAAGGTCTATTTTTCATTATATCCGCAGACTTAGCACCAATCAGTGCTCTTAACTGATCCAATTTGGCACTATTCACGTTTAACGGACTTTCAACCGCGGTTACACTTCTATATCCATAGTCTACAATTCTTGCATCTAAAAAAGTCCCCTTTTTGTATTCTCCGATTAACCCAACGAGTATCGGATAAGTTGCAATTTGCCTTGCAAAGCTGATCTTTCCCTCCTCCTCCACTCTCAAGTCCGTGATCTTTCTACCCTTTGGCAAAATCTTGCGAAGCATAGCATTGTCGATCTCTTTTCTGACTTTAATCTTAAAGGTGTTAAAATATCTTTTATGCTTTGAAAGCCTTCCATAGCCTTCTTTTTCCATTGGAGTCCCAGGAAAGATCTTCACTTGTCGTATGTTTATTCTTCTTATAAGCAAATTTCTTTCGAAAACTTCTTTCAAGAACTCAAAATTCTTTTCAAAAGTCTCCTTTGTTTCTCCCTTTAGTCCAATTACAAAATTCAAGCCCGGAAGGATCAGAGGGAGTCCGTTATAGCCCGGAGTTCTGCCATATCTGTTCATGATCTCAATTGCTTTCATAACTTCTTCAGCACTTGCACAAAGCGTGTTCTTTTTCATAACGATCTCGTCAGCACTTTCCAGACCAAATGCAGCAACGTTTCCAGGAGTTTGGTAAATTGCTACGGTTTTAATAATCTCCTTAGATTCCTCAGGATACTCTGCAATTGTTTTTGGATTTACATTGTCTAAGTGTAATGTTTTAATTTTTGGGCAACTTTCCCAGATCGCTCTATGAAGCTGTTTCAACGCTTCTGGATTTGGCTTTGGAAAATCGAATTTGAAGTCCGCTAAGTATGTAAAGAAATCGGTCTGCTTTCCTAAGCGGAAGTGTCTTACACCCGAATCGTATAGGGCTTTAATCTCAAAAAAGACGTTTTGAGGATCTCTAACCTTTAGATTTTGAAATCTCTCAATGCAGAAGGAGCACTTAGCCCAATAACATCCTCTATAAGTTTCGATCTCGCATATGACATTCGGAAATTCCGGATGCTGTTTTACAACTTCTGCACCGGCTATTAAGAATTTGTCGAGATCGAATTCAATTCCAAATAGCTCGCAAAGTTTTTTTTCAAATGGAAACTCTATAACCTCAATTGAAGTATCCTCTAACCTAACAAGATCGTCCTTTGAGAGTTCAAGATAGATCGGACCTAAAAGAATGTTTTTCTTTGCTAAGTTAAGCGAAAAGATCTCTTTTTTGCTAAGTGGATTACCACCAAGATATTTTCCCGGGACAGCAATTCCAGCGATGATAAACAAAAAATCGAAGTCCTTTAACTCTTCTTTAAGCTTGTAATTCTCCCTAAAACTGTCTATTGTCGTGTAAACCGTGGAAATTTCCATCGATTTCAACAATCCATATAGGAACCTTGGATATGGAGAGATGAATGGTGGAACGCCTAAGCAAGAGGGTTCATCAACGTAGCCATCGAGTATTAATGCCTTCATCCGCCTTGGATCTTCGCATTACCCCCAATGATCGAGCCTACTAGCTGTATATTTCGAATTTCGCATTTATCATCAACAATACTTCTCCAAAGCTTAACCTTTGAAAGCGTTGTGTTTTCAAAAACGATGCTCTCACTCACATCGGAGGAATCAATTTTACAGCCATTGCCAACGAAAGTATAGGGACCAATTATGCTCCTCCCAGTGATCTTTGCACCTTTTCCAATTACAACGGGCTCAATTACTTTTACGGACTTCTCGATCTCTGCGGATCTATCAACATAGTGGTCAGTGTAGGTTTTGAATGCTTCAATATAGGAATCGGGATTGCCAACATCATACCAGTTTCCGTTAAATGGATAGCCATGCACTTCTTCCTTCTGGCAGAGGTAGCTTATGAAATCTCCGAGGTTATCACTTCTCTTATTGCTTTCAACATATTCAAGAAGAATCTCAACACTTCTTTTCGGTAGCAAGTATAGACCTATGCCTATTAGAGTTGACGGAGGCTTCTCTGGTTTTTCATAAAACTTAACAACTCGCTCTCCTTCAAGCTCAGCAACACCGTATCTCTTTGCAAGCTCAAGATCTCCAACATCATACAAAGCCACGAGTGGTTTTTTAATACTATCAAATTTTTTATAGAATTCTCCTATAGAGAAAGCAAAAACATTATCTCCAGCAACTACGAGCAAATCTTCTCTTAGCTCTTTAGCAATTTCTGCGAGAGCTCTTACAGCACCAAGCTTTTCTTCTTCGTTTCTCGTGTTTTCTGCGATTACTTCTACTTTCTTACCTTTAGCCCACTCTATAAAATCTTCTTCAAACCTTTTATTAGTCGAAACAATTATAGGAATTTCAAGATCAATTATTTTCTCGTATACAAAGTCTATGATCCTTTTGCTTCCCAAGGGGAGTAATGGCTTCGCTCTCGTCTTCGTTATCGGCCAAAGCCTCGTTGCGTATCCTCCTGCCATTATAACCGCTCTCATTATAAGGATCAAAAGGTTAAAAAATAAAAATTTGTCGAAACTCGATATTTGGCTTATTGGATTCTATAAAAAATTTGAATGTATAAGGTGTGTATAGAACAAAATTTAAATTCTTTATCTCTCTGCATGAACACATGCTCGACGCATGGACTTGTTTCTTCTTAGTGATTGTGCTCAGTCTCGTAGTCACAGCGCTAAGCTTGGCTTTGAGCAGACCGGAGGGGTAAGATGTTACCGCAACCAAGTAACATGGATTTTGGATCTTCAGCTATCTTCTTAGTGTTTCTACTTGGACTAAGCATCGCTGTAGGTTTTATGTCGAAAAAGAAGAGTGAAACTTTCAACGCCTGGCTTGCTGGAAGTAGAAATTTCGGTCCAGTAGTGACAGGATTGGCTTTAACTGCTACATGGCTAAGTGGCTGGGCTTGTCTTGGACTTATGGGTATCGTTTACACCTTTGGATGGTCCGGAATGTGGCTCGCAGGAGTATGGACTCTCGTTGGAATAATTCCCACGGTTACCATTTTCGGACCAAGGCTAAGAAACAGATTTGAGCAAATGAAGGCTACAACGGTTCCGCAGCTTGTAGGAGCCATTTATGACAGTAGGAGTGTCGCAGCAGTAGCCTGTTTGATCTATGTTGTTTTAATGGTGGTTTACTCAGTAGGACAATACAAGGCTGCAGCGACCGCTTGGCATATAGTCACTGGAACTCCCTGGGAACTCTCAATTTTCGTTTCTGCAATCGTTATGGCAGTTTACATGGCAGTTGGCGGTTACACTGGGACACAGTGGGCATTGGCAATTCAGGGAGTGTTTATCGCCTTCGCATGCTCTCTCCTGGGTATAATGGCTCTTGCAATGGTAGGCGGTCCTGAGGGACTGAATCTGGCTTTGG
This sequence comes from Archaeoglobaceae archaeon, assembly GCA_025059545.1. Next base: position 10,925 of record JANXDJ010000009.1, read on the forward strand.
CTCAGCAAGATCCAAGGCTTGTTGAACCTTTAAGAGCGGATTTAACTGCAAAACCGAATCTTCAGTTTGCAGCAGATCTAATTGGACTTACAGCAACTCTTGGCTTGTTCGTAACTATGGCAGTCGGATTTCCACACAACGTTGCACGCTTCATTGGACTTAGAAAGATCACGAAAAGGGATCTGACGATCATGACTCTCGTTGTTTTTATCACAGCTTCGATCCCATGGTTTAATCTGATCACTGGATTATCTGCAAGAGCAATGTTCGGAGCGGAGCTTTTCAACGTTGCTGCTGCGAAGCAAGATTCAGCTGGACCAATGATGGCTTTAGCCCTTGGAGCCCCAATCTCTGGCTTTTACGTTGCAGCAGTTTTCGCTGCAGCAATTTCCACACTCGCAGGAATGGTTCTTGTGATGTCTGGAAGTCTCACAAGAGATCTTATTCAGGTTTTAAAGCCAAACCTGAGCGATAAAACTCTTCTCAATACCGCAAGAATTCTTACGATCCTATTCAGTCTTATTCCAATTACATGGGTAATTATCCGCCCGCCAGATCTTTTGGCTTATCTCATGGCTGGCGCAGCGGTAGGGCTTGGATGCATATTTTTCTACACTCTTGCAGTCTCGCTATTCTGGAAAGGAGCACATAAGCTTGGAGCAATGGCTTGCATGCTTTATGGATTTGCTATGACTGCCATTGGAGGTTATTATGTCTACACCGTTGCACAGTGGGGTTGGGGCAATTGGTGGTGGGCTACTTTTGTAGGCTGTGGACTCTGCTACTTTGTATTCAGCAAGATCGGAAGAATGAGAAGCAAAAGGTAAAAATTTTATTCTAAATCTTAACTTTTTTCATGGTTAGGAGAGCTGTTGTCGATCGCAGAAAATGCGCTTATTGCGGAGCATGTGTTGCGGTTTGTAATTTTAACGCAAATGAGCTTATTGAAACTTTTCTCGAGATCAACGAAAACTGCAATGGTTGTGGGATCTGCATTAAAACTTGCCCGGTGGGTGCTTTGAGTTTAATGGAGGTGTGATATGTTCGATCTCGTAGTCGTTGGTGCTGGACCCGCAGGAAGCATGGCTGCGAAGACTTCTGCAGAGAGAGGTTTGAACGTGCTTCTCATTGAAAAAAGACAAGAAATTGGCACTCCAGTGAGATGTGCAGAAGGAATAAGTAAGGAATCACTTAGGAGATTTGTTGAAATCGATAAGAGATGGATCGCAGCAGAGGTTATTGGAGCTAAAATATACGCTCCAGACATGACTGAAGTCGTAATGGCTGAAGAAATGGCTGGAAATGAAGTTGGATTTGTTCTCGAGAGAAAAATCTTCGACAGACACCTTGCAAGGCTTGCTGCAAAAGCTGGGGCGGAAGTTATGGTAAAAACGACCGCCTTGAGTTTTGAAAGAACGCAGAATGGTTTAAGGGTTAAATTAAAAAGGCTTGGAGAGGAGTGGGAAGTAGAAACAAAGCTTCTTATTGGTGCGGATGGAGTTGAGAGCAAAATTGGTAGAATGGCAGGAATAATAAAGACACTAAAGATGAGCGAGATCGAGAGCTGTGCCCAGTATCTAATGTCAAGTCTCGACATTGATGAGAATTACACATACTTCTACCTTGGGAATGAATTGGCTCCCGGTGGTTATGCATGGATTTTTCCGAAAGGGGACAGATCTGCAAATGTAGGAATTGGCGTTCTGCCTTCGATTGCGAAAATGCCCGCAAAGTATTACCTTGATAGATTCATTGAAAAGGTTGGGTTAGAAGGTAAAATAGTGGAATTCGTCGCAGGTGCGGTTCCTGTTTACGGCGAAATTGCTACCGCAGTTACGGACAACATAATGCTCTGTGGAGACGCAGCTTACCATTCAGATCCGATCACTGGTGGAGGAATTGCAAATGCTTTGAGTGCTGGTTATCATGCTGGTTTGGTCGCTTCGGAAGCGATTGCAAAGAAGAACTTTTCTGCAGAGTTTTTGAGAAGATACGATGAGCTCTGGAAGGTTGATTTCGGTTGGAAGTTGAGGAGAAATAAAAAGCTACAAGAATTCTTCCTGAAACTCGATGACAAAACTCTAAATAGCCTTGCAAAGAGTATTGCGGATAGGAAAATAGAGGAAATGAGCGTTCAAGCGATCGTTGTTGAGCTTTTGAAAAGCAACCCCTCGTTGAGTGAGTTTCTTAGTGACATATTTACATGAGAATTTATATATTACACATCGAAATATAGAAAAGTTTAAATGTAAACATTGTAAGATTTTTAAGGATAGATGAGGGTAGATTGGAAGGAGCTACTTGACAAAGCGCTTGCAGGAGTCTACCTCATTAATAGAGGGGGAAATTTCATCTATTTGAATGATATAGTTGAAAAAGCCACTCGATATTCCAAGAAGGAGCTTTATAGGATGAATATAATTTCAGATCACTTTTCATGAGGACTTGGAAAAAGTAAAAGATTATTTGAAAAGGGTTTTTAGCGGAGAAACTGTTTTCTATGAGGTAAGATATGTGCGAAAAGATGGAGAAGTTCGATGGATGAGGGGTTTCTCTTCTCCAATCAATATAGAGGGAGGAATTTACGCTCTTGGAAACTGGATCGACGTCACGAGAGCTAAAAGACTTGACAGTGAACTTAGAAATCGAGAGGAATTCTACAGAGCACTCATCGAAGAAAGTTTAACTCCTGTATACATAGTGCAGGAAAGGAAGATCTTGTACGTTAATAGAGCCTTTGAGAAACTTGTAGGCTATTCGAAAGAGGAAATTCTTGGAAAAGAATTTTTTATGCTTCATCCAGAAGATCAAAAGCACGTAGTTGATAGATATCTCGAAAGAGAGGGCAGTCTTAGGAATATAGAAACTTACAGCTTTAGGATTGTGAGAAAAGATGGTAAGATAAGATGGATCACTGTAAGACCTTCAAGAATCACCTACAGTGAAAAACCCGCAGTTGCTGCAACCGCTTTAGATACTACCGAAATACATGAGCTCAATGAAGAGTTAAGGAAAAGAGCGGAATATCTTTCGCTCTTAAACAGTATCCTAAGGCACGATATAGCTAATGCTATCACAACGATCTCTTTGGCTTTTGAATTAGAAGACCCAAATCTAAAAAATCGTGCCCAAGAAAGGTTAGAATATATCTCGAGGCTCATAAGTGATGTTCGAAAGCTGGAATCGGCAATAGATATAACAAAACCGATAAATTTGGCTGAATTAGCCAAGGATCTTGCAAAAAGGTATCCAATTGAGTTAAAAGTAGAGGATGTCTTTGTTAACGCAAACGAAGGATTAAGCATAGTATTGGAGAACATCGTTAGCAACGCTTTTATACATGGTGGAGATAACGTAAAGGTTGTCCTCGAAGCATATATAAACGATAAATGGGCAATTTGTAGAATTTCCGATAATGGAAAGGGTATTCCAGATGAGATCAAGCCAAAGATCTTCGAAAAGGGGTTCTCTACAGCAAATAGAACGGGAATGGGTTTATTCATTGCGAAGTGGCTAATTGATCTATATGGAGGTAAAATAGATGTAAAGAATAAAGAGCCCTCAGGAGCAATTTTCGAGATTAGGCTACCTATTTTAGAGGATTGACTTTTAATGCATTCTCAATTTTGCTCTGATCCATCTTCTCTATGCTCGCAATGGATTCCATGAGTTTTTTACCCCATGTTTCGAGAGATTTAATTAAAATCTTCTTGAACTCTGGAAATGGAATCGGCTTGTAAAGATACCTATATCCCCCACTCCTTAGAATTCGATAATCCCTTTCTATCAATCCCTTTTCAAGCAACCTTTGGATGGATTTGTAAACAGTGCTTTTGTCCTTGCCAACTGACTCTGAGATCTCTTCAATTGTGGCGGGATTTTTATTTAGCAAAGCTAAATATACCTCAAAGTCCAGACAGCTTATATCGAGAGCACATTTAAGTGTGCATCGTAAGTGATCTTCGCATTTGAACTCCATGAGAAAAATCTTCCGAGATACTTTTTAATCTTTCGCTAAAATCGAAACTTTGAAATTCTTCCAAACTTAAAGATTTTATGCTTCCAGACATTCAACTTTTGAGACCTCAATTTCCAATTGAGTTAAGCAGAGTTGGCGTTACAGGTATAAAGAAGCTTGTTCAGGTTATAAGGAAGGGTAAAAGACCAATCATTCTAATTTCTACTTTTGATGTCTTCGTCGATCTTCCTTCACACCTAAAAGGTGTTAGCTTGAGCAGAAACTTTGAGGTGATCGATGAAGTGCTTGAAGATCTCACCGCAGAACCTATTGGAAATATCGAAGAGCTTGTGGTTAAGATTGCTGAAAATCTACTGAAGAAGCATGAATATGCCACTAAGTCAGAAGTTTCGATGACTTCGGAGTATATAATGCGGAAGATTGCACCGATCAGCAATCAAAGAACCCAGGAAGTCGTGAAGATCTTCAGCGATGCGACTATTTCGAGAAATGGTGAAAAAGCGGTTTTTGTTGGGGCAGAGGTTAGCGGAATTAATGCTTGCCCTTGCGCTCAGGAGCTTGTTAAGGCAAAAGCTGTAGAGAGAATTTCAAAGCTTGGATTTAAAATTGATGAAATCGAAAAAATACTCGAAGTTGTGCCAATTGCTTCCCACAACCAACGTGGAAGAGCAAGAATTAAGGTTCAGGTTAAGGATAACTTTAGAGTTTCAATAGCAAAGCTCATCGAGATCGCTAAATCTGGAATGAGCCAAGAGACTTTTGAGATCCTAAAAAGGGAAGATGAACTTGAGATCGTTGAAAGAGCCCACAAAAGACCAATGTTTGTCGAAGACAGCGTTCGAAAGATGGCTGTAGAGCTACTTAAAGCTTATCCAAATGCTCCAAATGACTTAATTGTATTTCTTAGGCAGGAGAATGAGGAGAGCATACACCAACACAATGTAGTGGCTGAGAGAATTGCAAAGATTGGCGAGCTGAGAAATGAACTATCTTGTAATTCTTAGCTTGGCTTTGCTACTTGAAATCTGCCCAAATCCGTATGGAGATGATAATGCAGAATATTTGAAAGTTTACTGTCCTGATTCATGTATCTTAAGGGACAACAGAGCGGAATTGCCTCTTAAAAGTGGAATTTACACGATTGCGAAAAACATGTCTGCATTCCTCGGCAAGTTTAAGCCTATTGGTGAGCTAATAGAGTTTCCAAAGAATTTTGCACTGTCTAATGGGGGTGAAGAGATTTGCATCACGTCTGAAAATAAAACAGAGTGCTTTTACTACGGAAAAGATCTGAAAATGCTTGATGATGGTTTAATATATTTTAGAGACAGAAATGGAGATTGGGATTTTAGATACGAGGATTGGAGCAATTTTAGCTGTTTTTCGGAGCGAATTAAAGGTAAGCTTATAATCACTCCTGCAGATTTCAAGGCTGATGGTTTCAGAATTGCAAGTTACAATTTCTTTGCAGACTTTCAGCCAGAAGAGCTTTTTGTAGATGCAAAAGCGGGAATTAGATGTGGAGTGGACGCTAATCGTCTTTCTGGCTCATACAGACATTTCCACTATAAATTTGGGGTTAAGGGAGACAAGGTTATCATTACCACTGAGAACTGGATCTTTTCAAAGAAGGGCTACATCGTTGAGTTTGAAAGCAATTCCTTTGCAAATGCTCTGAACAGCCTACTTGACTACGATAGAAGGTTTTTAATCCAAAATAAAAGCTGTTCTGGTAACGCAGTTAGTAAAAGCTTAGAAAAGGGGAAAAGCCTTGAATTTGAGGCGAATGCAACTCTTTTAATTTTACCAGATTGCAATCCAGTAATTGATTTTATTGAATCTGCAAATAAAAGGCTTTACATAATCGCTCCATACATGGGTTTTGATTGGTTTGACGATAAAGGATTGCTTTATGCTATAAGAAAAGCCAAAGAGAATGGTGCTAAGGTTAAAATTGTGCTCAGTAAGGAGTATTCTGAAGACGAAGCAAATATATTGCAGAACGAAGGTTTTGAAGTCAAGAAGATAAGCAATTTGCATGGAAAGGTGATCGTTGCAGACGATAGAGTGCTAATAACCTCCGCAAACATGAACATGAATGGACTAAAGCTCAACAGAGAGATTGGGATCGTGCTCGAAAGCTCTGAAGTGGCTGAATTTATTATATCCGATCTCGAGGAAAAAGGAATAGACTTTATCGGAATTATAATTCCAATTATAATCTTTGTATTTGCAGTCTATTTGAGCTGGCGATATAAGCTATAATTCACAGTAAAACTTGTTCTATAATCTAAGTTTTGTCCTAAGAAATTGGCAAGAGATAAATTTAATAGCTTTAAATTCGCAAATAGTTTGAGGGTGTTCAGATGGGTCTGTTGGGTGGTTTGAGAAAGAGGCTAAGGTTCATATACAAGCTCTTTCTTAGAAAAGACAAGCTAAAGATCGGAATATATGGTCCTCCAAATGCTGGAAAAACGACTCTCGCAAACAGAATCCTTAGAGACTGGGTAGGAGATATAATGGGCTCTCCAAGCGAGATTCCGCATGAGACGAGGAGGGTGAAGCTAAGAGAAGGAGTAAAAATTCAAGTTAACGGCAAAAGTGTCACGATCGACGTTGTCGATACTCCTGGCTTGGCCACTAAGATCGATTTTCACGATTTCCTGAAGTATGGTATGAGTGAAGAGGAGGCAAAGAGAAGGGCTAAGGAGGCTACAGAAGGCGTTATTGAGGCTATAAAGTGGCTTGATGATCTCGATGGAATTCTGCTCGTTATGGATGCAACCGAAGATCCATTCACACAAGTTAATGTCACGATCGTTGGCAATATAGAGGCAAGAAAGCTACCACTCATAATTGTGGCGAACAAGATCGATCTGCCCAATGCATCGCCAGCGAGAATAAAATCCGCATTTCCGCAACATCAGATCATTCCAGTTTCAGCCTTAAAAGGAATTAACATCGATTCACTCTACAAAGCAATTGCAGATAAGTTCGGGTGATCTTATGGGAGTGCAGATGAATTTGATCTCCAAGGAAAGGCTTAGCAAGATGGGATCAATGGAGAAGATAAGGATGATCCTAGATAGCGTAAAAGAGGGAAAAATAGTTGTGCTCGAGACTGGGCTCACTCCAGAAGAGGAGGCGAAGCTCATAGAACTGACAATGCTCGAAATAGACCACGATAAATTTGTGGGCATAGAGGTTGAAAGTTATCCCTACAGAGAAAAATCGGTCTTCTCAAAAATATTTGGGAAGAAGCAAGGGAGGCTTACGGTGATCGGACCAGCGAATAGGCTAAAGACTTTGGAAAAGCAAGAAGATTTGATCAAGACACTTATAACTTGATATGCCACACAGATGCACGAAGTGCGGAAAGCTGTTTGCAGACGGGGACATGCGTCTGCTCAATGGTTGCGAATGTGGGAACAACAAGTTTCTCTATGTTCCCAAGGAGAGAGAAGTAGAAAAGCCCGAAGAGGTAGCTAAGGAGTTAAAGAAGGAGCTTTTGCGATTTGGCATAGAGAGTGTTCGGATAATAGCTCCGGGGCAGTATGAAATAAATCTCGAGAAATTGCTCGAGAGAGAGGAAATAATAATAGCTCTCGAAGAAGACGGCAGATATATAATTCACTTGCCTTCTCTGCTGAAAAAGAAACCTAAGGAATGATCTCAGTCGTGTTTAAGAATTTTGGATACTTTATTTGCTCTTTGTATTTTGCAAGTTGGTCTTTATAAGCAAGCAGAGAGTCGACGAGATTTTTTACAGTTGAACAGACAAGTTTGAACCCTTCATCTCCCCAGAACCTTTCTCTATTGAAAAATAAGCAACGACCACCGCAAAAGCGGAAGTAGTTGCATCTCGGGCAAGGATCAAGAACTTCAAGACTCTTTTTAATCCCGCTGTAAATATCGCCTAAGCAATTCCAATCGAGATCTGGACAAATCGGACATGCAAGAACTCTTCCATCAGTTGAGATTGCAAAAGATTCGAAACCTGAGGCGCAAGGTGGATATGGATAGCTTTCAAAGAGCGCAGTTGCAACCCCCATGAATGGAACTATTCTATGGATTCTTCCAGCAAGTATTTCATTGATCCAGAACTTTACAAGTTTCCTTACTCCTTCGTTGTATTTTTCTACCCATTTTTCAAATTCTCGGAGTGTGAACTTGCTCCAAACTGCGTCGATTTGCCAGTGGACATGGGTGAATGTGTCCAGCGATAGAATATGCATAACGTCTTCATAAATGTCTGTATCGAGACTTGCAGTCATTCTCGCGATCAGTTCCCCACAATATCCCTTTATTCTTCTTGCATTTTTCAGAACTTTTTCATAGTTTCCTCTGTATAGCTCATGAACGCCTTCTCTGCCATCAAAGGAAACCAAAATGGTTGAAAATTTCTTCAAGTAACTCTCATCAATTTGATCAAGTAAGATACCGTTAGTTTGCAGAATAAATCGCTCAGCTTTGATTTTATCCATTATTTCCTTCATCTTGTTGATTTCGAGCAAAGGTTCACCACCGTAAAAAGCGATGGAGGCTTCTCCTACAAATTCTTTTAAATCTTCTATCCCATACTGTATTTTTTCTGGCATTATTCCTTCTTCAAATCCCCCACAGTATCTGCAGTTTGAGTTGCACCTCGGAGTCAGGATGAGTATGTAAAGCATCCCGAAAGTCTAATATGTAGCATTGCTTAAAAACTTTCGAGCGGGGGTTGCCGAGTGGCCAAAGGCGTGAGACTCAAGATCTCATCCCGTAGGGGTTCGAGGGTTCGAATCCCTCCCCCCGCATGAATTATTAAAGCCCAATTAACTTCCTAAGCTTCTGGAATCGAATTCACATATTCAAAAAATACTCGTGAACCTTCGTAGAGGAGAGCTCTGGATGAAATGCAAGACCGAGAATTTTGTCTTGCTTCACTGCAACAATTCTTTCCTCAAATTTTGCGAGAATTTCAACCTCTTTTCCAACGCTCTCTATTATAGGAGCTCTTATGAAGATCGCATCAACTTCTCCGACGTATTTCATATCAAGTATAGTCTGGAAACTTTCTCTTTGCCTTCCGAATGCATTCCTCTTTACCTTTACATCCAGTAATCCCAAAAGCTTCGTTCTTGTCTTTGCAACTTGCTCATCGCCATGCTTTGCAAGAACTATTAGCCCAGCACAAGTTCCCATTATTGGCTTCCCACTCTTTGCAAATTCCAAGATCTCATCCGAAATTGAGTCCGCAAAGATCAGTTTGCTGATCGTCGTGCTCTCTCCTCCGGGAATAATCAAAGCGTCGCAGTCTGGAACTATTCCGGACTTTCTAACCGTTAGAACTTCTCCTTTGATCTCCAAATTTCTCATCGCTTTCTTTACCGCTAAAACATGCTCTTCTACGTCTCCCTGAACTCCAATAACCGCAACCTTCATGTTCCGCGAGTCTGTAATAGCTCTCCTTCGCTCAATTTCGATACTTCAAGTCCTCTCATTGGCTCTCCAAGCTCTTTTGAGACTTCGGCTACCACTTCAGGCTGGTCATAGTGCTCAACCGCTTCAACAATTGCTTTTGCGAACTTTGCAGGATTTGAGGACTTAAATATTCCAGAACCAACAAAAACTCCATCTGAACCGAGTTTCATCATTAAAGCTGCATCCGCCGGAGTTGCTATACCTCCAGCTGCAAAGTTAACCACAGGCAATCTACCAAGATCTCTTATTTCGAGCAAGATCTCATGAATCCCGTCTATTATTTCATTTAGCGTGAAATTCTCGTAAACGATCTCATCTTCAAAAACTAAACCCATTTCTTCTTTTACATTCTTGGAAAGCTCAGCATATCTTGAAGCGAACTTTACCGCAACATTGTAAATACTCTCTTCTTGGATCGTTTTTAGCATGTAAATTGCCTGATTTATCAATCTCATATGCTTTACCGCTTCGACAACATTACCAGTTCCAGCCTCTCCTTTTGTTCTGATCATCGCAGCCCCTTCCCAAATTCTCCGCACTGCTTCACCAAGGCTTCTTGCTCCGCATACGAAGGGAACTGTGAAATCCTTTTTATATATATGGAAAAATGTGTCCGCGGGTGTTAGGACTTCGCTTTCGTCAATCATATCAACCCCTAAAGCCTCAAGAGCTCTTGCTTCTGCGATGTGCCCAATTCTGCATTTTGCCATTACTGGAATTGTAACAGCATTCATTATTTCCTCTATCTTCTTAGGATCTGCCATCCTTGCTACTCCACCACTCGCTCTTATATCCGCAGGGACTTTATGTAAAGCCATCACCGCAACCGCTCCAGCTTCTTCTGCAATAATCGCTTGCTCGGCATTTGTTACATCCATTATAACTCCTCCCTTCTGCATCTTTGCAAACCCTCTCTTCACGAGTTCGGTGCCAAATCTGAGCTTTTCAACATTAAACTTCATCACACTCTTTTTGTCCTTGAGGCATATAAAATTACCTTTAAGGAAAAGAACAATTGATAGTTATATAAAAAGCTATTTAAAGAAGTTTTAGAGAATACTTCTGTGCATAACGCTCTTCAATCAGCGCTTTCAAGAGTTGGAAAAGTTGAGACCCATCCCGGGATCTTGCGTATATATCGATATGACTTTCTGGTAATTCCTAAGCAACTTTCAAGGTTTGTAAAAACTCCTATTTGCATTGTTCAGCCAAAAAGCGACGAAGAAGTTTTAAAAATTCTGGAGATCTCAGAGAGATTTGAAGTTCCGATCATAACTCGTGGTGCTGGGACTTCTGGATATGGTGGATGTGTTCCTTTGGAAGAGTCCATTATCTTGGACATGAAGAACTTAAACAAGTGCAGTTTCCAAAATAGTTCAGTAGTTGTAGAAGCTGGCGCGATATGGGCGGAGATAGAGAAATCTGCTAACAGGCTTGGAAAAGCACTCAGAGTTTATCCTACAAGTGCAACTGTCTCCACCGTTGGAGGATGGATTGCTCAAAATGGTTATGGAGTTGGAAGCTTGAAATATGGTAGTATTGGTGAGAATGTTGAGTGGATAGAAATTGCGGATTACGATGGGATCAAGCAAATTAAAGGTGAGAAGCTTAAATACTACATTGGAGCATTTGGAACGACTGGAATAATTATCAGAGCATGTATTAAGCTTAGAAACGCTGGAAATATAAGAAGTTCAGCCTTTGAATGCACTTTTGAAGAAGCTCTTAAACAAATTGGATCCGCTTACCATGCAAATTTTAAAGATGGTTATCACATGAAGTTTGAAAAGCTCGGTGAAAAAGATACTTTGCTCGTTAGCTATGAAGAGGAAGGTGAAAGTTCTGAGCTTGGGAAAAAGCTATGGGATAGGAGATTATCTCCATTAAAAGCTCTAAAAAAAGATAAAATTTACTCAGAAGTTGTTGTGCCCACAGAGAAAGCACTTGAATTCTATAATCAGGTGAAAGAGCTGGCTTATGGTATCGAAGCGATCTTCGCAAGAGATTGCGTTGTATTCTTGGGGCTATTTGGTAGAGGTTTGAAGCAATACTTAAAGGCTCTGAAGTTCGTAAAAATTGCCGAAAATCTCGGTGGGGGTATTTATGCAACTGGACTGTTGTTTCCGCACAAAAACAAGGCTAAAAAGGAGCTTGAGGAGTATAAAAGAACCGTAGATCCAAAAAACCTGTTAAATCCTAAGAAAGCTTTTCACAACAACTCCTTTTCGAGGATCATGAAATTTGGAGAGAGATTGCTATGGTTTACATGATCCCAATGGATTGCATAAAGTGCGGACTCTGCAACGTTTGTCCTGTTTTTAGAGTAGAGAGAACCGAGTCTGTCTCACCAAGAGGAAAGCTGATCATTCTCAGCGAAATAAAAAAGGGATCGGTGAAGTTAGATGCCCGAATTGTGAAGGAAATTTACAAGTGTTCTGTTTGTGGAATGTGCAGTTTTGTGTGTCCTGCAAATTTGGATTTGATAAAATTCTGGGAAGAAACACGGGAAGAATTGGTGAACAAGAAGATTGCTCCACTTCCAATTCACAGAAAAGTTAGAGATCTAACCTACAGAGAGTTAAACCCATATGGTGGAGATCAACAGAAAAGGGCTGAATGGCTTGAGTTCAGTGTTGGCAAGTCAAAGACTCTCTACTTTGCGGGTTGCACCGCAAGCTTCAAGGCTCAAAACATTGCAAAATCAACAACGAAGGTACTGAAAAACTTGGGAGTTGAGTTCACTGTTTTGGGAGCCTATGAATTTTGTTGTGGTTCTCCATTTTTAAGGACAGGGCAGAGAGATGTTGCAAAAATGCTCTTCACAAAGAACATCAAAGTTTGGCAAAAAGAGGGGATAGAGGAGATCATAACCTCCTGCCCCGGATGCTATAAAAGCATAAAAGAGGAATATCCAAAACTTGCGAAAGAAGCTAAAATCGAGCTTAACTTCGAAGTTAAACATGTCTCGTCTGTTTTTGCGGAAAGAATGAGAAAGGAGGGGAATTTAGAATTTGTCGCTACTTATCACGATCCATGTCATCTGGGTAGACACATGGGTGTTTATGAGGAGCCAAGGGAAGTAATAAGAAAGACAGGAATAAAACTTGTGGAAATGGAAAGAAATAGGGAATTTTCTCTCTGCTGTGGTGCAGGAGGAGGGGTAAGAGCACAGTTCAAAGAAATTGCTATCTCTATTGCTGAAGAAAGGATCAGAGAAGCGCTCGAAACTGGAACGAATGTGATCGTAACCTCTTGCCCGTTCTGTGAATACAACCTCTCAAGGGTTGGTGGTAGCAGAGTCAGGGTTTTTGATTTATCCGAGATAGTAGAAAAGACAATCTCTCCCTGAAAGTCTGTTTTCTGCCGTCGTAAATTGCATTCAATATAGAATCCTTTTCCGAGCTCTCTATGTAGTTTATCACGATTCCAATTTGCTTTGCGGTGTGAGCGTCGCTACCTCCGATTCCTTTTTTGTTGAACTTTTTTGCATATCTCTTTGCGAGAAAGTTAAAGTAGCTTTTTGCGTTAAATACCTCGACGCAGTCAACAAAGCTAAAATCTTCTCTTCTAAGAGTTCCTTTTCTAATAAAGTCAAAGGGATGGGCAAGAACGCTGACTCCTTTCAACTTTCTTACCATTTCGCATGTTTCTCTCATTCCAAGTCCTTTTTCAATTCCCCTCATAATCCCATAGGCGAGAAGATGCCCACTCTTCGTGGAGATCTCGATGCCGGGTATAACTACTACTGGGATTTTCTCAGCGGAAACTAATTCCATAGCAATAAGAGAACCTTCAACTGTGTCGTGATCCGTTATCGAGATCACATCGATTCTCTTTTCAATCGCAATCTTAAGGATCTCCCCAACGCTATCTTTTCCATCGCTGAAATTCGAATGAACGTGAAGCTCCGCTTTCAGTCCTACCATCTTATTTCAACTTCCTCGATTCTAAAATTTGGTTTTACAAATGACTCTTCTATTGGAGTTCTATAGCCATGATTAAGCATCAAGAGCCCAGTATAGGCAATCATAGCTCCATTATCGCCCATTAGTTCAGATGGTGGGAAGTAGAGCTTTGCTCCTCGATCTTCACACATAGTTTTCAGCATACTCTGAAGTCTCCTGTTAACTCCAACTCCACCAACTAAAAGCACTTCATCGTAGCCAAGATACGCAAGAGCCCTTTCTGTCACCTCTGTTAGCATGGCAAATGCGGTTTCTTGAAAGCTGAAAGCGAGATCTTCGAGCTTTGCCTCATTTTTTAGCTTCTGTGCAGCGGTAACCATACCGCTAAACGAGAAGTCCATTCCTTTAACGACATAGGGCAGTGGATAGTATTTCTTCCCACTTTCAGCGAGTTTCTCAATCTTTGGTCCTCCCGGATGCGGAAGTCCAAAGCTTCTTGCGAGCTTGTCAAGTGCGTTTCCAATACCTATGTCGAGAGTTTCGCCAAAAACTCTGTAGCGATTGCTACGTCTTGCAATTATCTGACTATTTCCACCGCTAACATATAGCGCAACCGGATTCTTTGCCTTCGTTTTCCATCTACCAACCTCAACATGAGCAAGGCAGTGATTGACACCAATGAGTGGTTTGTTAAGCTTCAAAGCCAAAAGCCTGCTTGCAGTAGCAACAACTCTCAAACATGGTCCAAGCCCAGGACCTTGAGAAAATGCAACCGCATCTACTTTTTCTTTTGGAAATTTTTCAAAAATTGCCTTTATTAAGGAGGGCATTTTTTCCGCATGATGTTGAGAAGCTTCTCGAGGATGAATTCCGCCCTCCTTTGGAGAATAAGCGTTATTCACGACTGCAATTACTTCGTCTTCATTCACAATTGCTACGCTTAAATTCCAAGCGGTGCCCTCGATACCAAGAACATTCATTTCTTTTTGAACTCAGTATAACCACATTTTCCGCAGGTAAATCTGTCCTTGTGCTCCGCTAAGAAAACACCTTCACCACATCGAGGACAAAACTTTCTTTTTCTAACGATTTTTTCTCCTTTTATCTCGTAGAATCTGCTAACCGACTCGGACATTTCATCCCTCCTTCTTTGTTTCCGTCTTAGCTCCTTCCGCAGTTTCAGCTTCCTTTTTCTCCACTCTAAGCTCAGGGAAGTTTCTTTCAAGTATGTGTCTCTCCTCGATTGCCTTCAAAGCTTCCGGAGAGTCGTAGATCTTTGCATAAACTCTTGCTTCCCTTTTTCCGAACTCCGTTTTTATGTAGTCCAAAACAACTCTGTTAAGCTCAGCGTTCATGAGTCCTGCTATCTTCTCCCGAATTTCCGTTCTCGAAGGTGTTTTACCATTAAAGCCAATTCTAAGGTGCATTTCCTTCCTTTTCAGCAATGGATTGTATCTCTCAGCTTCAACTCGGATCTCCAATCAGACCACCCCCAATTTTCTCAGCTCATCACTTTTCTCAACTATTTCCATCTGTTTAAGAAGTTTGAGTATTAGAAGCTTTTTTTCTCGATCGATCATGAAAGCAACAACACCCTCTTTTGGTTGCCCGTATAAAATGAGGGAATTCTCGGGCATCAGAATACCAAGGGGCATAACTGCGAGATCTTCCTCCCCTAATACAAATATTAAGCTCTTCCTCCCTTCATTTGCTCTTTTTACAGCTTTTTCAACTCCTTTAATGAGCTCCGAAGTTATAAAAGCTGGTGGATTTTTAACCTCAAATCTTTCATATTCTTTTGGAATTTCAAACTCCAAGTTTTTTTCTCTGAGCGTTTTTCCGTCTATTATTACAATATGGGGCAAAATACCAACCTTGAAAGCACAATAAGCTACAAAGTCACCGACAACCGCTATAATCTTAGCCTCCTTTATCTCTTCCACTTTTTCAAGCACTCTCTCTCCATCTCGATAGAGCTTTCCATATGGTTTAGATAACTCCGATCGAAGCCTTTCTGGTAGTTTAAGCATCAATCTACCCTCAGAGCATATTTTCCGGGATTCTTTATTCCAAGATTCTTTGCTATCTCACTTTTTTCTGGATCAAGAACTATTAAATAACCATACCACTCTTTTGTGAGCTCAGATGAACCACAGTTTTTGCAGATTATTGCGTCAGCATTTATGTATTTGCAAACTCTGCAAGCCAATTCAGCCAACTTTTTCACCTCTTGTTTTCGCAATCTCCTCTTCAAGCCACTTCAAAGCTCCAAGCCAAGGTTGGCGCATTGTAAGTCCAATTCTGCTCTTCTCAGGCTCTCTTTCTTTAAGGCTAAGTGAAACTATTCTCGCTCTTACCAATTCTCCTTCCGCTATGGCTTTCTTTGTCTCTCTACCAACAAGTCTCTTGTTCTTCTCGTCAAAAACCATATAGTCATCCGTTATCTGACTTGTATGCAAAAGAGCGTCAAAAGGACCTATGGAAACAAAACAACCGAATTCAACTACCTCAACAATCTCTCCTTCAACAAGTTCTTGAAGAGTTGGCTTAAAGCAGATCGCATTAAAAACAACGTCAAAATAGATCGCTCCATCACCCTCGATAATTCTACCCTCTCCAATCTCCTCGATGTTCTCTATACCAACAATCATCCCATATTCCCTATCCAACCTACCCTCAAATTGCTCCCAGAGCAGAGATTCAATCGTTTCTTCTAAATTTTCTCCAATTTTGGCTGGAGGGACTCGGACAGTGTCGCGTAACTTTATTCGGGCATACATAACGCAAAAGCTAATTACTGCGGAAATATAAATTTAACCTTTTCAGAACTCTGCTCTTTAGCTCAGCGGATAAATAATCGAGAACTGTGCCACTTGCGGAGAAGATCTCCATTTTTCTAACAATGGGCTCAAATTCCCCACCCCCAATAGCGTTTGCAATTACTCCAGCTCCTTGAGCGGATTGTTTTCCAATTCCAAAACCTTTCAAAATCCTCGTGTTATATTCTTCAGCTATAATTTTCTCTAAATCCTTTGCAAATTTACCTGAAAGTATGCAAAACTCAGCTTTGCCTACGCTAACTTCTATCGCCTTTATACCTTTTAAAACGAACTCTGAAAGCACTTCAATGGAATTCCCACCATTTTCTTCAACAAAACTTTTGACTCCACCGGTGAAAATTGTATTTTTAGGAAAATCTCCGAGCAAGTAAGCCAGCTCAGCATCAATAGAACCCAAGGAGCTATATCCGGGAAATCCAGATGTTCCACCAATTCCATCAATGATCCTACCATTCTTTACTGCAATGAAAGAGCTGAAACCGTAACCAATTTCAGCAAGAATAAAACTCTGCTTCTCCAATTCAATCTCCTTTGAAAGTTGTAAAACTGCCAAAACAGCGGAACAAAGCTTGTCAGAAGTCCCAAGATCGATCTTATTAAACTTCCTCCATTTAGGCACAGTTGGCAAATGAATGACTCCGGGAATTGTGTAGAAGTTCATATTCTTTTTTCTTATTTCCTCGATAACCGATCTTAGCCCAATACTCTTCTCAAAATCAACGTTGAGTGTCATTAGCAAAAGATCTTCCTTAGTAATCTGAGAAAACTTCTTTATCGGCATTCCATAGCCAGAAAGACCTGCGTATACATCAGCTTCATAGGATTCTATTGCCTCTACAAGCGCAATTGGGTTTTCTCTTACAAGATCGCTCTCGAATGTCTCTGCAAAGAACTCACCATCTTTAATTGCAAATATCTCGTAAGTTTTTGTCCCTGCATCCACTCCAACCGCATTTACCATGGATTCCCCTCTAAAAGACTCCTTATTTTGTCTGTCGTCGCTCTCATAACCCTCTCGAATTTAACTTCCACCTTTCCACTCTCTGTTTTTCTTTCAATCTCTCTCAAGTTTACACCAAGCAGTTTCAGATGCATTTTAAAAAGCTCCAGAACTTCTTCACTCGAAAAAGTAAGTCTTAGATCCTCCGTGATCTCTTTTCCCTCACTAACCTTCTTAATGCTCTCGATTGCAGAGCTTAGAATAGCTTTTCCAAGTCTACGGGATCGCTCTTCAATGTTATCCTGAAATTCAAAGCTTTGAAAAGCCTCTCTTATAATTCTTGCGAGCATGAAATCTCTTCCATATTCCTCAAAGTTTCTGAAAGCATAACTTAGATCTCCACAGTTAGAAAAGCTTGTAGTGTATTTTAGTGGAGCCAAGATCATTTCAAGGTCTTTAAAAACAATGCCTTCTCTCCCTCTGCTGTTCAGATCCTCTAAAACTCTTTTCACACTACTTATATCCTCTACTGACGTCTTGAGTAAGATTTCTACCATTCTAATTCCGTATCTCTCAGCTATCTCCTCCTTTTCACTTATGCTCAAAGGTTTGTTTGTCTTGCATTCTCTAATGTCAAAGAGAAAGAATTCCAAACCTTCAATGCCGTAGTAGTCCGGAACATAAGGAGAAGCGCTGCCGATAGCTTCACAGCATAGCATATGCTCAGGATACTCATTAAAGAAATCTTCTGGTATTCTTTCCCTGACTTTTTCCGATGTGTAAGGACATATCAGTCCCCTTCGTGTTATCGCATATATATCCTCACCAATTTTTGCAATTCTAACGTTGTAACCGTTCATTTTCTCCTCAAGAGCAATTTTTTTATCTCCAAAGTGTCTCTTTAACCCAGACTCCAAGTAAAGGATTCTCTTGATCTTCGGGAAACCTCTAAAAACCTTTAAATCATCCTTACTCTTGACTATTACTGTTCCTTCTTCGTAGATCCCGAATTTCTTCTCTATTCTAACCGCCTCAACTATATCACCAAAAAAGGGATGCTTCACAAAGGCTCTTTTGATGATCCCTCTCTCCTCTAACCTTTCGGTAGAAAACTTTGAGAGATTTAGGGCTTCAGCAACAAAATTCATGAATGCTGGTATAGAAACTTAACCAAATCCCTCTCCGTTAGGATCCCTTCTAATTTTCCGTTTTCTACTATTAACACTGCTCCATGTCCCTTCTCAAGCAATTCAGAGACAATTTGCGAGATCAGAGTATCTCTTGGAAACATTGGAATCTCCTTATACATGAGCAGATCACTGTTTCCAAGGATCGCAGTCACCGGCTTCTTTATAGCCTCGCTTATGTCCCCAAGCTCAAGCATTCTGAACGCTTCACCTTTTCCAAAGTATGCGAGGATCTCTCTTGCAGTTATCAACCCCAAGAGAATTCCGTCTTCAATGACCGGCAATCTTCTGAACCTTTTGGTGATCATAGTTTTCATTGCGGTCTCAATCGTGTCTTTTGGTCTAAGAGTTACAACGTTTTTAGTCATGAAGTCCTCAGCAACCCCATCAATTGTTTTTTTCCTTGCTAAAAACTCCAAAACATCTCTTTCTGTGATTATACCTACGACTACTTCTTCCTTATCTACGATTGGACAACCACCAACTCGCTTTTCGAACATCAACTCAACCGCACTTTCGAACGAATCTTTTACCGAAAGATAGATCACATCTCTTTCCATTATCTCCTTAATTTCTGCATTTACTGCAGAAGCCAAGTTTCCATTATAACGGTTTCTAACGATTCCATGCTTTTTGCCTCCACCAAAGAAGTTTATGAAATCAGTTGCAGTTATTATTCCCTTAAGCTTCCTCGTTCCAGCATCTGTTATTGGGATCCTTCTGAAGTTCTTTTTTAGCATGAATTTTAGCGCATTCATTATTGTGGAAGTCTGAGACAGTGTTTGAACATTCGAGGTTGCCACTTCCATCACATTCATCTATTTCACCTTTCACGCTCTGCGCAATATTCGCAAAGATTTATGCCTTCTAATTCATAGAGAGTATCCACGTATCTTCCGCACTTCTCACAAATTCCACCACTCATCTCCTCAGAAAAACCCGAGGAGTGCTCTGTGACAAGAGAAGCCAACTCTCCAAGATCTAAGGATATGCCCAAGATATCATTATCTGTAATGATCCCGACAAGCTCTCCAGAATCGTTAACTACTGGCAATCTCCTTATTCCTCTCTTCGTCATTATATTTGCAGCTTCTCTAACACTCGTTGTTGGCCTAATAGTGATCAGCGGAGAGCTCATAACTTCTCTAACTTTAACTGAAGATGGAGATTTGTTCTTTGCAACCACTTTTGCGATCAGGTCTTTTTCAGTAACGATCCCTACCGGTTTTCTGCCGTCCATGATCACCGCACTTCCAACGCCGTATTCGACCATTCTCTTGGCGACAGAGTGTATATTCTCGTCTATACTTGCCTTACAGACGTCTCTCGTCATTATTTCCTTCACTGGTATGTCTGAGTGCATAAGTCTCACCATTAGCAATTCTGTTAAAGGGATTTTAAGTTTTTTGATATGGTAATTACAAAAAATAATTTATGTGATGACACGACTAACCTCATGAGACTTGCTGGATTCTACAAGTTCACCGTAGAAGAGAGACTTAGAAAAGTGGCAGAGATCGCAAAGCTTACTGAGGAAGAAATTAGAGCAGTTAGATCTTCTGCAGGCTTACCAATAGAGATTGCAGATCGAATGATCGAAAACGTCATCGGCACTTTTGAGCTTCCTTTGGGAATTGCAACTAATTTTCTGATCGATGGAAAAGAATATCTAATTCCAATGGTAATTGAAGAGCCAAGTGTTGTTGCTGCAGCAAGCAATGCAGCAAAGATGGCGAGAGAAGGCGGTGGTTTCTTTACAGACTTCACCGCTCCGATCATGATTGGACAGATTCAGGTTGTGGATGTGAAAAATCCCGAGAGTGCAAAGTTCGAGATCCTAAAAAACAAGGCTGAGATCATAGAAAAGGCAAATGAGTGCGATCCTGTTCTTTTAAAACTTGGAGGGGGTTGCAAGGATCTTGAAGTTAGGGTGATTGACACAATTTGCGGTAAAATGGTCGTTGTGCACCTTCTCGTTGATGTTAGAGATGCAATGGGAGCTAATGCAGTTAATACGATGTGTGAGAAGGTAGCTCCAATTGTTGGAAGACTCTCAGATGGAAGAGTTTTGCTTAGAATTCTTTCAAATCTCGCTGTTTACCGAATTGCAAGAGCAAAAGCGATTTTCAAGAAAGAGGCAATTGGAGGGGAAGAAGTAGTTGACGGAGTTATGAAGGCTTACGCATTTGCTGAAGCGGATCCATTTAGATGTGCAACACACAACAAGGGAATAATGAACGGGATTTCAGCTTTGATGATCGCAACGGGAAACGATTTTAGAGCAGTAGAGGCGGGAGCTCATGGTTATTCTGCCATAAAAGGCTATAAACCGCTTACGAAATACGAGATCAATTCGAATGGCGATCTTGTTGGAATGATCGAACTTCCGATCTCTGCAGGAGTAATTGGTGGAGCAACGCAAGTTAATCCATTGGCGAAGATCTGCTTAAAGATCTTGGGTGTTAAGAGCTCTGAAGAGCTTGCAAGAGTTGCTTCTGCCCTTGGATTGGCTCAAAACTTCGCAGCGTTGAGAGCTTTAGCTACAGAAGGCATACAGCGTGGACATATGGAGCTCCATGCGAGAAACGTCGCAATCATGGCTGGGGCAAAGGGAAATGAGATCGACAAACTCGTTGAGCTAATGGTTAAGGAGGGAAAGATCAGAATAGACTTCGCAAAAGAGGCGCTTTCAAAGCTTAGAGCTAAGGAAGGATGAGATCGATATCTTTTAAAGTTGAATAACTAACTCCCATCTCAGCAAGCTCTTTTTTTAACCTTTCAGAAGCTTTTCCGTGGTAGAAGATCACGTGCTCCGCCTTGCAGTGCTCCACCATTTCGATTATTCCTCTATAATCCATGTGGTCGCTTATAACAATTCTCGGAACTTTATAGTATCTCTGAGCGGTAAGAATGTATCCATCGCTCAAATTCCTCGGCGAGACTATTCTTGAACCAGAATCGCCAACCTCTATACCAAGAGCGGAGCATATTCTCTTGATCTTATCCTCTGCTGTGAATTCATGACCCTCTTTTCTGAGAATCTCTGCAACTCTCTGAGCTTTTCCCACTGGATAGGCTCCAAGACAAACTTTTTTCTTTGCAACGCTCAAAAGCTTCTCAATTTCATCTTCAAAAACAAATGAAGGATCTCCGTAGGTTGCTTCAGTTATTAAAACTCTGCACTTAGGAAAATCTCTCCATTGCTTCACATCACCCGTTATTAGAAGGTCAGCATCCTTTAAATAAAAAGCGGTGGCTCCATGGATGTGCTTTGTTGCGTAGGTTTCGATCTTGAGCTCTCCAAGCCTGAAGTTATCGCCTATACAAAAAATTTTACCCTTGAATTCTTTTCCAGTTACTGCTTTCAGAATTTTTGCTGTTTCAACGCTTGCAATCGCATTTCTATTAAGCACATTTCTCTGCCCGTAATGATCGGAATGCGCATGCGTTATGAGATTGAAACCATCTCTTGGTGTGGAGTCGATGTGAAGATCTATGCCTTTAATTCTCAACGACAAATGGGGACAGGATTTTTTCCTGTAAGCAAGAAATCCGAATCTTTCTGCGATCTCGATTGAGTTCACGAATCCGATCTTTCAGAATATTTATAACCCTTATCTAAAATCTCTCATAGTGGAAGCTTTCACCGCACTCTCGCTCTTTATAACTGGTCTCATCGCTGGGACTTTTGGCGGATTCTTGGGTGTAGGTGGCGGTTTTATAATGCTTCCTACACTCTCACTCTTATTCGGCTATCAGTTAACAACTGCGATCGGGACAACGATAACCGCAATCATATTCACAGCAATTTCTGGAGCTCTTGGGCATTTGAAGATGAACAACGTTGACTTTAAAACTGCGAAGCTCATTGCGATCAGCGGTGCATTCGGAGCAATTATAGGCTCATTGGCTTTCTTCTATCTCTCAAAAGAGCTTTGGCTTCTGAGTATTCTTCTGGGCATCGTGTTTGCATACACGAGCTTGAGGATGATCTATGAAGGACTAAAAAGAGAAGAATTTGAAAAGAAAGCTGGGCAAATTCAAGGCTCAAAAAAAGCAAAAGTCATGTTAGGCTTTTTTGTTGGATTTCTTGTAGGCATTCTTGGATTAGGCGGAGGCTTCGCTCTCGTGCCAAGCTTTGTTTATATTTTTGGCTCCTCGATCAAGCTTGCAGTCGGAACTTCATTAGCTTCATTCCTGAGCATGGCAATTGTTAGCTCTGTTTTCAAAATCTACCAAGGAGTTGTAGATCTAATAGCAGTCCTATTTTTAGGACTTGGAGCAATTTTTGGCGCTCAAATCGGAGCAAGGCTCATCGTATTCGCCCCTTCTTGGATGCTTAGACTTTTCTTTGGGACTGTTTTTCTCTACATAGCGATTAGATTCATTTTGGAGGGTTTTTATGGAATAAACTGAGCTTAGAGCTTGATATGAGCTATGAATCAGGTTTTAATGAAGTTCCTTATCCGTGAAGGTAAATAAAATTGCTATGAAGCAATTAAGCCTTTAACAACACCAAAAACTCCAACAACTCCAGTAGCAAAGCCTTTCATTCCGGGATTTGAAGCGATCTTCGCAATCGCTGGGCTTATTGCTTTGGCTTATTTGATGAGAAGGAAGAGTTAGAAAACTATTTACTCTTATTTTTTGTCTTAAATTAAACCACAATTCCTGCAAGAAAAGTTTTTAAAACTATTTTTCATTTAATTCCATCTTAAATCAAAAACTATTTAAACATAAGATAATCTCAGCGATATTATGTATCGAATTGTAAAAAAAGAAGATCTTGCTCCAAACATAAAAAAATTCGAGATCTATGCACCATTGATTGCGAAAAAAGCGAAGCCTGGACAATTTGTCATGATAAGAATCGATGAAAAGGGTGAGAGAATACCGCTAACCCTTGTTGATGCTTCGCCAGAGAAGGGAACGATAACAATAGCGGTTCTCGAAGCTGGGAAGACGACGAAGAAGCTGAACTCGATGAAAGAAGGAGATTGTCTTGCAAACGTCGCTGGACCGCTTGGGATTCCAGCTGAAATTGGTTATTATGGCAGAGTTGCCTGTGTTGGTGGTGGAGTTGGGATAGCTTGCATTTATCCTGAAGTAAAGGCATTTAAGAAGGCGGGAAATTACGTAGTTTCAATTCTTGGAGCGAGAACTAAGGAAGGGTTGATACTCAAAAATGAAATAAAGGAGTTCAGCGATGAACTATACG